>NZ_CP048410.1:1500000-1642500 GCF_019357415.1 Gramella sp. MT6
CTGTTCGCTCCTTTTACATGGACGAAACAGAAATCACAAATTCAGAGTACAGGCAGTTTGTTGAAGATGTAAGAGACTCGATCGTTCGGGTTAATTTGGCTATTATGGCTGAACTTCAGGGTGCTGTTCCCGGAGATGATGGAATTGGAGAATTTGCTTTTGCAGATTCCGATCCAGATAATCTTACTCCATATCAGGAATACATGCTGAACACTTATGGTCAGGGTGGTCCAACTGATGATTACGAAAATAGAAAGCTAAACACCGACGTTGATATTATCTGGGATACCGAAGATTATCCTGATGTTTATTATGCAGAGGTGATGGACTCTATGTACATTCCTATGGATGAGGTTTACAATGGTCAGCGTACTATTGATGTTAAAAAACTGAAATTCAAGTATACTTACATGGATATTCAGGCGGCAGCAAGAAAAAATGGTGATCGTAGCGATTTTATTAAAAAAGAAGAAGTAGCGATCTATCCAGATACTACTGTTTGGATCAAAGATTTTAACTATTCTTACAACGAGCCTATGCATAATGATTACTTCTGGCATAGCGCATTCGATGATTATCCAGTAGTAGGTGTTTCCTGGAAACAGGCAAGAGCATTTACTCAATGGAGAACAAAATATCATAACGACTTCCGTCGTGAAAAAGGTGATGAGAATGTTCCAACCTACAGATTACCTACAGAAGGTGAGTGGGAATATGCCGCCAGAGGTGGTCTTGAAGGAGCATCTTACCCTTGGGGTGGACCTTATACCCTTAATGATCGTGGATGTTTTATGGCGAACTTTAAGCCATTGCGTGGTGACTATGCAGCAGATCAGGCTCTTTATACTGTAGAAGCTAAATCTTATGATCCTAATGATTACGGATTATATAACATGGCAGGTAACGTAGCAGAATGGGTAGATTCTTCATACGATCCGGGATCTTATGAGTATATGTCTACAATGAACCCAACAGTGAATAACCCTGAAGATCGTAGAAAAGTGGTTCGTGGAGGATCATGGAAAGACGTAGCTTACTTCCTGCAAGTAAGTTCAAGGGATTATGAGTATATGGACTCAGCGAGAAGTTACATTGGATTTAGAACAGTTCAGGATTATCTTGGAACCGATGTTACTTTGAATCAAAAAAATCCATAATAAAAATTGGAACTTAAACCTATCAATAAAATCAACTAAGAAAATCTAAACATTAGAGTTATGGCAAATTCAAGATCAACAAAAAAAGTGACCAATATGGTGTATGGTCTGGGAGCATCTATAGTTATTCTAGGTGCCCTTTTTAAAATCATGCACTGGCCGGGTGGTAATCCAATGCTTATCGCTGGACTTATCGTAGAAGCCTTGGTATTCGCATATTCAGCATTTGAGCCGGTAGATGACGAATTAGACTGGTCTTTAGTATATCCAGAATTAGCTGGAGGACCTGGAAGAAATAGAACTGCAGTAGTTGCTGAAGAAAAAGAAGCTGAAGGTATGCTTTCTAAAAAACTTGACGCAATGCTTAAAGAAGCTAAACTAGATGCAAACCTTATGGCGTCTTTAGGAGAGAGTATTAAGAACTTTGAAGGAGCCGCTAAAGGTATCGCCCCTACCGTAGATTCTATGGCTTCTCAAAAGAAATACAGTGAAGAATTGAGCGTTGCAGCTGCACAAATGGAAACTTTAAATAATATTTATAAAGCTCAGGTTGAATCTGCTGCTAAACAAGCTGAAGTTAATCAGGAAGTTGCTGAGAATGCTGGTAGGCTTAAAGCCCAGATGGATTCCCTTGCAGATAACATGGAGTCATTAAATAATGTTTATGGTGGAATGTTGACCGCGATGAACGGAAAAGTTAGAGTCTAATTGATAATTTTTCAATTAAGCTGTTATATTAATTTAAAAACAACTAATTAGACATGGCATCCGGAAAACAATCGCCAAGGCAGAAGATGATTAACCTAATGTACCTGGTTTTCATCGCCATGATGGCATTAAATATGTCCAAAGAGGTTCTTACCGCTTTTGGACTGATGAATGAAAAACTAGATAAGACCGCTGAGAATTATACCGAAAGGAATTCAGCTCTAATGGCTGGTCTTGCTACTAAGGTTGAGGAACAGCCTGCAAAGTATACCAGCATTAAAAAAGATGCGGATAGAATTCATGAATTGTCCTCAAACTTTACACAATATATCGAAGGCATTAAAGAAGAATTAAAAGCTTCTGTAAATGACCCTAAGGATTATGAGACAATGGACCAGTCTACCGTTATGGATGAAATGTTCTTCCAGAGTGGTAGAATCTCTCCAAAAGGGGAGGAGTTTCTTGCTCAAATAGAGGCTTACAGAAGTGGAGTTTCTGAGATCCTGAATAATGGATATAATACGATTGCTCAAAAAGTAAATGTTCAGAAGGAATTTGCTACAGATCCTGAAAATGTTGAAGGAGCGAAAGTACCATGGTTAAAGTACCGTTTTGAAGGATTTCCATTGGTTGCTTCTATAACTCAGTTAACTCAAATGCAGGCTGACGTAAAGAGTACCGAAAGTGAGATACTTTCTTCTATGCTTTCTGGTCAATTACAGAGTGATGTTTCTCTTAAGAATTATGAGGCTATAGTTATTCCAGACAAACCTGCTTTCTTTAGCGGTGAGAATTTTACTGGTAAAGTAGTTCTTGGTCGTTTTGACAATACTTTGCAATTCGAGAACGTTATTGTTAACGGAAAAGAAGTAAAAACCCTAAAAGATGGTCAGGTAGTTCTTGACTTTCCAGCAGGGAATGTAGGTGAGCAGAAGATCACTGGTAAGCTTGAGTACATGGAAAATGATACTTTAAAGAGCATTGATATATCTGATTCTTACAACGTAATTCCATTACCTAATTCAGCTGTAATTTCTGCAGATAAAATGAATGTGGTGTATCGTGGAGTTCAAAACCCAATGACGATCTCTATTCCTGGGGTAAGCAGCGTAAGCGCGAATGCTCCTGGTCTAAGACAGTCTGGTGGTGCTGGAAGTTATCTTATGGATGTAACTACGCTTCAGGCTAGAGAAGTAACCATTAGTGTAAGTGGTACGCTTCCTGGTGGTAAGACCGTTTCAGATAAGAAGACCTTTAGGGTAAAAGATATTCCGAGACCGGTAGGTACTATTCGTGGTGAAGATGGTTCTGTTTCTATGCAAAGAAACAGTCTTGAGATCGCTACTGTTGGCGCTAGTTTACCAGATTTCGATTTCGATCTTAATCTTAATGTTACCGGATTCAAATTTAAAGTACCTGGACAACCAACTATTATTGTGAATGGTAGCAGGTTAGACGATAGAGCTAAAGCGGCTTTAAGACGTGCCGGTAGAGGTGAGTCAGTTCAGATTTATGATATTTCAGCTTCACTTGCAGGAAACTCTAGCTATAAGCTTAAGAAAGTTGCTCCTGTAGTGATTGAGCTTACGAACTAAAATTTATTAAAAAATGAGCTTGAAAGAATTTTTTGTATATGGTTTTGTGATGATGGTGGGTGTCTCTTCTTTCGGTCAGGCAAACATCCTGAACGCCGACAAGCCTGAAGATATCGGGAAAAAGTCGGAAGCTCAGGCAATGGTAGATGAAGAGGATAAGCCATTAGAATATGGTTACGTTGGGGATCGTGATATCCTATGGTCTAAAGGGACCTGGGAAATTATTGACCTTGATGAAAGAGTGAATTTTCCGCTTTATTATCCTATAGATACCAATAACATTGGATCAAACAGAAGATCTCTTTATGACGTTCTGGTAAGTGCGATCAAACAGGGAAAGATCGAGAATATTTATGCAGATTCTTATTTTCAGGAAAAAAGAACTTTGAAGGATATCAGAGCGACTCTTTCCAAAATTGATACTACAGATCTTGGTATAGAGCAGTACAATGCTGGTGAGCAGGTAGACGAGCAATTTATAGATCGTCGTGACCTTGGTTCAGCAGATATTGCCGAATATCATATCCGTGGATTATGGTACTTTGATAAGCGTTTAGCTGAATTGAAATATCGTCTTTTAGGGATCGCTCCGGTAGCTCCAGATGTGAACTTTATCGATTCTGGACAAACAGACCTTGTAGAATTATTCTGGGTTTGGTATCCAGATGCAAGACAAGTTCTTCATGATGCCAAAGTATTTACCGGGAACAATACCTCTCAGGTTATTTCTTTCGATCATCTCTTGAATTCGAGACGTTTTGATGGAGTGATCTATAAGGAAGATAACGTTCAGGGAGATCGTGAGATCGATGAATACATTGCAGATAACGCATTTATGCAATTACTGGAATCTCAACGTATCAAAGAACAGATCAGAAACTTTGAACAGGACATGTGGAGTTACTAACTCTTCAGATAGAATAATATTTAAAGCGCCTTTTTCAGGCGCTTTTTTTTTATGCTCATTTTTGAAAATGGTCATTTACCTTAATATCTTTAGCCCATGTTGGATTATATTATTGTTGGTCTTGGTTTAAGCGGTCTTGCGGTTGCTGAGGAATTGGAAAAAAGAGATAAGAGTTTTCTGGTTTTTGAAGATAATTCCCAAAGCTCCTCTTATGTTGCGGGCGGAATTTTTAATCCGGTCATTTTAAAGCGCTTTACCCCAGCCTGGAATGCAGCTGAACAGATGAAAACCGCGATTCCTTTTTATGAAAAACTAGAGCAGAAGCTCCATGTGAAACTTATTCATCATTGGAATATATATCGTCGGTTCCATTCTGCTGAGGAACAGAATGACTGGTTCATCGCTTCAGACAAACCCAACCTTTCCAGGTTTTTGGATCCAGAATTGAAACGTAATGATAATCCTAATCTTATTGCTGAATATTCTCTTGGCAAGGTTCTTCATACCGGGAATATTGATACAGGCAACCTTTTGGATAGTTATCGGCAACATTTGAAAGATGACGATAGGCTGAGAATTGAAAGTTTTGATTATTCCAATCTTGAGATTCAAGACGAATGTTTTGTTTATAATGGGCTAAAAGCCAAAAAGGTCATCTTTTGTGAAGGTTTCGGCTTGAAAAAAAATCCCTGGTTCAATTATTTGCCATTACGTGGCAATAAAGGAGAGTATATTACAATTTATTCCGAAGAACTAAAGCTTGATTTTGCCGTTAAAGCATCTGTCTTTCTAATGCCTTTGGGGAATAATCTCTATAAAGCGGGAGCAACCTACGATCATCTGGATAAAACACCTGAGACGACCGCAAAAGCAAGGGAACGATTAGTGAAAGACTTGAAGGGGATAATCAAATGTGATTTTGATGTGGTAGACCAGGAAGCGGGAATTCGTCCCGCTGTTGCAGATAGAAAGCCTCTAGTGGGACTGCATCCAGAAATTGCTAATATGTATTGTTGTAACGGTTTTGGAAGCAGAGGGGTGCTCATAGCGCCAAATATGTCTAAAGCATTAATGGATTTCATTGAAAACTCCACCGAGCTCGATGCCGAGATTGACCTGGCTCGATTCACCAAAAAACACTTCTTGTCTAATTAATTGCTGCCAGCAGTTTTTTTATAGCTTAAGAAAAGATTGATCCAGATATTCCTGGATAATCGCATGATCACCGGCATGAAAATTACCAAAGTTCCTACGATGGCAAAAAATGATGCGAGCAAAGTAGCATTGAAAAATAGATAAGCAATAATAAAAGCGGCTACAGAAAATGCGATACCAACTGCATAACTTACATACATAGCTCCGTAAAAGAAGGAAGGTTCTATCTTATATTTTGTATTGCAATTGGAACATCTTTCATGCATCTTTAAAACCTTATTAAGCTTATAAGGATTTTTTTCAATGTACATGCTCTCTTCCTGGCATACTGGACATGTGCCTGTGAGTATGCTATAAATCTTTGTACCCTTTAGTAAGCTCATCTTATTTTTTTTGCATGACAAAATTAAGCATCTTTGCAAAAAATACGCTTTAATGCTTAATATTCATAATCTTTCAGTTTCTTTTCAAGGGGAATATCTTTTTAAAGAGGTTAGTTTCCGGCTTGGTGCCGGGGACAGGGTCGGTCTTATTGGAAAAAATGGTGCAGGGAAATCTACTTTATTGAAGATCATTTCAGGAGACCAGGAGTATGATACCGGGCAGATCGCAAAAGACAAGGAGTTAAGAATTGGTTTTTTAAAACAGGATCTTGATTTCGAACATGGAAGGACTGTAATAGATGAAGCTCACCAGGCCTTTGAGGAAATTAAAATGCTCGAGGGGAAAATGGAGAAGATCAATGAGCAGCTAGCTACCCGAACTGATTATGAAAGCGACTCATATTCTCAACTTATTGAGGATCTAAGTGAGGTTACTCATCAATATGAGATCATTGGAGGGTATAACTATGAAGGAGAGACCGAAAAAGTTCTTCAGGGTCTTGGTTTTGAAAGGGAGGATTTTGACAGGTTAACCGAAACGTTTTCCGGAGGTTGGAGAATGAGGATCGAACTTGCAAAACTTCTTCTTCAGAATAATGATATTCTATTGCTGGATGAGCCTACCAACCACCTTGATATAGAGAGTATCATCTGGCTGGAAAGTTTTCTGAATAATTACCAGGGATGCGTAATGCTGGTTTCTCACGATAAGATGTTTCTTAACAACGTGACCAACCGAAGTATCGAAATCTCTCTGGGGAGTATTTATGATTATAGAAAACCTTATTCTGAATTTATTGAATTCAGAAAAGAATTAAGGGAGCAGCAACTTGCCGCACAGAAGAACCAGCAAAAGGAAATAGAAAATACCGAAAAACTTATTGATAAATTCCGTGCTAAGGCCAGTAAGGCTTCCATGGCACAATCGCTTATCAAGAAACTTGATAAGATAGATCGTATTGAGGTAGATGAGGATGATAATGCGGTGATGTCGGTGAATTTCCCTGTTTCAGTAAACCCGGGGAAAGTGGTAATAGAGGCCGAACATCTTGAAAAATCTTACGGTGATAAGAAAGTTTTAAAAGATGTAAATCTTTTGATCGAACGTCAAAGTAAAATTGCTTTTGTAGGGCAGAACGGTCAAGGAAAAACAACCCTGGCGAAGATCATAATTGGAGAGATCAAACACGAGGGGAAATTGAAGCTTGGTCATAATGTGCAAATTGGTTATTTCGCGCAGAATCAGGCGGAATATCTGGACGGAGAAAAAACCGTGCTTCAAACCATGGAAGATGCCTCTAACGAAAAGAACAGGACCAAGGTTAGAGATATGCTTGGAGCCTTTTTATTCCGTGGAGATGAAGTAGAGAAAAAAGTTAAGGTACTTTCCGGTGGTGAGCGTAACAGGCTTGCCCTGTGTAAAATGTTGCTGGAGCCTTTCAACGTGATGGTGATGGATGAGCCTACCAACCACCTTGATATTAAATCCAAGAATGTCCTTAAGGATGCTTTAAAGAATTTCGAAGGAACTTTAATCATTGTTTCTCACGACAGGGATTTTCTTCAAAATCTAACCAGCAGGGTCTATGAATTTAGAAATCACAAGATCAGGGAATATCTTGGGGATATAGATTATTATCTTGACCAGAGAAAGCTTCTCGATATGAGGGCTGTTGAAAAAAGTGATAAAGTAAAGACCACGAAGAAGAAAGAAGAAAGCACAGAAAAAAGGTCCTTTACAGATCAGAAAGAGCTTAAGAGAATAAAGAACAGGCTTAGCAAGACCGAGGCTAAGATCACTAAGCTGGAAAAGGAACTTAAAGCGAAGGACAAACAGCTTGCCGATAATTATGAGGCAACGGTGATCAAGCCAGATTTTCTCAATAATTACAACGTTTCAAAAAAGAAGCTGGAGAAACTAATGGCTGAATGGGAGGTACTCCAACTCGACCTCGAACAGATCAGTTAATAAAAAATTTCATTTTAATTAAACCATAGGGACTCCTTCTAGTCCTAGTACTGTTATGGATAAACGCAAGATCATTCTTTCGGCACTTGGTGTGGTGCTCGTTGTGGCCGCAATTTTTGGCGCAAAATTAATTATAGACAGTAATGTAAAGGAAAAGCCCCCGGTTAATAAAACTGTGAAAAGCGTCTTTATAGATACCGTTAAAAATACGACCGTCCCAATCGTAGTACCGGCCAACGGAAATATCACCGCGCTGCACAGGCTAGAGCTTTTTTCAGAAGTACAGGGTATTTTCAGGTATAGCAGTAAAGATTTCAGGCCAGGGCAGGAATTCAGAAAAGGACAGGTGTTGCTGAGTATAGATTCCGAAGAATATGGCGCCAGCGTGCAATCTGCCAAAAGTGAACTCTATAATAATATTACTTCCATAATGCCAGATCTAAGGCTGGATTATCCAGAAGCTTTTAAGAAATGGGAAGCCTACCTGAATAGTTTCAATATGGATAAACCGGTTCCACCGTTGCCTGAAACTAAAACTCAGCAAGAGCAATATTTTATTACGGGTCGCGGAATAGTATCAGCTTATTATAATGTAAAAAACCTTGAAGAAAGGCTTTCAAAATATACCATTATTGCCCCATACGATGGGATTCTTACCGAAGCTTTGGTGAACAAAGGAACCCTGATTCGTCCAGGACAGAAACTGGGAGAATATATAGATCCGAGTGTTTATGAACTTGAGGTTTCTATCGCTAAAAAATTTAGCGATGTTCTGGAGATAGGGAAGTCTGTGGAACTTCAGAATCTTGAAGGCACAAAAACTTTTGACGGAACGGTGAGCCGTATCAACGGTAAGGTAAACCAGGAAACTCAAAGTATTCGTGTGTTCATCAAAATCGAAAACCCAGATTTAAGCGAGGGTATGTACCTGGAAGCTCATGTAGATGCAAAGGAAGAAAAGAACGCGATAGAGATACCCAGAGAGCTTTTAGTTGACAGATCAAAGGTTTTTGTGGTAAGAGACAGTACTCTAAATCTTGTGGATATTGACCCGGTCTATTTTACAAATAACACGGTTGTGATCAAAGGGCTTGAAGACGGCACAAAGATTCTTTCTGCTAACGTTCCGGGTGCATATTCAGGGATGCTGGTAAAGATCGAAGGTCAGAAGGATCTGCTTAAAAAGGAACAGTCTTGAGAAAGTTAATCAATTACTTTATAAAATTCGGGGTTGCGGTTAATATCGTGATCATGGCCTTTGTGATCTTTGGGATCATCGGGATCATGAATATGAAATCTTCATTTTTTCCCCTTCAGGATTCCAGGGTCATAAATATTAATATTGCCTATCCAGGTTCTGCTCCAGAAGAAATAGAAGAAGGTATCATTCTTAAGATCGAAGATAACTTAAAGGGGCTTGAAGGAATAGACCGGGTAACCTCGGTTGCACGTGAAAGTGGAGGTTCTATTACTGTTGAGATCGAAAGGGGTGAGAATATAGATGCCATGCTTACCGAAGTGAAGAATGCGGTAGACCGTGTTCCAACTTTTCCCGGTGGTATGGAACCACTGGTGGTTTCTAAGCAGGAGTTTATCAGGGAAACCATCAATTTTGCGGTGAGTGGAGAAAATGTTCCATTAGCCAACTTAAAAGAAATAAGTCAGCAAATTGAGAACGATCTGAGGCTGCTTGACGGAGTTTCACAGATAAGTATTTCTGGGTTTCCGGAGGAGGAGATCGAGATCGCAGTAAGCCAGAATGATCTTCTAGGATATAACTTAACTTTTGAAGAGGTAGCGCAGGCAGTTAGAAATTCGAATATACTTTCTACAGGTGGTACGATTAAAACAGATGCTGAAGATTACCTGATACGTGCTAACAACAGGGCGTATTATGCCGATGCCCTCAATGATATTGTGCTAAAATCAAGTTCTACTGGTGAGATCGTAAGACTTGGTGAGATCGCGACTGTTAAAGATCAGTTCTCAGAAACTCCTAACGCACTCTATTTTAATGGTAATGTAGCGGTTAATATCGGGGTTAGTAATACCAGTAGCGAGGATCTATTGGCTACGGCTGAGAAGATCAATGAGTATGTAGAAACTTTTAACCAGAAGAATAGCAATGTTCAGTTGAACGTGGTGAATGACCAGTCTATTACTTTAAATCAGCGTACGCAACTACTGGTTGAGAACGGGATCATGGGAATGTTACTGGTGCTGTTCTTTCTTTCACTTTTTCTGAACATCAGACTGGCTTTCTGGGTAGCTTTCGGACTTCCAATTGCATTCCTGGGAATGTTCATATTTGCAGGTTCTCTGGGGGTGACCATAAATGTGCTTTCTCTATTTGGGATGATCATTGTAATCGGGATCCTGGTAGATGATGGAATTGTGATCTCAGAAAATATCTTTCAGCATTCAGAAATGGGTAAAAGCCCCATTAGGGCTGCAATGGATGGAACTATGGAGGTAGTTCCGCCAATACTTTCTGCGATCATAACCACTGTTCTTGCTTTTTCAACTTTCCTATTTCTGGACAGCCGGATAGGGGAATTTTTCGGGGAAGTTTCTACCGTAGTTATTTTAACCCTGGTGATCTCATTAATTGAGGCTCTAATTATTCTGCCGGCTCATATTGCTCATTCAAAGGCTTTGAGGAGACCTGAGCCTAATGGACAGCCTAAAAAAGGTTTGGCGAAGTTCTTCGCGAAAATGAAGGTGATAAATAAGTATGGTGATCGAGCCATGGCTTATATGCGAGACAGGGTTTACAGTCCTACACTTAAGTTTGTACTTAACCAGCAGGTATTGTCGCTTTGTATTTTGATAGTGGTACTTGTATTAACCATAGGCGCTATTGGTGGAAACTGGATAAGGGTAACCTTATTCCCGAGTATTGCCAGTGACAGGGTAAGTATAGATCTTTTAATGCCTGAAGGTGTAAACCCGGCAAGGACCGATTCTATAATTTCTATGGTTGAAGCTGCCGCCTGGAGAGTGAATGAAGAATATACCGAAAATCAAACCGGCAATAAGCAGGTTGTTGAAAATATTATAAAACGGGTAGGGCCTGGTAACAATAAGGCATCATTGCAGGTGAACCTTTTGCCCGGGGAAGAACGTGACTTTGGTTCACCAGAGATCACAAATGCCATAAGGGACGAAGTAGGTCCGGTCTTCGGGGTTGAAAACCTCACCTTTGGTTCAGGAGGTAATTTTGGAGGTTCTCCGGTTTCAGTATCGCTGTTGGGAAATAACCTTAGTGAATTGGAAGCAGCAAAGGAAGAATTAAAAGAGAATTTCGAAAATAATTCCTTGCTTAAAGATGTAACAGATAACGACCCACAAGGGATCAAGGAGATCAATGTACAATTAAAAGATAATGCTTATGCTCTTGGTTTAGACCTGGGAGAAGTTATGCGCCAGATAAGAAACGGATTCTTCGGTGCCCAGGCACAAAGGTTTCAGCGTGGACAGGATGAAATAAGAGTCTGGGTTAGATATGATCTTGAAAACAGGTCTTCTATTAATGATCTTGACGAATTGAGATTGGTAACCCCTTCCGGGGAAAGAGTTCCTTTCGATGAGATCGCAGATTACGAGATAGTAAGAGGGACTGAGTCTATAAGTCACCTCGACGGAATGCGTGAGATCAGGGTTTCTGCAGATATGGAAGATCCTAATGGTAGTTCTACAGAGATCCTGGAAGACATCAAGGCGAATGTGATGCCGCCAATTCTTGAGAAATATCCTAGTATTAGTGTATCCTATGAAGGACAGAACAGGGAGGCTTCAAAGCTATCGAGCTCTGCCGCGGCAGTGATTCCGGTCATCCTTTTCCTTATTTATGCGACCATTGCTTTCACATTCAGAAGTTACAGTCAGCCATTGTTATTAATGATTATGATTCCTTTCAGTATTATTGGCGTAGCCTGGGGACACTGGTTACATGATTTTCCAATCAATGTGCTTTCGGCATTGGGGATCATCGCGCTAGTAGGAATCATGGTAAATGACGGCCTGGTGTTAATAGGAAAATATAACAGTTATCTGCGGGAAGGCATGGACTTTAAAAAAGCTTTATTTGAAGCCGGAAAGTCGAGATTCAGAGCTATATTTTTAACATCCCTGACCACTATAGCCGGTTTGGCTCCGTTACTACTGGAAAAGAGCAGGCAGGCACAGTTCCTTAAACCAATGGCGATCTCGATTTCATATGGTATCGCAATAGCAACTATTTTAACCCTGTTATTATTACCCTTGTTGATCTCAATAACGAACAGCATTAAAGTAGGGGGAAGATGGCTTAAAACAGGGGAAAGACCTTCTAAAGAAGATATGGAAAGAGCTATAAAAGAGAAAAAAGAAGAAGCAGCGCATGAAAGTACTACATAGATCACTCCTCATTCTTACTATTCTCACTTTCGGTTCTGTATGGTCTCAGGAGCAAGTGTTAACCAAAGAAGAAGTAATTGCCAGGGCACTGGAAGAAAATTTCGGAATTAGACTCGCGAATAATGAGGTAGAGATCGCAGATAATAACCAGAGTATCTGGAATTCCGGATACCTGCCAACACTTACCGGTTTGGCCGGTGCCAACTATGATCTGAATGACAGGATAACCGAGCCTGAAAATGGAGATATAGTTGATCAGCAGGGAATAGAAAGCAACAGGTATAATGCCTCTATAAATTTGGGGTATACCCTTTTTGATGGTCTTGGCCGGTATTATAATTATAAGAGCCTTAAGGAACAATATGACCTTTCCCAGCTAGATGCCAGGGAAACAGTGGAGAATAGCATCTTACAGATCATGAGCGTGTATTATGAAGTAGCACGATTATCTGAAAATATTGACGTTCTTGAAGAAACTCTGGAAATATCCCAGAACCGGGTCACGCGGGCGCAATATCAGTTCGAGTACGGACAGGCGAATAATCTGGTGGTTTTGAATGCCAGAGTAGATGTGAATAACGATAGTATCGCGTTGATTGAAACTGAACAACAATTGAGAAATACAAAGAGGGATCTTAATGTTTTGTTGAACAGGGAAATCAATGATAATCAGTTTCAGGTTGATACCACGGTAAATTTTGTTTCAGAACTCGAATTGGAGAGTTTTGTGGACGAAGCTGAAATAAACAATGTTTCGCTACTTCAAATAGAACAGAATCTTGAGATTAGCGATTATGATATCAAGATTAGTAAAAGCGGATATCTTCCAACTGTGGACTTAACGGGTTCCTACGGATGGAATCGGAATAGAAGTGCCGCTACGGCCTTCTTTCCCGGATCTACTACTACAGCCGATGGTTTCGCTGCTGGAGTAAGCCTTAGATGGGATATTTTTGATAGTGGTAGAACCAATGTACTAATTCAGAATTCCAAGATCAGGTATCAAAGCCAGGAAATAAGAAAACAACAAATTGAAAGCGAGGTAAAAAGAGATATTGCCAATGCGTTGGGTAATTATCGCAATAAACTTTATATTTTGAAGGTACAACAGCAAAATGTAGATACTAACCTCGATAACTTTAACCGGTCTCAGGAGCAGTATAAGCTTGGTAGGATCACCTCGATCGAGTTCAGGCAGGCGCAGATAAATCTTCTGGATGCACGAACAAGTCTGAATCTCGCTAAATATGACGCTAAACTAGCCGAGCTGCAGGTGCTTCAATTGACGGGGCAGTTATTGAATGTAGAGTTATAGTTTATGTTCGAACATTTTTTTCAATGTCCTTATTGCTGGGAAGAGATCTCGGTACTTTTAGATCCATCTGTCTCTCAGCAAACCTATATAGAGGATTGCGAGGTCTGCTGCCGCCCTATCGAATTCAGGGTTGCCTTTGAAGATGGTGAACTCATTGAATTCCAAGCGTCTGACATAGAGCAGTAATCAAGGCTTTTTTAGGGAAAACCCAAAATAAATGCTACTTTTAGATTAAAGCTAATTGTAGTTATGATAAAAAGTTTTGAACTTGCGGGCCATATAGTTGGCATTATGGTAGATAAGGATGTCACCAAAGAATATATTCAGGAATTTCACTCCCGTATAGAGAAGAAACTGGAAGAGCATGATAACATAAACCTCTTTTGTGAAATTATGCCAGGTAATGAGGTGCCTTTAAAGTTACTTTTGAAAGACCTTCAATTCAAATTTCAAAATTCTCACCAGATTAATAAGATGGCGGTAGTAACAGATCTCACATGGATCAGGGGTGTTATGGACGTGAATGACATATTTGTTAGTACTAAAGTGGAGTCTTTTGAGCTGAAGGACAGGCTCGAAGCAATTCATTGGATTTCCCATTAAAATTTTTATCAAAAAAGTTTGGTGTAATCCTAAAAATGATATTATATTTGCCGTCCAATATCGCGGGATAGAGCAGTAGGTAGCTCGTCGGGCTCATAACCCGAAGGTCACTGGTTCGAGTCCAGTTCCCGCTACTAAATTCAAAGCCACTCAAATCGAGTGGCTTTTTTATTTTAGATCGGTTTTGACCATTTTCGAAATCTTTTTTAGATCTATTTGGACAGAAAAATTATCACAAAAAAACCGTGGCATTGGCCACGGTTAGTTATTTAGTATCGGGATGATATACTTAAAGATTATTCTTTATCAGATTCTGGATTTTCGGCCGGTGTAATCTCTGTCATATCAACTTCACTGGTTGAATCATTTACTACTTCCATTTCTACTTCTTCAGCAGGAATTGTTTCTTCAGTAGCTTCGATTTCTGTAGCTTCTTCTAAAGTTTCCTCTGTTGTTTGTTCAGTAGTTTCTTTGCAAGAGCTAAAAGTTAAAACCATCGCTAAAGCCGCAACAGTCATTAAGGATTTTTTCATTTTATAATGAAATATTAATTGTTAAACGGGTCAAATGTAATTCAAAATCAAATCACTTTTACATTGTATGAAAAATAATTTTTATCCCTGACCTTTAGCCTGTTAAGTGGCTGTTTAAGCCACTTTATTATTTTCAAAATTAATTTTATTATCGTTTATTTAACAAAGTTCTTGTATACATTAGCTTTGCAATTCATTCCAGTAAATCATTACTCCCTACAGTATATTTTACTGATAAGTAAAGCGATTTAATTACTAATAGATGTTGTTTCAAATTTTACTCTTAATTGTTGGTTTTGTATTATTGATCAAAGGAGCAGACTGGCTTATAAATGGAGCCTCAAGTCTGGCTAGAGCCAGGAATGTTCCAGACCTTATTATTGGATTAACCATAGTAGCTTTTGGTACCTCGGCACCAGAACTAATTGTGAATACTGTAGCAGCTTTCGAAGAGAGGGAAGAGTTGGTCTTTGGGAATGTGATTGGAAGTAATAATTTCAATTTATTCCTTATTCTGGGCGTTACCGGTTTAATTAGTCCATTGGTGGTTCAGAGAAACACGATTAGAAAGGAGATTCCTATTTCCTTAGTGGCTACACTTATCTTATTTTTTCTTGCCAATAATTTTATTTCCAGTGAGTCTGTTTTAACCAGGTTCGACGGGGTAATACTTTTCGCCCTTTTTCTGGCATTTCTAATTTATATCAAAAAACAACTGAGCAATAAACCAGAGGAGAGTATTAGTGTACCCCAGGATATTTCCAATTTAAAAATAGCCGGACTTATATTTATCGGGCTTATTGGTTTGGTATTGGGTGGAAAACTAGTGGTAGATAGCGCTTCAAACATTGCCGGTTACTTTGGCGTAAGTGAAAAGATAATTGGTCTAACCATTGTTGCGGCCGGGACTTCCCTGCCAGAACTTGCGACCTCGGTCATGGCAGGTATTAAAAAGAATGCAGATATCGCCGTAGGTAACATTGTAGGTTCTAATATTTTCAACATTTTACTGATACTGGGATGTAGTGCCATGGTAAAACCTTTGGTTTATGATCCAGTTTTTAATACAGACGTTTATATTTTATTAGGTGGAACAGTATTTCTAATCATCTTTATGTTTACAGGTAAGAAAAAGAAGTTAGATAGGTGGGAAGCCTTAGTTCTATTGACTACTTATCTGGCATATACGATTTGGCTTGTATTAAAAGAGGTTTAATCTGTTCAGGTAAAATGAAGTTTATAAAAAAAGCCACTCGAAAGAGTGGCTTTTTAATTCTTTATTTGAAAGAATTACATTTCTGTGTATCCAAATCTTTGTCCGGCAACAGATACTCCTACCATTGCTCCTGCTTTTGGCATTGTAACTACAGCCACACCATCCTGAAAGGTTACCGTCTTGGATTTTCCTTTTTCAATTGCGACAGCTGAGGCGTTTGCAGAAAGTTCATATTCACCTCTTTTAAAATCTTCAAGGTCTTCTTGATTCTTGAAGAAAAGAACTTCTCTATAAGCTTTACCACCTACCTGAAGTCCTACATCTACTTGTTTCAGGTTAGCGTAACCAACGTTTTGGCCGTTTTCATAAACTATTCCGTTTCCAGAAGCGCCTCCAATAACATAAGCTCCTTTTCCAACATTCGGGAAAATAGCATAACCTGCAGAATTAGTAAATAGCTCTGCTACATTAGCATCTGCCTGAATCATCGCAGCTTTTGCCTCTGTGGCGTCTTGCATCAGGGTGTCTGCATCACCAGCTTTTCCAGGTCCGCAACTTACTATTGTAATAAATAAGGCCAATAGACCTATTTTACTTAAGTAACTATTTAAATTTTTCATAATAATTGATTTTTTGGTTTAGTGCCAATGTAGAAGATACTATTACCAAAGCCTGTTAATGGGTAGTTATTTAATAAAGGTTTAATGACCAATTAAGAATAATGTTAAAATCGAATTCTGGCGGGATTCAGTGTTTATGGAGCATATTTTTTGCACTTGTTTTGGCTGTAGATTTATCCCTTTAATCTCTAATAGATATTTTGTAGTAATAATCATACTGCAATTGAGAAATAGTCTCGTAATGTGTTAAGCAGTAGTATTTTAACAATTGTTTTATTTTAATGTATAATGCTAATATTTTTCTTCATAGAGTCAATTCTATTAACTCTATAGGAATATATTTGTTATAGAATTTAGTTAAAGAATAAAGGGGTGCGATATTGTAGGGAGTCGCCCCCTTTTTCATTTCTCTTCCTCAAATATTTCTTCTATAGGTTTTCTGAAAAGTTTAGAGATCTTAAATGCCAGTGGTAAACTGGGATCAAACTTACCTTTTTCAATAGCATTGATCGTCTGCCTGGAAACGGCCAATTTATCTGCTAACTGTGCTTGTGTTAGATCGAACTCCGCACGTAAGACTTTGATCTTGTTCTTCATCTGTATCTTAAATTTCCGATAATAATACCAGCCAAATAGGTTAAGCCTATAAGAATTACCAGGTGAGATATTTCTGCGTCATATCCTATCAAATTTGTGGTGTCAAGTAAAGAATAGCTTAACCCAAAAATTACTGCCACACCAAGGGTAATACTCATTGCTTCTAACTGTATCTTACGTTGTAGCTCATCCAGCGAATTTAAATGTTTTTTATTGGCATAGATGACTCCAATTCCTATTCCAAGGTTGACGAGAATACCAATTAAAGTGTTCGTGGGATTTTCTTGCCAGAGGAACAAAGGACCGAAGGTTACGATCGCCATGGAAATTACCCATGCCCCGGTCCATATGGCAAGATTCAATGTATTTTTTCTGCAATCTCTGGCCCAATTTTGAGGTTGTGTTTTCATACTAAAAAAATTAATGTAAAGTTTCTTTTACAAACATTATAAATTTATTTAAATATGAATGGTTTGCTTTACAAAAAGTAAATAAAACTTTACATATTCAATTTTTAGTTGTCTGTCTATACAGACAAATTATTTTAAGATTAATACAGTTAAAACTTATAATTAGTAAGATAATCGTAAAAAAAGACGGGATTTTAGATTGAAAAATACCCCTTTATGGGTATTTCTTTGTGTTCTATCTATTACTAAATTAGCTTTTGTTAATTCGTATTCACGGAGTTAATTAAATTATTTCAATGTAGGGTAGAAATAATTTATTCTCAACCTATAATTCCGTGCTTGGATTAACCTTCAAAACCTTTCAGTTCGCTGAAAGGTTTTTGCTTTCATATAATTCACTTCAATAATTGAAATTCAGATAATTAAACAAATATGAATTGTTTTTGCTAGCTTTAGTTAAATGATTCTTCGATGGAAATTGATATTTATGAGTTTCTTTTAAAAATTGGTGCCGCCGCCTTTGCAGGTTTACTTATGGGTTTGGAGAGACAGTTCAAAGGTAAACCTGCAGGTTTGAAAACGAACATGCTTGTATCCCTTGGAGCCAGTGGGTTCATTGTAATATCCCTGCTATTTAGTGAAGCTGCCGGAACAGACATGACCAGGATTGTTGGTCAGGTAGTGGTTGGAGTCGGCTTTCTGGGAGCCGGCGTCATTCTGCATGGAGAAGAAGGAAAAAAAGTGGAGGGTCTTGCCACGGCTGCAACTATCTGGTGCAGTGCGGCTGCAGGTTGCTTCGCCGGATTTGGTTTATTTCTTCCTCTATTAATTTTTACCGTTTTTGTAGTGGTAATTAATTTAGTGTTTGGATATTTGAATATAAAGCTGAAGAATCATACAAATCATGATAACTAGCTTTTAATTTAAAAAATGCTGATTTATGTATATGAAGGATGAATTGAACAGTCAGAATATTAATATCACTGTTCCGGTTATTATAGGATACTCGGTTCTGGATAAATATCTCAGACAGAAATTAGTAGGAGAAATAATTAGCAAGGAGAGCTCTAACGGTAAAACGTCTAATTATGCCCAGGTTCTTGATGTTGCTATAAGCAAGAGCGAAGCCGAAGACTATGATCTTTGTCTGGAAATTGATCTCCAAACCTTAACCAGCCTTTTCAAAAACAAACAGGTAAAGATATATTTCCATGCAGCCCTGGAACTGGACCGCGAAAATCAGCATATTTCATTAAAGGATTATGAGATAGACGGTAAGACCAAAAACTGGTTGGCAGATCAATTACTGGAAACTGTTTTGAATAAATGGATGTATGACAAGCTTAAAAAGAAAATGAATTTCAATTTCATGCCTCAAATAGAAGAAAAGCTAGGATCTCTTAATGAAAAATTGGAAAATAAGCTGGAAGCCAAAGAAGGTGTTCATTTAATTGGCTCCTTAGATAACCTGGAGATCTCCAATCTTAAAGCAGGAGAAAATGAACTCTGGATCTCTGTATCTGTTACCGGCACGGGAATGGTAGAACTGGAAAAGCTAGAACTTTAATTTCTAAATCCTATCTTAAGCTGACAATCGTCATTATTCTTTAAAAAGGCGCATTATATTTTTGACCCTAAAATCAAGAATATGTTGCCTTCAAAATTGATCGGGAAATATAATATTCCCGGTCCACGATACACTAGTTATCCAACAGTTCCCTATTGGGACGATAAGCAGTTTTCTTTAAAAGAATGGAAATCTTCAATTGCCAGAAGTTTTAATGAGAGCAATGCTTCTGAAGGAATAAGCTTATATATTCATTTACCTTTTTGTGAAAGCCTTTGTACTTTTTGTGGTTGTAACAAAAGGATCACCAAAAATCATGGCGTTGAAATTCCTTATATACGCTCTGTTGTAAGGGAATGGGAAATGTACTGTGATCTATTAGGAAAAAGGCCGGTAATAAAAGAACTTCATATTGGTGGAGGTACTCCAACTTTCTTTTCTGCGGAAAACCTTAGTTTGCTTATCAATGGAATATTTAGCCTAGCTCGTAAGTCTGAGGATGCCGAATTGAGCTTTGAAGGACATCCCAATAATACAACTAAAGAGCATCTTGAAACCCTGGCTAGCCTTGGCTTTAGCAGGGTAAGTTATGGTGTACAGGATTATAATACAAAAGTACAGCACGCCATACATCGGATTCAACCTTTTGAAAATGTAAAATCGGCCACTGATAATGCCCGGAAAGCAGGATTTTCTTCAGTAGGCCATGATATCATTTTCGGACTTCCTTTTCAAACTAAAGAAGATATTGTTCATACTATAGAGAGGACCATGGAATTAATGCCAGATCGAATAGCCTTTTATAGCTATGCCCATGTTCCATGGATCAAAGGAAATGGTCAGAGAGGTTTTAAAGATGAAGATCTTCCTGGGGCAGAGGAAAAAAGAGAACAATACGAAACCGGAAAGCAGATGTTGCTGGAAGCAGGTTATGTAGAAATTGGTATGGACCATTTTGCTTTAAGATCTGATAGCTTGTTCAGGTCTGTGGAAAATAAAACCATACATCGCAATTTTATGGGGTATACCAGTTCCAAAACGCAGGCGATGATTGGCCTGGGAGTTTCAGCAATTAGTGACAGCTGGTATGGCTTCGCTCAGAATGTGAAGGGAGTGGAAGAATATGAAAAATTAGTATATGACGGAATCTTCCCGGTGTTCCGGGGGCATATACTTACAGAGGAAGATCTTGTAATTAGAAAACATATTCTTAATCTCATGTGTAAATTCAAGACTTCCTGGTATACTCGTAATGAATTCTTTACAGATCTGCCAGATGTGTTGATAGGTTTAAGGGAAATGCAAAAAGACGGACTTATAGAAATAGATAGCAACTATCTGGTGGTAACCGAAAAGGGTAGACCATTTGTAAGGAATATTTGTATGGCTTTCGATAGAAGACTGCAAAGGAATAAACCTGAAACCAAATTATTTTCAATGACCGTTTAAAAGGAAGCGGCTTTTTTATAATTTTATAGGTGATCTGATCTTATTTCATATCAAAAGCATTCACATATTTGCTTACATCTGCAATAGACTTGATGTCTAGTTTCTTTTTGATGTTTTTCCAATGTGTTCTCAAGGTTTCGATAGAAATAAATAATTGGTCGGCTACTTCTTGCTGGCGGAATCCCTTTGAGAAAATGACCATGATCTCTTTTTCTCTTTTGGTAAGCCTGGAATATTTGGAAATATTAGATTTTATGAAATTGTTTTCATCGATCACGTGACCTATAGATAACAGTGTACTTGTAATATCCTTGGAAGGTCTTTTGATCTTTATAATCGAATTTCCTTCTGCATCAACTCCTTCAAAAAGGATCTTGATGCTGGTACTGTTCTTACAATTGTCTTTTTGGCCATTTAACCATTGTCTGGCCTCTTTTTCCGTCGCAAAATGAAGAGGATGAATAACAGAATTATCTTCTTCGAAATAGTTCATAACGCTTAAGTGTACGAGAACATCCTTACCCACTACAAAAGCAACTTTTTCATTTCCATAATTTACACCTGGGATATTCACATTTTCTTCTATCCACCTATGGGTTTCTAAATTGATTGGTAACTGAAAATTCTGTTGAAGCCAAAGTGTTTTTTCTGGGCAATATTTCTTATAAAGTTCAATGAATTCTAAAAACTCATCTTTTAATTTAGAATAGCATTTTGGTGATTTTTTCCAAAATTGAACAAAGCAATTATTTTCTTCTTCAAAATTGATCTGAAGAAATTCACTCTCATAAAGAATCATTGTTTATCCATATTTTACAGTATTTCTGGAAGGTAAAGATTATATGATAAATTAGTGCTGAAAAATGCAAATGTTTTAGGTATTTCGCCAAAACCTGAACAAGATAAATAAATTTGGTTCCAGTTTATAATCTTTACCCTGGATAATATATTAATAAAATACCGAATCCCAATTTGTGTGATTTTGGTCATTTTTAAAAGGATCACAAGACCATATTTTTAAGGCGTTAGAAACCTTTTGATTTAAAGCCCTATTTTTAATTATCAGAAACTAAATATATGTTACAATTGAAGGATTATATAGATCATACCTTATTGGCTGCAACAGCCACAGAGGCCGAGATCAGGAACTTGTGCGAAGAGGCAAAAGAGCATGGGTTTTATGCGGTTTGTGTTAATAGCAGTTATGTTTCTCTTGCAAAGGATTTTCTAAAAGATTCATCGGTAAAGCTTGCAGCTACTATAGGTTTTCCGTTAGGAGCCTCTTCAAGGCCTGCAAAAATTCAGGAAGCACGAACCGCAGTTTCAGATGGGGCAAAGGAGATAGATATGGTCATTAATATTGGTTTTTTTAAAGATGGAAAGTATGATGAGGTTAGATCTGAAATTCAGGAAATTAAAAAAGCGATCGGTAATAAAATTCTTAAGGTCATCATAGAAACCTGTTATTTAACCGATAAGGAGATTGCCAAAGCCACAGAACTGGTGATGCAGGCCGGTGCTGAGTATGTGAAGACCTCTACTGGTTTTGGAAGTCGGGGCGCCAGTTTAAAGGATATCGAGATCATGAAGAAAGTGGTTAAAGACAAGGTGAAGATCAAAGCATCTGGTGGCATCAGAGACGCTGAAACTGCCAGTAAATATATAGACCTTGGCGTTTCCCGCATCGGAACTTCTTCAGGTATTAAAATTATTTCGAATAAATAATCCAGCATCATGAGTATTCATATTGAAGCAAAAAAAGGGGACATTGCAGAAACTGTACTTCTTCCCGGCGACCCTTTAAGGGCTAAATGGATTGCAGAAACATTCTTTGAAAATAGTGTTTGTTATAATGATGTTCGGGGGATGCTGGGGTATACCGGTACTTTTGAAGGTAAAAAGGTATCTGTTCAGGGTACCGGCATGGGTATTCCTTCTGCGATGATCTATTGTCACGAACTAATAAAAGAATATGGTGTGAAAACCCTAATTAGGGTTGGGAGTGCCGGAGCATTTCAACCAGACTTGAATTTAATGGATATCGTTATTGCCATGTCTGCATCTACAAATTCATCGGTAAACAGGGATCGTTTTAATGGAGCCGATTATGCTCCAACAGCAGATTTCGATCTATTGATGAAGGCTGTGGAATATGCCAGAGAGCACAAAATCGATTTTAGGGCCGGAAATGTACTTTCATCAGATATCTTCTATGACGACGATCCTGATTATTACAAAAAATGGGCTGATCATGGTGTGCTTTGTGCGGAAATGGAAACTGCCGGAATGTATACCCTGGCAGCAAAATTCGGAGTAAAAGCCTTGTCTATACTTACAATTTCAGATTCACTGGTAAATGGAGAGGAGGTTTCTTCAGAAGTAAGGGAAAATAAATTAAATGAAATGGTCAGGATCGCGCTTAATACTTTTTAAGTCTAAGCGTGCAGGTTATATTTGGCCTTCTTCAATTCAAATTTTCCATATACGAAATCGGCTTCCGGATAATGCCATATGGCTTCCCCGTAACTTGCTAATCTATACCCGTTGAAATTTTGATAACCTCCAACAGGTGTGGAGAACATATATTGCTTGTTGTGATCTACAGAGTATCTGTCATTCGAAAAGAAGTTGATAAGCTGTCCTTTTTCATTGATCTCGAGAACTGCAGAAACTTCTTTTCCCTTACTGCCAAATTTCACCTTCACTGTATTTTCTCCAATTTCTTCCCAGGCGAATTTCTTGTCGATTAGTGCTCCGGGTGAAAAAATGCAGAGATCATTGAGCCAGGTGACCATTTCAGAGATCAGGAGTTCGCTGGTTTGAATATCGATAACCTTAAAAATTGAAAACGGTTTAATGGTCATTCTTGCAGTTATTCCATCATATCTATGATAACCCTTCGTAGGAATACCTTTAAAAATGGCTTTCATGAAGAAATACCTTGCTGGAGATCTTATGATATTCAATTGTTCAGACCTGAATTTGAACCACTTCTTATTCTGCTCCCTCATTTCTCCGGTAAAGCTTAATTGGAAATTCTCAATTTTAGGTTTACCTACAAAACCTGAATAAACGATATAATTTTGAACGATCACCGGGAGATGTTCCAGGTCTTTTTTTGAAATGATCTCGTTATTGCCGGGATTAGATAGAATAGCCTGGACCTTATCTTCTTTGTATTTATTTTCAAATTTCCAGCCAGCTACAGAGAAAATGAGAACAATCAAGATGATTAAATTGAAAATAGTTCCATATTTAGCCTCGTCCCAGTTAAGAATAATTAGAATTTGCGAGGTTATGACCACGGGAATGGATAACAGGATCCAGGCGGGTTTTCTTAAAATGAAAAGGATAATAGTTACTAATAACAGAATAGAAACCAGTAACCAGAGAATTCCCTGGGTTTGGGAAATCATTTTGGTCCCAGAAGCCGTATCCATCCATTGATTTGCCTTTGCGAACCCAATTAAATGGATTAGCAGATGAAGAAACAGCATCACCATGAACAGGATTCTCATAGCGCTTAAATTTAAAGTTCCCCCCGATAATCTATTTATAAGATCGGAGATTAGATCTTAAATGTAACTACCGGAATATTCGCATGATTGGCAACATCTTCTCCTATACTGCCGTAAAAGAAATGGCCCAGACCTTTCCTGCCGTGTGTAGGAATGGCTATGGCATCTATATTTTCCTCATTACAGTAATTGAAGATTCCTTTCTCGGCGGTATAATCGTTATAAAAGACAATATCGTCCTGGAATTTTTTATTATCCATTCCTACATCTATCAGAAAGTTGTAGGCCTTCAATTTCATTTCATTGGTGCTCAAAAATTTCTCTGGAATATTTATGAAAAGTACTCTCGGAACCACATTAAAAACCTTGAAGAAACTTCTGGCCTTCATGAATGAGTTAAGGGTGTCCAGCTCAAAATCTGTAACAAAGACTGCTTTTTCAATCTTGAAGTTGGGAATTCTTTCTTTGATAACAAGTACAGGTATATTTGAAGTTCTAACCACCTTTTCGGTATTGGAACCAATGAAAACTTCCTTAACTCCGGCAGCTCCGTGAGAACCCATCACAATCAAGTCTGCTTCATATTCTCCGGCAACTTCATTTATCTCATTGAATAGCTTATGCGTTTTTACAGCTTGGGTAACATCAATACCTTTCAAATAATCCTTTTTTAGAAACTTATCAAAGCGCTGCTTGGTAAGTTTCATAAAGTATATGGCATTAAAAACTTCCTGTTGCTCATCTCTGGTTAGGTAAGATTCATTGAGTCCCATCATATGGACTACAATAATTTCAGCATCTTGTTTTTTTGCGATGCTGGCAGCTACTTCGAGGGCATATTCAGAATGTTCTGAAAAATCTACGGGAACAAGGATAGTTTTCATGATCTAGGTTTTAGATTCTATTTCAAAGCTATGATTAGTTGCTTTTTAAAAACATGATAGAAATCATTAATTTAAAGATATGTAGATTAGTTTTTTAGCGAATTCTTAAGAGTGATTTGAATTTCTTCTATGTAAATTATAAAGAAAAAATGAAGATTATAGGGATTGGGTTGCTAATTTTTACAAGCGTGGTGCTGGTAATATTATCTGTGCTCGCTTTCTTCAATTTTCCATTCGGCCTGCTTTTCTATATCATGTGTTTCGGCCAGCTTTTGCTAATTTTCACGGTCTATAAGGTACTTACAGACGATTATCATACAGATAAAACTTTTGAAGATAGATATGAAGATCATTCTCCCGGAATGGGTGACTAAATCTTTCTTAATTCATGTTTTTTCTAAAAAAGATTTTACCTTTAGTTGCTATTAAACAAAACTTGATTTGCGAGATTCCTTTTTAGATAATAAAGATGCCTTCAACCTTTTATTTCAATCTGCATCAGAGGGTATCATAGTGGTAAATTCAGATCAGGTTGTGGTGGCAGCTAATACTGCGGCAGAGCATATGTTTGGGTATGAAAAGGGTGAACTTATTCATCAGCATCTCGATTTGCTTATTCCGAAAAAATATCACCATAGTCATCATAATCATTTTAATAAATTTCTGGAGCATAGTGAAAAGCGCCAGATGGGACATGGTCGTGACCTCCACGGGGTTAAAAAGGGCGGATCTTTATTTCCGGTAGAGGCTGGTCTTAACCCGTTTAAGATGAATGGTAAGGATTATGTGATGTCCTTGATAATAGATATTACCGTTAGAAAGGCGACTCAAAGGCAGATAGAAGAACTTAATAACCGGCTGGAAGACAAGATCAAGATAAGAACCCAGGAGTTGAGAGAGAGTGTTGAAAATTTGCAGAATTTGAACCTCGAACTGGAAGAAGAGATCACCAAGAGAAAGAAAGCTGAAAAAAAGATCAAAGATGCCCTCCAAAAGGAGAAGGAGCTAAGTGAATTGAAGACCAAATTTCTTTCCCTTGTTTCCCATGAATTTAAAACTCCCTTGAGTGGGATATTGACTTCGGCAACCCTGGCTGAAAAATATAAAAAGGAAGAACACCAGGAAAAAAGGGAAAAGCATTTAATTACCATTCGCAATAAAGTTCATTATTTAAATAATATTCTGAATGATTTTCTTTCTATCGAACGTCTTGATAGTGGAAGAGGGCAATATAAATTTTCACATTTTCGCCTTAGAAGGCTCATTAATGAGGTGATCTACAATGCCAATATCACTCTGAAGGATGGACAGGAAATAGCATATCCCAAAGATATTGAAGATATTGAGCTATATATGGATGAAAAGATCCTGGAGTTAATTCTCTCTAACCTATTGGGAAATGCCATAAAATATTCCCCTGAAAACACGCTCATAAAATTCAGCGTAAATTTTGAAGGAGAATTAATAGAATTTGTGGTTGAAGATCAGGGTAGAGGTATACCAGAGAAAGATCAAAAACATATCTTTGAAAGATACTTCAGGGCAGAAAACGCCCTTTTGGATCAGGGAACCGGGATTGGGTTGAATATTGCAAAAACGCATTTAGAAAACCTCGGGGGAACTATCAATTTTGAAAGTGAAGAGAATAAAGGCACCACTTTTACGGTAAAAGTGCCTATAGATAAATCATAAAATCGGGAAACTAATTTTAGATAGCCTTATGAAGAAATTATTGCTAATCGAAGATGATGTAACGGTAAGAGAGAATACTGCAGAATTGCTGGAACTTTCAGATTACGATGTGATCACGGCTTCCAATGGTAAGTTGGGAATTGAAAAAGCAAAGAAGGAAGTGCCAGATATTATTGTTTGCGATATCATGATGCCCGAACTTGACGGTTATAGCGTTCTGGAGGCTCTTAGCAAGAATCCCGAAACCCTGAATATTCCTTTTATTTTTCTATCGGCAAAGACCGAGCATAAGGATATTCGCAAAGGAATGGACCTTGGGGCAGACGATTATCTTACCAAACCCTTTGAGGAGGAAGAATTATTGAGCGCGATCGAAAGTCGCCTGGCTAAAGTAGCCATTCTTAGATCCTATAGAAAAGAAGAAAATACTCCCAAAAAGGAGGATAAACTTAAGGACCTTGCAGATCTTCGGGAAGTTTTTAGCCAACAGGAACTTCAATATTTCAAAAAGGGGGAGGCTATATATGAAAAAGATAAACACGCCAATTTCTTCTACCTGATCAAAAGGGGAGTGGTGAAGGCACATAGAATGGATAACCAGGGTAAGGAACTAATTACCGAGCTATATAAGGAAGATGATTTCTTTGGAAATCACGCCAATGATCCCCAGTCCTCTTATGAAGATTATGCTACCGCTATGGAAGATACCCAGCTTTATGCGATGTCCAGGGAAGAATTTCAAAAAATACTTTCAGAGAATTCCAGGATCGCCATGCAACTGGTAGAAGTTCTGAATAATAACCTTTCCGAATTAAAACAACATTTAATGGAAATGGCTTACGGTTCAGTTAAGAAAAAAACCGCCAATACTATTCTGCTTTTTGCTGAAAGGATCAAGAAACATCCACTAAAAAGCATTAGGATTTCCAGGGCAGATCTTGCCGGTGTTGCAGGAATGGCACCAGAAAGCCTTATCAGAACTCTTTCAGAATTTAAAAAAGAAGGGCTTATCGAGATCGAAGGACGCAATATTAAATTGCTCGATTCAGATGCACTTAAAAGAATCAGGTAGCCTACGTTTTTCATTAATTTATAAGAACTGATTTTCATCATTTTTTCGGTTGGATACTTCACCTAATTTCGTTGTATTAAGTGATTATCCATGAACGTTTTAATTCTAACCGATTTTTCAGAAACTTCCGGAAACGCAGGTAGATATGCCGTCGATTTTCTTCAGAAAACAGGGGCGAACTTTTATCTATTGAATATCCACAATTTTAATTTCAATAGGTCTGCCAGTGAAAATCTGGAATCTGAACTGGTTGGCACCCTTAGCCAGCTTCAGGACGGAGTGAAGACGCTGAAAAAATATACCCGGAATAAAAAGCATAAATTTCATACGATACTTTCGTCTGAAAATTTGATAGGGGCGGTTAGAAAAGCGCTCGTAGATAAAAAGATAGACCTGATATTCATTGGGGCGGTAAGCCAGGATGAACACTTTCACCCAATTTTAGGCGATCATGCCTATGATATTGTGAGAAAAATCAAATGCAATATCATCGCGGTACCAACAGGATGTACTTACCAGAATTTAAAAAAAGCGGTTTTCCCCATAGATCAGGCGATCCTGTCTATCGATGAAAAGAATAGAATCCTGGATAATTTAGATTATTTAAAAACCTCAGAATTTACTCTTTTGGAAATAAAGGATGGGGATATTGAATATCCTGATGCGATTAATGATAAGGTCCCTTTCAAAACACCGGTTCCATTTACAAGGGAACTTTTCAAGGATATTCAGAAACAGTTTGATATCATCTTTATCATTGGAAAAAACCTGAGCATTTGTGACAGGTTGCTACATACCGAATATGGTTTCTCTGCTCATATGAATGTGGAGATTCCCATTTTTGTCTACCACGGGTAAATTTATCTTAATGGATTTTATTGAGAAATATAGGTTGTCTTTCAGGATCAACTTCAGCAGATTATTCCCCATAATTTAATGACTATGGTCATTCTGAAATTATTTCAGGACCTCCTTTGGTAAAATGATATTCTTGAGTAAGGAACGATATCGAATTTGCTTCGAGGTGAAAATATTCAGAAAGAATAGAAGTCTAAATAACCAGAGCGGATTTTCAGAAATAACAGGAAATTACAATTTTACCTGCCTGCCCTGGTAGATCCTTAAAAAAAGATGTGTGGACATCTTACGGGCATTGTTCTTTAAGCGCTGGGCCATTTCACCTTCAAAAAGTTCGTCGATGGTTTGAAACCAGAGGTTCATCCAGATACCAAAATGATATTCGGTAATACTGTGATCATGTTCCTGATCCACTTTCACATGCGCCATGGCGGGATTACCTTTGAAACTGCCTGTGAAAAAAAGGTTACTTTCCCAAAAATCGGTGAGCTTCTCTAAATGCATATCCCAATCCTGGATACTGTTATTGAAAAAGTAACCTATCTCTTCATTCTTCCTGACCTTGCTATAAAAGCTTTTTACAAGTTTATTGATGTCGTCACGGTTTTCAAGGTCTCTCATAACAGGTTATAGAATATTGATAAGTATAAAAGTAGTGCTAACAAGTATACTAATGATAAGGGAATTAAATACGAATTTAGATTTTAGCTGAGCCAGCACAGAGGCATTGAACCACATACAAACCACTACGACCAATCCAAGCTGGATCATTTCGGCAACACCATGTCCATTCATTAGGATCAACATTGCGGCGATAGCACCAAGGCAGCTGGAAACTAAAATTCCTGTAGAAGCTCCCGCGTAATAATCACGACTAAATTCCGAAAGTTGTTTTTGATAAATGTTCATCTCTTCTATTTTTTTAATTACAGATCAAATTTACCAAGGGAGATGTTTTTGAAATATGACCAATCTCAGTAAAAGCAAAAAACCTGCTTGAAGATTGTTTCAAGCAGGTTTCTGTTATTCAGTTTAAGTAAACTTTTAAAAGGATACGGTTTTTAGGCGTTAAGCCTTTCAAAAGCCTGCCGTGAAAGTTCTTCACGGTGATCTGGGTGAGAGATCGAAATAAGAGCCTCTGCACGCTGTTTAAGATTCTTTCCGAAGAGATTAACTACTCCGTATTCAGTAGCGATATAATGCACGTGAGCACGCGTGGTGGTCACCCCAGCACCTTCTTTTAAATAAGGAACGATCTTAGAAACTCCGTTCTTGGTTACCGAAGGCATGGCGATGATCGCTTTTCCGCCTTCAGAAAGCGAGGCACCTCGTATGAAGTCCATCTGTCCACCTACACCCGAGTACTGGATCTTCCCAATAGTGTCTGCACAAACCTGGCCGGTAAGGTCTATCTCTATAGCCGAGTTTATCGCGGTAACCTTAGGGTTTTTCCTGATGATAGAAGTATCGTTAGTATAAGCTGCTTCTTTGAAATGAACTAATGGATTGTCGTCTACAAAATCATATAATTTTGGTGAGCCTACCGCAAAGCAGGTTACCAGTTTCCCGGTTTTTACTTCTTTTTCCTCACCGGTAATTACTCCTTTTTCTATAAGAGGTAAAATTCCGTCAGAGAACATTTCGGTATGAATACCCAGTCGTTTATGGTTGGTAAGATTATTTAGCACCACGTTAGGGATACCGCCAATTCCCATTTGCAGGGTAGCGCCGTCTTCTACTAATTCAGCTACATGTTTTCCTATTTGTTTTTCAATTTCGGTAGGTTCACTTAAATGATGGGCATGTATAGGCTGGTCTACTTCTATTGCGGCATCTATCTTGTCAATATGAATTACACCGTCGCCATGAGTTCTGGGAACATTCGGGTTGATCTGGGCGATCACTTTTTTCGCATTTTGGATCGCAGGAAGAGTGATGTCTACAGAAACCCCAAGCGAGCAATAACCATGCTTGTCTGGTGGGGAAACCTGAATAAAAGCAAAATCAAGAGGAAGGATATTCCTTCTGAAAAGTACATGGATCTCACTTAAGAAAATCGGGATATAAGCACCAAAATTTGAGTTTACCGCATTTCTTACATTGGTCCCAACAAAACAACTGTTGGTCATGAAAGAATCCTGGTAAGGTGGCTGGGTATAAAGGGCTTTTCCTTCGGTGTGAATTTGAATAAGTTCAACTTTCTTTAATTCCTTATATCGGTTACAAAGTGCGTCTATAAGAACATTCGGTGTCATTGCAGCTCCCTGAAGGAAAACTCGTTGGTTAGATTTCACCTGGCTTACAGCTTCCTGCGGAGAGACAATTTTCAAACTTTTCATAGGATTTTTTATTTCTTTATTATCATTTTTCAAAGCCTAAGAATTTAATCAAATTCAAAGACTTAAACTAACGGGAGATCTTAAGATTGAACTGAACTTCTATTTCTTCGTCAACTTCAATAAGTCCTAATGCTTTGGTTGGTGGCTCCAGTCCAAAATCACGTATGTTCATTTCGAATTTACCACTAAAACGATCATTGCTAATTTGAACAGGTAGATTATAAGAATTGGTCATTCCGGCGAGATGGACGGTGATAAATGCCTTTACGAATTCACGGGAAACGAATTCTATTCTATCTAATTCTATAACGATCTCAGGATACTTTTCACACATTAGGAGATCCTGGAAATCTGAATTCATTCTTTTATGACCGCAGTCGAATCCTTTTGTAAGTAAATTAAGTTGCAGGTTATGGAAGTTAATAAAACCATCATCTTCGATGTATTTAATTATTCTTTCATGGTTTATAAGATCAATATCAAATTTACAATCAAACTTATTCACGTTGGTTTTTCCAGCAATGATCAATTCACTGTCTGTTAATATCGTAATATTCTCTTTTTCGAAATCCTTTTGAGCATTTAGGATTAGGGAGTAAAATAATAATCCGGATATTATTAAAAGTCGTTTCATGATCCTGAAAATTGAGAAGGTTAGAAAATAATTCGGGCAGAGTTTCTTAAGTATTTATACTTGAGACTCCGCCCGAAAATCATCATTCAAACACTAGAAACTAATAGCGGCCTCAACCATTAATCCATTAAATTTTCCGTCGTTATGTATATCGGTTACTGGGTAATCATTGTATTTCTGGTTCACATATTCCAATTTCATAAGGATGTTCTTGGTCATGAACCATCCTGCACCAAGCTGGAATCGGTTAATGTCTACGTCATCTCCGCTTTGTAGTTCACCTTCTGCAAGGCTATAACGTCCTCCTATATAAAGATCGTCATCGCCACCAAATCTATAGATAAGCTCTGCGGCATAGTGGTTCCAGGTTCTTTCATCAGCTTCTGCAGCAGCTTTACCTTTAGCTCTTTCATAGATTCCGAAGAATTCTAGTCCGCCAAACTGAAGGAATGGGTTGATCATGAAAGAGGTCATCTCATTTCTCAGGTTCGGGTTGATTCTTCCTGCTCTAAATCCGTCACCGTTTCCATCAATATCAGTGAAGATAGAATAGTATCTAGATCCAGAACGGTCTCCACTATAAAGGTATGCACTTGCAGTTTGAGCGGTATGATAAATAGAACCAGTTAATCTAAATCTAAGATCTTCAGATATATAATTGTCATATCCTGCTTTAGCTAAGAATGAAGGGCTGGTAGTATCTGGATTTTCAACAGACTGGTTTAATTTACCATTGGTCACTCCTAACATACCTAACCATCCATTATTGAAGTAGTAAAGCTCAGCACCAACTTCTGTAGTGAAACTATCCATCAGGTAGTTTCCAACGAATGGGTTATACAAAGACATCGCGTTATCGGTTCTTCTAAAGTGAGCATCACCATAGTTAACCTCCATGTGACCAATCTTGATTCTAAGATTATCCATTAGATCTTCAGCAAAACCTTCGCTGATGAAATCCAGTTTATCAATTTGAATATATCCTCCTTTTACCCAGGCTTCAGGGTGGTGTTGAGAAGAAAGATAGGTTCTAAGGTGCATTCTTACCCCATCATAAAGAACTACATCAAGATCAAGGTTGGCTGTAGCAAGGTTAAAGTTCTCTCCTATTTCAATTAGTTCTGGAGTGGCTTCATTACCTGAATTTTCGTGATCTAATGCCTGGAATTGGATGGTGGAAGCACCACCAACTCTAACATGTACACCATCATAGGTGCTTACAGTGTCCTTAGGTGCCTCGAACTGGCTGATCCCTCTTTGATCTGGATTTCTATAATTATCCAGGTCTCTTTTGTTTTGGGCCATTGTCGGCAGCGCCATAATTGTAATGAGGGCTAGACTGAGTATTTGCGTAATAGTTTTCATCGTTATTAATTTTAAGGTTGAGGTTATTTTTTAAAGTGAGATTCAAATTTTACCACCACATCTTCACCGGTTTTAATGGTGCCGAACATTGCGGTTGGAGCTTCCACTCCATAATCGGTCATGTTAATTTTATGTTCACCGGTTAGAACCAGTTCATTATTATTGTTTTTTAGTTTGAAATTGAGATTTATATCTTTTGTTGTTCCGGCTATCATTAAACTTCCGGTGGTTTTTACTTCGAAATTGTCTTCAGAGATCTTATTGATGCCATTCACCTTTTTCAATTTATAAGTGATGTTCTCATATTCATCTGTATTAAGAGCAGCATAAGTGTTTTTATCCATTCCGCTTTTACCGCTCATCAGGCTTTTAGCTTTCACAGTGAATTCCAGTTTTTCGATGTCTTCCAGTTTCTTGTCATCGAATTCAGTGATCAGGATTCCGCCGGTATTTTCGGCTTCGATCGTCCAGTCGTGAATATTAGAAGTACCATCTATAATAAGATTAGAAGCTTCATTATTCAGTTTGTAGGATTGAGCATTAATTCCAAAGCTTAGAAGAAGTACTGCTGTTAACATCCATAAATTTCTGTAAGGTTTCATATCGATTGCATTTTTTAATCAGTACAAAGTTGCACTACGAATGCAAGGGAAATAATGATGAATATCAGCTTTTGTAAAATTTTGAAAAGGCCGTAATCCGCGATAACGTTTTAGTTTAGAAAAAAAGCATTCCCTAACCGTGGTCATATTTTCAAAAACATCAAATGCTCAGTTTTGTGTCCTTATAGTTATTTATAGATATGGAACTATGTTTTCATTGCGGCGAAGAATGCCAGGACGAGACAATATTATATTCAGAAAAGACCTTTTGCTGCTCGGGTTGCAAAACCGTTTTTGAAATATTGAACAGTAACGACCTTACCTATTATTATGATCTCGAAAAAACCCCGGGGATATCTCCTAAGATCAGGGAAGGCAAATATGATTACCTGCAGAATAAGGAGATCATTGAGAAATTACTCGAGTTTGACCATGGAAATACCCAGATAGTATCTTTCGATATACCTTCTATTCATTGTAGTTCCTGTATCTGGATCCTGGAGAACCTCCATAAACTACACAAAGGAATAAAAAGCTCGCAGGTAGATTTCCCTAAAAAGAAGATCAGGTTGAGTTTTTCTTCTGAAGAGATAAGCCTGAAGGACCTTGTGCTTTTACTTAGCCGTATTGGCTACGAACCAAATATTTCTTTGGATCACTATGAAGAAAAGGAATCTGATGTAGACCGAAGCCTTATCTATAAATTAGGAGTAGCGGGTTTTGCCTTTGGGAATATCATGTTCCTGTCATTTCCGGAATATTTCGAAATAAATGAATTCTGGCTAGATCAATTCAAACATTTGTTTCGCTGGCTAATGTTCAGCTTTTCCCTGCCGGTGGTATTTTATTCAGGAAGGGATTATTTTACTTCGGCCTATAAAGGTTTAAGGTCGGGTATCCTTAATATAGATGTGCCTATAGCGCTGGGAATCCTGGTCCTTTTTCTAAGAAGTACTGCAGAAATTGTTTTGGATTTAGGAACCGGATTTTATGATAGCCTTAGCGGACTCGTTTTCTTCCTTTTACTCGGAAAATTTTTCCAGCAGAAAACCTATTCCTTCCTGTCATTTGAGAGGGATTATAAATCCTATTTTCCTATTGCCGTGACCCGTGTATCTACTGAAGCCGGAAAAATTACGGAAGAACAAATACAGGTTTATAAGATCCAGAAAGGCGACCGGATCATTATAAGGAATGAAGAACTCATTCCCATGGACGCCATTTTGATAAAGGGAAATGCCAGTATAGATTACAGTTTTGTTACCGGTGAAGCAGAGCCTGTGGAAAAAGTGAGTGGAGATAAATTATTTTCAGGTGGCAGGCAGCAGGGTGGTATTATCGAGATCGAAGCCTTAAAACCCGTGAAGCAAAGCTATCTTACCCAATTATGGAGCGATGAGGTTTTTAGCAAGGATAAGAATTCCGCTTTTCAGAATCTTACTAACCAGATCAGTAAACGGTTTACTTATGCCGTATTAGGAATAGCAATTCTTTCGGCCATCTTCTGGATGTTCTATGATGCTTCCAAAGCCTGGAACGTCTTCACCGCTGTACTCATTATTGCATGTCCCTGTGCAATTGCCTTGGCAGCGCCTTTTACTTTGGGTAATATGCTGCGCATTTTCGGTAAAAATCACCTGTATCTCAAGGATACTAATATTATAGAGCAAACCGCTAATATAGATACTGTGGTTTTTGATAAGACGGGAACCATTACCGCGAATGACAAAAGCAAGATCGAATATGAAGGCCTGGAATTGACCGAAGAAGAAAAAAACCTTCTGGGAGGTAGCCTCCGTGCTTCTAATCATCCGCTGAGTAGGTCACTTTACAATATTCTCGATAAGAACAATATTTCTACTCCTGAAGATTTTACCGAGCATACAGGCCTGGGACTGGAAACCAGTTACAGGGATCTTAATTTGAAGATAGGTTCTTCCACTTTTATGAATAGATCTGAGATCCTGGTGCCGGAACGGCCTGCAGAGAAAAAGAACGAGAAAACTTCAGTACATATAAGTTCTAATAATCAGTATAAAGGATGTTTCAGCTTTCATAATTCTTACAGGGAAGGACTTTCAGAACTATTCAAAGAACTTTCTGTAGACAGGCAATTGATCATACTTTCCGGAGATAATGACGGGGAGCGTGAAAGATTAAGTCGCCTGGTGCCAGAAGGCACCAAGATGTATTTTGATCAGAAACCAGGAGATAAACTTCGGTTCATCAAAGATCTTCAAAAACAGGGAAATAAGATAATGATGGTTGGTGACGGCCTTAACGATGCGGGAGCCCTGGCTCAAAGCGATGTTGGTATCGTTATTTCTGAAGATATCAATGTTTTTTCTCCTGCATGTGATGGTATTCTGGATGCAAAACGATTCAGAGACCTGGGGAGCTTTTTCAAACTTTCAGAAAGATCTATAAAGGTGATAAAACTGAGCTTCCTGCTATCTCTTTGTTATAATTTAATTGGGCTGGCATTTGCCGTATCAGGAAACCTAATGCCGGTTGTTGCCGCGATTCTTATGCCATTAAGCTCTATCAGCATTGTGATCTTCACCACCCTGGCCACACAATTTCTTTCAAAAAAGCTGAAAAATTAAAACAAGGTCTTAAATCTGACAATGGTCATTTTTTACATGCGACCCTCAAGATACTTTTACACCCATAATCGAGCAAAATGAGCATTATTTACCTGTTACTGGCCATAAGTGTGATAGTCGCTATCATTTTCTTTATAGCCTTTATTGTTTCCGTAAAAAAGGGGCAGTATGATGATGTTTATACCCCTTCGGTAAGAATGCTCTTCGATGATGAATTGGTAAAACCAGATTCCGAAAACAAACAACCTCTCAATAAAGTGAAATCTGAATAATTATGGAAGTACAGCAATTTTATTACGATAATAAGATCGTAAAGAAATTTATCATTGCCACCATGTTCTGGGGCATTATTGGTATGAGCGTGGGACTACTGCTCGCTTTTATGTTTATATTCCCTGGTGTGACCGAAGGTATTTCATGGTTAAGTTTTGGCCGACTTCGCCCTTTGCACACCAACGCCGTTATCTTCGCTTTCGTAGGTAACGCAATTTTTGCCGGGGTATATTATTCCACTCAACGGCTATTAAAGGCACGAATGTGGAGCGATGCCTTGAGTAATATCAATTTCTGGGGCTGGCAACTTATCATAGTGGGTGCTGCCATTACCTTGCCGCTTGGATTCACCTCCTCAAAAGAGTATGCGGAATTAGAATGGCCTTTCGATATTGCTATTGCTATCATCTGGGTAGCGTTTGGAGCGAACCTTATCGGGACCATGATCAAGAGAAGACAGCGACATCTCTACGTGGCTATCTGGTTTTACCTGGCCACATTCGTAACCGTTGCTGTACTTCATATTGTAAATAATATTGAAATTCCTGTATCTGCATTAAAGAGTTATTCATTCTACTCGGGGGTTCAGGATGCTCTGGTACAATGGTGGTATGGGCATAATGCGGTAGCATTCTTCTTAACCACGCCGTTCTTAGGTCTTATGTACTATTTTGTACCGAAAGCTGCCAACAGACCTGTTTACTCATACAGGCTTTCTATAATACACTTCTGGTCGCTCATTTTTATATATATCTGGGCAGGGCCACACCACTTATTATATACCTCTTTGCCAGACTGGGCGCAAAACCTTGGGGTTGCCTTTTCTGTAATGCTGCTGTTCCCATCTTGGGGAGGAATGATCAACGGGCTGCTAACACTGCGTGGAGCCTGGGATAAAGTAAGGGTAGACCCAGTTCTTAAATTTATGGTAGTTGCTATTACTGGTTATGGAATGGCAACTTTTGAAGGCCCTATGCTTTCGCTTAAAAATGTGAATGCCATTGCGCACTTTAGTGACTGGATCATTGCGCACGTTCACGTAGGAGCTCTTGCCTGGAATGGTTTTATGACCTTTGGTATGGTCTACTGGCTGGTACCAAGGTTGTTCAAGACCAAATTATGGTCTGTAAAATTAGCCAACACCCATTTCTGGATGGGAACACTGGGGATCATCATCTATGCGTTGCCTATGTATGTCGCTGGATTTGTGCAGGCCTCTATGTGGAAACAATTCAATCCTGACGGAACTCTTACCTACGGGAACTTTCTGGAAACAGTATCAGAGATCATCCCAATGTACTGGATGCGTGCCATAGGTGGTAGCCTTTATATTCTTGGTGCATTTGTAATGCTTTATAACATTGTAAGAACCGCTCGCCAGGGTAGCAGCGTCGAAGACGAATTAGCTGAAGCTGCTGCCTTGCAACCGGTGACCACTAAAAGAACAGCTGGTGAAGCATACCATAGCTGGTTGGAAAGAAGACCGGTAAAACTTACCATTTTCGCTACGATCGCAATTTTAATTGGAGGAATGGTACAGATCATACCATCTTTAATGGTAGACGAATATGTTCCTGTTATTTCTAGTGTAAAACCATATACCCCGCTGGAACTGGAAGGAAGGGATATCTACATCAGGGAAGGTTGTGTATCCTGTCATTCACAAATGGTAAGGCCTTTTAGAAGTGAAGTGGAGCGCTATGGCGAATATTCCAAAGCCGGAGAATACAGGTATGATTTCCCATTCCTTTGGGGAAGTAAAAGAACCGGTCCCGACCTGCATCGTGTGGGGCAGAAATATTCAGATAACTGGCATTTGAACCATATGTATGATCCGCAGAGCACTTCTTCAGGTTCAATAATGCCATCCTATCCCTGGATAGTTCAAAATGAACTTGATAAATCTGACACAGAAGATAAAATGAGGGCAATGCAGACCCTGGGAGTGCCTTATAGCGATGAGGAAATAGAAAAAGCTCAGGAATTAATGACGCAGCAGGGAACTCAGATAGAGCAGAATCTATATGCCGATCCGGATTTTGTTTCCAGTTATGAGGCAGATAAAAAGTATGCTGAAGAGAACGGACTGGAATTTACAGAAATGCGAGATCGTGAGATTGTAGCTCTTATCGCTTATCTGCAGCGACTGGGAACAGATATCAAGGCCGAAGATTTAAAACAAGTATCAACTAACTAAAACCTGAGACCATGTTGAAATTCGTAAAAGGTCCATTAGAAAGTATAGAAGGGGTGGAGATCTATCCTATCATTTCCTTATTGATATTTTTCATTTTTTTCGCAGCTCTTTTTTTCTGGGTGTTCACTGCCAAAAAAGAATACATAAAAAAAGTGAGTGATCTCCCCCTGGAACTTGATGATAATATTGAAATGGATTCTATACTAAACGATAGCAGATCATAAAGTAAGCCATGACCTAATTTCGGATTTCATCGAAATAAATTTTGGCGAATTACATCTGACCTAACAACAAAATATAAACAGATGAAAAAACTATTTTCAGCATTAAGAATCACAGGAATTCTTGCTCTTGCTATTATCCTTGCTAACGCAACTCTGGAAACAGGCGATCAAAATATTTTTGAAGCCTATCCTATAATATGGCTCATTTTGGGAGTGATCCTTTTAATTGGAATTGCGATCGAGGTTTCTGTAGCGGCCCTTGAAAGAACATTGTATATGTCTTTAAAGCCGGAGGCCAGGGCAGAGTATGATAAAGCAATTGCCTTAAAAAGGAAAAAGAGTTTTTCCTGGTTCAAAGAGACCTATGATAAGTTACTTGACAAAAAACCTATAGAAAGAGAGGAAGAGATCATCCTGGATCATAATTATGACGGGATCAAAGAGCTTGATAATAATCTCCCGCCGTGGTGGCTTTACGGTTTCTATGCAACGATCATTTTCGCCGGAATCTACCTTGCCAGGTATCACATTTTTGATGGATCTACCCAAAAGGAAGAATATCTAATGGAAGTAGCTGAAGCGAGAGCGGCAGTAGAAGAATACAAAAAGAACGCAAAAGGTCTTATAGATGCTAATACCGTCGAATTACTTACCGGAGAAGCTGATATTAATTCAGGTAAAGCACTTTTCTCTGGAAACTGTGCTGCCTGCCATAAAATAGATGGGGGTGGAGGTATTGGACCTAACCTAACTGACTCTTACTGGATCCTTGGTGGAGGAATTAAAAATGTCTTCAATACAATTTCTGAAGGTGGCCGTGCCGGCAAAGGGATGGTGGCCTGGAAAACAGATCTTAATCCTGAAGAGATCGCCCAGGTGGCCAGTTATGTGCTTAGCCTGCATGGAACTACTCCAGCCGATCCTAAGGAACCCCAGGGAGAACTTTGGGTAGATCCTGATGCCCGGGTAGATGAGGTGGAGGTAGAAATGACAGATACCAGCTCGGTAGAGATCGAAATGGACTATAAATCAGAAAATATCCTGGAATAGTTGAGAATAATTGAAGATTTATTTCAGTACTGCGAATGCCCGTGGCAAAATAATGAATAGAGTTTAATACGAAAAGATTCGATTTTGGAAAAGCAGGAGAACGAAAGATTCAGGGATAGTATAGGAACAGTTACTTCAGAAGGTAAACGTTCCTGGGTGTATCCTAAAAAACCTGATGGGATATTATATAAATATCGCAAATGGGTAAGCTATATCCTGCTGGCGATACTTTTTTCAGCTCCTTTTATTAAGATCAACGGGAACCAGTTCTTAATGTTCAATGTGCTGGAACGCAGGTTCCATATCTTCGGGAAGATCTTCTGGCCACAGGATTTTTACCTGTTCGTATTAATGATGTTGATAGGGGTAGTTTTTGTGGTTCTATTCACGGTTGCTTTTGGTCGGATATTCTGCGGCTGGATATGCCCTCAAACCATTTTTATGGAAATGGTTTTCCGCAGAATCGAATACTGGATAGAAGGTGACCGGGGGAAACAGATAAGGCTGGATAAACAGCCCTGGAATGGCGAAAAAATCAGGAAAAAGGGACTTAAATGGTTCGTATTCTTTGTGATTTCCTTCCTTATCGCTAACGTATTCCTGGCTTATCTAATAGGTAGCGACAGGTTGTTGCTATATATACAGGATGGTCCGCTGGCGCACTTAAGTACCCTCATTTCACTTTTGATCTTTACCGGTGTTTTCTATTTCGTTTTTGCCTGGTTCAGGGAGCAGGTGTGTATTATCGCCTGTCCTTACGGAAGGTTACAGGGAGTTCTGCTGGATACAAAGTCTATAGTTGTAGCCTATGATCATAAACGGGGAGAGAAAGAAAAAGGTAGAGCTAAATTCAGGAAAAATGAGGATCGCGAAGATACGGGCAAGGGAGATTGTATTGACTGTTTCCAGTGCGTGCAGGTTTGTCCTACCGGGATTGACATAAGGAATGGGACCCAGCTGGAATGTGTGAATTGCACCGCCTGTATAGATGCTTGCAATAATATGATGGATGCGGTAGACCTTCCGCGAGGTCTAATAAGATATGCCAGTGAGGAGAATATTGAGAAGAAAGCAAAATTCAGGTTCACACCAAGGCTTAAAGGTTACGCCTCGGTACTTTTTATCCTGGTATCGGTGCTTACGGGTATGCTTTTTCTAAGAAGTGATATCGAAGCTAATATTTTGAGATTGCCCGGACAGCTTTATGAACACAAGGAGAACAACATGATAAGTAATGTATATACCTATAAACTTATCAATAAGACCTCTATAGGTTACGAAGATGTTCAATTCAGGCTGATATCTCATAATGGAACGATTAATACTGTAAAAGAACATATCAATGTGCCAGCAAACGGACTTGCTGAAGGAACACTTTTTATAGAGATAAACAAGTCGGTTTTAAATGATGATAAAGATAAAGTGAAGATCGCGGTATATAGCGGTGACCGTCTAATAGAAACAACCGGAACTACTTTTCTAGGACCCAGAAGTTATAATTAGATATAAGCAAAGGGTATTGAAAATTGAAAAGATAAATAGAACTAAAAAATAGAAATTATGAAGATCAATTGGGGAACAGGTTTGGTAATCGGGATGGTCGCTTTCATTTCCTTTATCATGTATTTCGTGGTTACGATGATAAGCAGTAAAGAATTTGATCATGACTTGGTAGTGGAAGATTATTATAAGGCAGAATTACAATACCAGCAGGATATTGACGCAGAGCGTAATGCCCTGGGAATGGATGAAAAGATCACTCTTGAAAATAAAAATTCCGGGATCCTTATTCATTTTCCGGAAGAATTAGACCTGGAAGCCTTGGAGGGACAGGTGAATTTTTACAGGCCTTCCAACAAACTACTGGACTTTAGTATACCATTTTCAGAGATTGAATCTAAAACGTTTGCTGTTCCTTCAGAAAAACTGGTAGGAGGCAGATGGAACGTAAGTGTGAACTGGAAACAAGAAGGAAAGGAATTCCTTTTCAAAAAAGAGATCAACCACTAGATGTTACTATCGGCACTCATATTCGGATTGTTGGGAAGTTTCCATTGCATAGGGATGTGCGGGCCTATAGCTTTTTTATTACCGCTGGACAGGGATCATAAAGGTAAAAGACTCTTGCAGATCCTTTTGTATCATTCAGGTAGGATCTTCTCTTATTCGATCATTGGTTTGGCTTTCGGAATCGTAGGAAAGGGTTTATCTCTTTTCGGACTCCAACAGCAACTTTCAATCATCACCGGAGTGATCATGCTAATACTGGTCCTGATCCCAAACTCTAAGAATTACTTTAATTTTTCCAGCTCAGGTTTAAGAATGATCGGCAAATTAAAGAATAGCCTGGGCCGGGAACTTAGAAAAAAACGTCCCGATACGTTCTTTACCGTGGGGTTCTTAAACGGCTTTCTTCCCTGTGGTCTCGTATACATGGCGGTGTTCGGAGCAATAGCTTCGGGAAATGCCTTCGAAGGTAGCTTGTATATGATGCTTTTTGGTCTGGGAACTATCCCCTTAATGACTAGCGCCATCTGGATAGGAAATTTTATTTCTCTGAAAACTCGCAGATATATACGCAAAGCAATTCCTGTTTTTGTAGGAATTATTGCAATCATGTTTATTTTAAGAGGAATGGGTCTGGATATCCCATATCTGTCTCCAAAACAACAAACCGAGAATGTTTCTTCTCAGTTTGAATGTCATACTCCAATACTAACTTCTAAATCATAAAAAAATGTCTCCACAACTCATCATTCCACTGGTCAACTGGACTCTCGGAACAGTAATAATCATTGTATTTGGCTTGGTTTGTCTGGGTTTAATGTTAATAGTTCATAGGATGGTAAATAGTGACCGGAATAAGAAGGATTAAATTTTATGGGGGTTTTCCTGTATTTTTCGTCAGGTTTTAAAAACGCATTGGATCTAAAAATTTTACTTCGTAAATTTATATGTTGTTAATCGGTAAAACGATTACACGGAGGCTAACTTGATATGCGTTTGTATATTTTGGTTAGCCTTTTTTTATTATTCTTATCAGTTTTTGTCTGAAAATTCCTTCTTTAATTTGTTAATATCATTTTAATAAATATGCTCTAAAATTCTAAATGGCAGAGGTTTATAAAACTCTTATTTCCTAAATTATCAATGTTTTCACTGTTTAAAATTTGAGATTTGGGGTATATTATATTCAGGACTCTGTTTTCCTTTATGATCATTTTAGGGATTACCGGTAAGCTTATCGGGCAGAATACAAATTTAGTTCAAAGGGTTAAGGCTATTGAGCCTTTTTCAAAAGCAGAAGTGGTACAAATTCAACAGGATTTAGGGAATAATCTCTGGATTACCACTCCGATGAAGATCACGAGATATAATTCTGTGGAGGTTGAAGATTACAACAAGTTCCGGAGAGTACCTCGGGAGATCGGCAATGAATACATAGCTACCTATACCGATTCTGAGAATAAAACCTGGCTTTACGGAAACCGTGGGATCGCAATTTTTCAACCAGACAAAAATCATTTTGAGTTTGTAAGTGATATCACCGGGAGGGTATACTCCATGAAAGAAGACCCAGGAAAGCAGTTATGGATCGCTGCAGAAAACGGTGTTTTTAAGCTGAACATCGATTCAAATAAAAATGATTTCGGACTTTCCAGATTCCTTTCTGAAAATACGCTGGCAAACGATATCGCCTTATTCGATAACAAGATCGTATTTGCCGGACCAAACGGAATCCTGACCATTGACAGGCGCTCTGGAAAATTCAATAAAATAGATCTTAGGTATCATAAGGATCTTCAGATAAGCAGCCTGCTGGCTCTGGAGAATATTCTGCTGATTGGTACGACCAACAAGGGTCTATACAAGATCGATGCTGATCTAAAGAACATTCAAAAGGTTTACTCGATACCTTATTCTATTTCACAGAATGAGATCACAGATATTACAAGTTTTGATGATGAGGTTCTTATTGCAACCAAAGGTACTGGAATCATAAGGTTGGATAAGGAGCTGAAATTGCTTGAGGATGGATCAATTTATCCGGAAAATGTTTACGAAGTCTTTCTGAATGAACAAAATCTATTATGGATAGTTGCTAAAGAAGGTCTGTTTTTGAGTAATTATTCAGGTATGGTCGTGGAAAAACTTAAAAACGATCCAAATAGATATTCAAGTCTTGGAGATAATTACGTGACTGCTGTAGAAAGGGATTCAAATGCTAAAGTTTGGTTTGGAACTGCCAAAGGTTTAAGTATTTGGGACACCAGAACAGATCGCTGGCAGCATATTCAAAATCTGAATTATAAAAAACATTTGAATGAACCCGATGAGATCACAAACCTGGCAGCTGTGGATGAGCATATGTGGGTTTCTACGGCTAATGACGGTGTTTATAAAATTAATATTCATACCCTTTTAAGGGCGCATTATTCCGAGGAGGCGCTTTATAAGATAAAAGTGAGCTCGGCTAATGCACTTTTCGTTGATTCCGGAAATAATATCTGGGTTGGAGGGGAGGAGGGCTATATCTCCAGGATCGCACCAAATAACCAGATAAAGAATTATCCGGTAAATAATGTCCAGGCCATCGCAGAACTTGGACCAAGGAAGATAATTCTTGCTACCGGTTCTGGCGTACACTCTTTAGATCCTAATACGGGAAGGTTAACCGATATTGAAAAACTTTCTGCTAGTCAAGGGATGATGTATTATGCAATGAACGATTTGAAGATCACCCAGAAAGGTATTGGGCTCTTTGCCACAAAAGGATCCGGACTAATATCTTATGATTTTAAAACTGAAGAAGTTGAAATCATAAATGAAGCTAGTGGTCTTCCATCCAATAATATCGGTGGAATAGCTATAAATGAAGATATGGGATACTGGATTTCCTCAGACGAAGGGATGGTTTATTATGAACCAGGGAATGATATTATTAAGGTTTATTCCGAATTAAACGGTTTGTCAACCTCCGAACTTACTACTGATTTTACCAGACTTGACGATGGTTCATTGGTATTGGGAAGTACCAGAGGAGTGAACATCTTCAAGCCTAAAACCATGCTTGCTCAGCAGGATCTCAAGCCTCGCCTTCAGATTAGGTCACTCTTTCTTCCAAAAAATAAAGACTCCGGAAAATCGAATATAGACCTGGCTAAAGCCAATGAAGTAGAACTTGATGAAAACACCGGTTTCAGGATCAGTTTCGCGGGATATTCCCATCTTGCTCCTGGAGATATTCAATATTCCTGGAAGCTGGAGGGCCTTGAAAATGACTGGAGTAAACCCTCATCTATAACCTATGCCAATTATTCTAATCTTGCACCCGGGACTTATACCTTCAAGGTAAAGGCGAAACTGGATGGTTCTGCCTGGACAAAACCTGAAACTTTGAATATCCAGGTAGCCGCAGTAGGAGGGACTATCAGTAGCGTTTACCTTTTCATGGGGATTAGCGTGCTGGCAATGGTAGTGATCTTTGTGGTGGTTTTTATTAAAAGGTCAAAGAATGCTGAACTGGCGGCGAGGGCAGAATTGCGCGATCAGCTCCAAAAAGAGTTTAAGAAGCCTGTGGAAAGCGCGGTAAAATCTCTTAGTAAGATTTCTTCCGAAGCTGAACAGGGAAGCAATGAAGACCTGCAGCGATATGCCGCCAGGTTTGATGATCTTTTCAATCAGATCCTGAACTTCAATTATCAGGGTTCGGTTTACGAAATTTCGAAGATCCATTTAAAGACCCATCTACCCAATTTGATAAAAGAAATTGAGCCGGTATATAATCTAAAGGACCTTGAAGTGATCATTAACGATCAATGGGGAGAGGAAGGTTTTTATTATAACATGGAAATGCTCGATAAAATCATGCTTAGTCTTATCTCTGGCAGCGCCGGTTATTCTCTAAAGAACGGTAAAATTATCATCAATCTTATAGGAACAAGTATTGGAGATCTAAAGTTACAGATAACCGATAATGGAAGGGGAATTCCTGAAAGCGATCTTAGGATCCTGGAAAAGAAAAAGCCTTTAGGATCATCCCCAGGATTTAGGGATAAAGGCGGATTACGGTATATTCTTAAAGCAAAGGATCTCATTAATAAAGCAGGTGGAAGCTTTAGCTATGAAACCGAAAAAAATGAAGGTTCTACCTTTACGGTCGTACTGAAGAACAGAAAAGAAGATTATCGTAAAGTGCCGGAAAGAGCGGCTGCTATTTTAAAGGCTGAAACATCGAAGCCCAGGGAAAAGTTCGAAATTCCTTCTGGTCTTACTCATCTAGGCGAAAGCAAGATCCTAATCATTGAAAGCGAAACCAGGAATAGGGAACTCCTGGTAAGAGGAATTGGTGAATATTGCCAGATCTATCAGGCGACCAGTGCTGAAGAAGGGCTGGAGAAAGCAGGAATGATATTTCCAGATATAATTATTGCTGCAACCATTTTGCCCGAAATGAATGCTTTTCAGCTTTCAAAGATGATAAAAAGGAATATCGGTCTTAACCATATTAATATCTTCCTGGTAGCAGATGAAGATCAGCAAATTAATGATTTGCAGTTAGATGAAATGACCGAAGTTATTAGAAAGCCTGTGGATATTATTGATCTGCTGGAAAAGATCTCGAAAATACTTATCTGGCAACGGGACCTCAGGAATTCTTACGTGAAGTCTTATAAGGAACATTCCCAGCCTGAATTCAGAACAGAGAGTGATAAGAAATTCATTCACGGCCTGAATGATGTTATTATTCAGAATATCAATAACGAGAATTTTACGGTGCACGATCTAAGCGCTGCCCAGGGGATTACCAGTAATACTTTGTTTATGAAACTTAAAAGCCTGGTGGATCTTTCACCGCAAGATTTTATGGAATTCACAAGACTGAATTACGCGAGGGACCTTATGGAGCACACAGATATGAATGTGATGGAAATAGCCTATAAATCTGGTTTCTCCAGCCCGAAAATTTTCGATAGTTCACTGAAAAAATTCTATGGACATAGCATAAGTGAATCTGTAGAGAAAGGATCTTAATACCAATTGCCCTGACAAAAATTAGCCTGTCTGGATCATTTCCAGACAGGCTAATTATATTAAGAATGAGACCTGGATTATCCTACCAGGTGGAGTTCACTAAATTCTTTGTCTATGATCATAGAATTTTCTTCGGCATTAAAATGAAGGTTCTCCAGTGGTACTTCTTCATTTTCATAGAATACTTTCTTGATCTTAAAAGGAAGACCGTGTAATTTCAATTTAAAGCTGGTATAAGGAGCTGAATATTTTCCACTCTTATGTTGCTGTAAAATGATCTCATCTTCCTTCCCGGTCATCTTAAAAGTACGCAGGCTATATACATTCTGACGATATTCATATCCATCATGAGCATCTTCATAAAACTCTGAATTTTCCTTTCCGAGTTTATAATATAGGTCCAGCGTCATTTGTTCCATTTTAATCTGATCTACATATTGCTGAACCGGATATTTTGGAATAACGGCACCTTCCTTTATATAAATAGGGATGATATCCAAAGGAGCGTCCACCCACATTTCTTTTCCACCAACAATGAGTTTATCGTTCCAGAAGTTATACCATTTTCCTCTAGGGATATACATTCGTCGTCCCTGTACATTTGGTTCCTGCACTGGGCAAACCAGGATCTGATTTCCGAATATAAATTCATCAGATCTGTAATGTGTCTGTACATCTTCCTGGTCAAAATAAACCAGAGGTTTCAATATTGGCATACCTTCCTGAACATAATTATGGAATGCTGTATAGAGGTATGGTAATAATTGGTACCTCAATTCCACAAATTTCCTGGCAATGTCCAGAACTTCTTCCCCAAAGAACCATGGTTCCTGTTCCCCGTGATCACCTGAAGAGTGTACACGGCAAAATGGATGGAAGATTCCCAACTGTAGCCATCTAGCATAAAGTTCTCCCGAGGGTTGTTCTGCAAAACCGCCAATATCAGATCCTGAGAAACTCATTCCGCTCATACATAATCTCTGTATCTGCACGTTTGCAAGCCAAAGGTGTTCCCAGGTAGCCACATTATCTCCCGTCCATGTAGAAGTATATCGCTGTCCTCCAGAATAATTTGCACGGGTAATGATGAATGGTCTTTTTGGGAAATTGTATTTCTTAACTCCTTCATAAGTAGCCCGCGCCATTTGCATTCCGTAGATATTGTGAGCTTTACGGTGACTACATCTATGCCCGTCGTAATCATGGCGTACATCAAGAGGGAAAGTTTTTCCTGGTACTTCCATTACTGCCGGCTCGTTCATATCATTCCAGACACCTTTTACGCCTATATCGCCAATTAATTCACGATATAAACCACTCCACCATTCTCTTACTTCGGGATTGGTAAAGTCTGGGAAATAACATTCTCCCGGCCATACTTTTCCGCGCATATAGGGACCGTCAGCTCTTCGGCAGAAATAATTTTTCTCCAGGGCTTCCTTGAAAATATCATAGCTAAGGTCTATTTTGATTCCAGGATCTATAATGGCTACTGTTTTAAAGCCATCTTCTTCCAGCTCTGCCACCATTCTTTTTGGGTCTGGAAAATATTCTTTGTTCCAGGTGAAACATCTGAAACCGTCCATATAATCGATATCCAAATAGATCGCATCACAAGGAAAATTCAATTCCCTGAATTTTGAGGTGATCTCTTTTACTTTACTTTCAGGATAATAACTCCATTTACATTGATGAAATCCAAGTGCCCACATAGGCGGTAACTCTGGTTTACCGGTAAGATCTGTGTAGGTAGTAAGAACATCATTCATTTGTGGTCCGTAAATGAAATAATAATTCATTTCGCCACCATCTGCCCAGAAACTGGTAACATGTCTTCTTTCAGCACAAAAGTCGAAATGTGTTTTAAAAGTATTATCGAAGAAGATCCCATAAGACACATTGCTGTGCAAGCCCATGTAGAAAGGCACCGCCTTGTAAAGCTCGGTAGTATCCTTTCCATAAGCATATTGATCTGTATTCCACAGGCTTAGTCTTTTTCCCTTAAGGTTAAAGTTGGTGGGTTTATCTCCTAGACCGAAGAAGTTCTCCTGGTCCCTCGAAGACTTGCTCATTTTTACAAAATTGCCTCCAAATTCAAAACTCTCTTCCCAGTGGAAACCAAGTTCATCCTCAAGGATAGGTTTTCCGTTCAGGTCATACATTCCAACACGAATGTCATCTCGGGCAACTTTACAAATGAATTTTTCTGTAGTGATCACAATATGAGTTTCGGTTTCTTCAACTTTAAGCTGATTAAAACCGTGAGGGTGATTTTCATCTACGGCATAAGAAAAGTCATCTTCAAAAATTCCGGTAGTGGAATATCTTAATCTAAGCATGTTATCACGTAGCACCCTAATATGGAGGCGAACCCCATTTTTAGTAATAAAATCAATGGTGTCCTGGTCGTATTCGTAAGATAACAATGCGGTGGGATACAAATTCCCTTTATGTTCTAGTTCTGTATTGGTAATCATAGCCTTACAATCTTTATTGAAAAATACAAAAGAAGCTTATTCTACTGAATTTTTATTTAGTTGTTCATAAAATTTCAAAAACAACAGTGCCTAATGGCGGAATGGAAATTTCTGTAGAATGATCTTTTCCGTGGGCGGAAATTTCTTCAGTTTTTATGGATTTGTTCTTTAAGCCGGAGCCCCAGTATTTCTTATCGTCTGAATTGAAAACTTCTTTGAGCTTTCCTTTAGATGGCAATCCGATCCTGTAATCTTTTAGTATGGTAGGAGTGAAATTACACACGATTACCAAAGTATCTTTTGCATCATTTCCCTTTCTCAAATAGCTCAAGACCGAATTTTGACTGTCATCATACGCGATCCATTCAAATCCTTCCGCTGAAAATTGCTTTTCATATAGAGCCGGTTTGCTTTTATAAAGTTTGTTGAGATCTGTAAGTAATTTTTTGATTCCCTGATGAGGTTCGTATTCCAAGAGATGCCAGTCCAGACTCGTATTGTAGTTCCATTCTTCATATTGCCCGATTTCGGCTCCCATGAAGAGTAATTTCGCACCCGGATGAGTGAACATATAGGAATATAACAACCTTAAATTGGCGAATCTCTGCCATTCATCTCCCGGCATTCTTCCCAATAAAGATTTCTTTCCGTAGACAACTTCATCGTGACTTAAGGGAAGAGCAAAATTTTCAGTAAAAGTATAGGTCATACTAAAGCTAATATCATTATGATGATATTGCCGGTAAATAGGGTCTTTTTTAAAATATTCAAGAGTATCGTGCATCCAGCCCATCATCCATTTCATCCCGAAACCAAGTCCTCCAAGGTCTACAGGTCTGGATACCATAGGAAAAGATGTGGACTCTTCAGCAATGGTTTGCACCCCTTCAAAACTTTTATAAACCTCAGTATTAAGATCTCTTACAAAACTAATGGCATCAAGGTTTTCACGACCTCCGTGTTCATTAGGCTCCCATTCGCCATCTTCTCTGGAATAGTCTAAATATAACATTGAGGCAACAGCATCTACTCTAAGGCCATCTACATGATATTTATCCAACCAGAAAACGGCATTACTTATAAGGAAGGAGCGAACTTCATTTCTTCCGTAGTTAAAGATGAGACTTTTCCAGTCTGGATGATATCCTTTGCGAGGGTCTGGGTGCTCATATAAGTGAGAACCATCAAAAAAGCCGAGACCATGTTTATCTTCCGGGAAATGTGAAGGCACCCAATCCAGGATCACTCCAATTCCAGCCTTATGAAAAGCGTCCATTAATTCCATGAATTCCTGAGGTGTTCCAAATCTGGAGGTAGGAGCAAAATATCCGGTAAGCTGATAGCCCCATGAAGGATCATATGGATATTCCATAATTGGCATAAATTCTACGTGAGTAAAACCAAGTTCTTTAACATACGAAACCAGCTCGTCTGCCATTTCGCTATAAGTTAAAGACCGGTGCTCATGCATATTCTTTCTCCAGGATCCTAAATGAACTTCATATACAGAATATGGGCTGTCCAGTGAATTCTTATCTTTCCTGGTAGAAAGATATTTTTTGTCTTTCCATTTATAATCCAGGTCCCAAACGATAGATGCGGTATTTGGCGGATGCTCACATTTTAAAGCGTAAGGATCTGCTTTTTCCAGCTTCATATCGCTGTTATTAGAATGTATCTTGTATTTATATTTCGCTCCTTTTTCTACACCTGGGATAAAACCTTCCCAAATACCGCTTTCATCCCAGCGGACATTTAATGGATGCTCTCCCTCGAGCCAGAAATTAAAATCTCCAATGACAGAAACAGATTTGGCCGTAGGTGCCCAAACGGCAAAATAAACACCTTTTTCACCATTGACTTCCATGATATGAGCGCCAAATTTTTCATAGAGTCTATAATGCTTTCCTGCTCTGAATAATGATATATCGAAATCTGAAAATAAAGAGTGTACCTGTACTTCTTTTTTCATAGTTGGTTTTAGTTTTTCTTGTTCTTTAAAATGCTGGCTATTCCTCTTAAGGGAATGATGGTCCAGCGCGGCCTGGAATTCAATTCATAGCCTAATTCATATACCGCCTTTTCCAGAAGGCAATAATCCAGTAAAAATTCTATTTCCTGTTTATAACCAATGTTAAGATTTTCGGTTTGTACCTTATCTACATAGGTTTCCATAAATACACCAATCATATACTTATACAAAACTTCCCCAGCCTTGAACATTTCGTCCTGTGAGGTAGAAAAGCTGCCAGTGTTATTAAAAATCGTGGAATAAATAGCATAATGGAAAGATCTAAACATACCTGCAACATCCTTTAATGGTGGTTGCTTTACTTTTCTATCCTGAATAGTGCTTTCTGGTTCACCCTCAAAATCCAGTAAATAAAAATCATCATGATCTACAAGGACCTGTCCCAGATGGTAATCACCGTGTATCCTGATGCGTTCACTTTTCATTTTGGTCCAGTCGAAATTCAGAAAATGTTCCCTGATCTCTTTTTTCTTATCCAGGAAGTCGTTCGCCAGTTTGAGCGCCTCACCATCCAGCTTATGCATGTTATTTTCGATGGTATTGAGCCTGTTTTGGAACATATAGATAAGCCTGTTCTTTAACCATACCGCATAATCACCATTATATTTTGTGGGTGTGAATGCAGTGTCCTGCATGTCGCTTCCCAGTGCTATATGCATTTCAGCGGTTCTCAGCGCCAGTTTGGAAACCTTCAGAAAAATATTGAGACCTGCGAAATCAATGATTTCTGGCGGGATCGTATTTATAGGTTGTCTTTGATAAAGAGAAATATCGGGCAGGTTGTTAACCTTGATCTTTTTCTTTTCAATATTGGAAAAAACCGACTTTAATTCCTGCAGCATATATTTCCAGGCATCTCCCTCGTTTTCCAGCAAGTCCTGCATTAACGAAAGAGTTATGGTATCTCCATTGACCAGGGCCAGGTTGATACTTCCCACGTAGGCCGGAGTATTCTTAAAATTACTTTTTTCAGTTAAGAAACGGCTAATTTCATAATCTGGGTTTTTACTGGTATAGATCCTCCTGAAGAATTTCATCACAAATTTTTCATTGTAGATGATCGAGGTGTTGCTTTGTTCGCCTCCCATGAATTTGGAAGATTTATATTTCACCGGTTTTACAGTTTCAGATCTGTGAAAAATGACCTTATCGTCTTCCTGGTCTGAAGTGTAGGCCATGATCTTATCAAACACCAGGTGTCTAAAATCTTCAATATGCAGTGCATCTATGAGATATCCTTCTTCTCCCTTAAAGGTAACCGGAGCAATGACGGTATTCGTTTCCAGTTTGTCTTTGGAATCGGGGATAAAACTTAAAGGAATAAAGTAATCCTGAAAAAAAGCTTCACTAAAGTTGATCTCTATTAAAACCCCGTAAAAGGTATTTTTTTCTGAACTCAGTTTACCGTGATCTACGACCTCGATATATTTTAGAGTGCTTGACTTTCCGGCATACCAGCGTTTTTTCAGAATATAATCCTCAAGAATTTCAGTGCTGAAGGTCTTGATGAATTCCTGGTCTTCAAATGCATCTTCCCAGGTGCATTTAAATTGAAAGTCTGAAGTGTTGATCTCTGGTTTAGCCTTTTTGTTCATACTCTTAATTTTTATGAATTCGGAATAGGTGGAATGGCATACCCGGATGCAATTCTACATAGCACCATTCCTGGTCCCAATGGTAAGAATTGCCAGTTATAAGGTCTTCTACAGTGATAGATTGTCCAAAATCGAGTCCCAGTTCGTGTCGTGGGACTTTTACCGAGGCTTGTTTAAAATTGTATGGATCCAGGCTTAGCACCATAAGCGTATTATTCTCCCTGGCCTCATCAAATTTGTAATAGGCCATCATGCCATCGTCATGGATCTCGCAAAACTGGATGTTATTGGTTTGCTGCAGGGAGGGATTTGATCTTCTGGCCTGGTTTATCCTGGTGATCACGCGCATTAATTTATTCTCTGCCTTCCAGTCCCAATGCCTTATCTGGTATTTTTCAGAATCATGATATTCTTCTTTTCCAGGAACGGCATCTGAGATCATAAATTCGAAAACAGGCCCATAAATACCGGTATTAGAACTTAAAGTAGCGGCCAGGAAATATCTTATCATATACAGAGATTCATTGGCTCCCTGTAGATGAAAAGGATTAATATCTGGAGTATTAGGCCAGAAGTTAGGTCTAAAATATTCTTTCAGGTCGGTCTTTGTAAGTTCATTTACATATTCCGTTAATTCATGTTTATTAGTTCGCCAGGTGAAATAGGTATAAGATTGGGTAAAGCCCTGTTTGGCAAGTTGCTCCATGATCTTAGGCCGGGTAAAGGCTTCAGAAAGGAAGAGTGTATCAGGATGTTTTTTCTTTACTTCAGCTATAAGCCAACCCCAGAAATAGAAGGGTTTGGTGTGCGGATTATCTACCCTGAAAATATTTATTCCTACCTCTTCTATCCAGTATAATACTATATCCCGGAACTCAGACCACATTTTCTTCCACTCGTCAGATTCAAAATGAATGGGGAGAATGTCCTGATACTTCTTTGGTGGATTTTCAGCATACTGAATACTACCATCTGGTCGCCACTTAAACCATTTTGGATGTTGTTTCACATAAGGGTGGTCTGGTGCGGCCTGTAAAGCAAAGTCCATGGCGATCTCTATGTCCAGATCCTTCGCCCGGTCTACAAGCGATTTAAAATCCTTTAGGTCTCCCAATTCCGGATGAAGATCTGTATGGCCACCTTTTTCTGAACCTATGCCCCAGGGTGACCCAACGTCACCTGGTGCGGCATCTGTCGCATTGTTCTTTCCTTTTCTATTTACCTCTCCAATTGGATGGACTGGAGGGAAGTAAAGAACATCGAACCCCATTTCTGCGATTCTTGGAAGTATGTTTTCGCAATCTTTAAAAGTTCCATGCTTGTTTTCTTCAGGTGAAGCAGAGCGTGGAAAAAATTCATACCAGGTACTGAATCGTGCTTTTTTACGGTCTACATAAACCGGTAATTTTTTAGTTTCATAGGGAACAGCCTTTATAGGATAATTTATAAATATATTTTCCAGGTCCTGATTAACACAAATATTGACCGCTTCGTCATATTCTTCTTTATTCTGAAAAGTTGAGATAGCACGTTTAACCAGTTCAGCTTCAGATTTCGTACATTTTTTAAGAATAGGCTTCAGCAATTCTGCTCCTTCCAGTAATTCAGAATTTACATGCTGGCCATCCTCGATCTTTTTTACAATACCGTGGCGCCAGTTTAATCCGTGATCTTCCCAACCCTGAAGGTAATATTCATAATCTCCCTGCTTTTCTACGTTAAAGTGACCACTCCAGCTATCATTTACGGTTGGGAGCATTCTAGATTCGTTCCAGCTTCTTTGTTTATTGTGCTTATAAAAAACGGAAGCCTGAATAATATCATGGCCATCTCCAAATATGTCTGCACTTACCTGAACGATCTCATTCACCACTCTTTTTATGGGATATTCCCCACAGTTAACTTCAGGTTCTATATTTTCAATAACAATTCTGCTCTTTTCCAGCATATGAGTTCTATTTTATGTAATTCATGAATAACCAGAATCTTAAATTTAATAAACTGAAATCTAATTAAGCAGCTATTTTGAAACTTGTTTAGATTTTTGACAATTAATTAAGTTTTAGGGGTTTATATTTTTAATATTCTTTGCTAATTCTTGGTGTTCTTGTGAAAATTTAAGAATTTAGAGTAAGCCCTGATAAATTTTAAATCAATCATTCAATTTCTATATATATGAAAATCAGGAGATTCACTTCAGTATTTGCCCGGGTAATTTTTTTATTAATTTTTAGTTTCATGATCTTCGCCTGCCAGGATGGGAAGAGAAAAGATGGGGAGGAGAAAGAAGAAGTTACCGATACTAAAAAGCAGGATAAGGAAAAGACTTCAGATGTTATTACCGTAGTAACAAATGCTATGGAATTCAAGACCAAAGACGAATGGACCTCAGGATGGAAAACTGTGAAATATCGCAATAATTCCAATGAGACACATTTTATCCTTTTTGATAAATACCCTGAAGGAAAAGGTATTGAAGATGCAGAAAAGGAGATAGGACCACCCTTTCAGGAAGGTATGGATATGATCAACGCAGGTGAGTTTGAAAAAGCCAATGTTGCGTTTGGTAAATTACCAGAATGGTTTCAGAAAGTTGAATTCACCGGTGGGGTTGGCCTTATTTCAGCAAAAAGCACAGCGCAGTCTACCTTCTATCTTGAACCGGGAACGTATATCATTGAGTGCTATGTGAAAATGGCCAATGGAGTTTTTCACAATACTCAGGGAATGGCGAAAGAAATTAAAGTTACCCAGGCAGATAGTACCGATGTAGGTATAACTGCAGATTATACTATAAACATTGCGGCCAATGAAGGCATCACTTTCAACGATAATGTTTCTCCCGGGGAAAAGATCTTCAAAGTGGAATTTGGAGAACAAAAGGTTCATGAGAATTTCGTGATGCACGATGTTCACCTGGTATGGGTAGATGAAGGTGCCGACCTTTCAAAATTGAACAGCTGGATGAACTGGGCAGATCCCAATGGTTTGCAGACTCCGGCGCCAGAAGGCTTTAGATTTATAGGAGGAATGCAGGAAATGGCCGAGGGAGGAACTGGTTATTTTACCGCAGAACTAAGACCAGGTAATTATGTGCTTATTTCAGAAATTCCCGACCCTCAAAGTAAAGGCTTTCTGAAAACCTTCAGTGTGAAGTAAAAATAGATCCCGCTTTTTGGCGGGATTCATTTTTAAGCTGTTTTTAAACTATCGAGTTTGTTCGGAGGAATGGGAGCCGGTACCGCATTCTCGATAGGCTTGGTACTTTTCAGGTATTTGAACATAGATTCCAGATCTTCATCAGATAGTTTACCAAAATTTTGCCAGGGCATTGGTGGTAGGATCATTCGCCCACCTTTATCTCCTTTTAACTTCCCTTCTCTCATTGCGGTTTTAAAGCGTTCTGGAGTCCAGTTTCCTATTCCGGTATCGTCTGAGGTAATGTTGGCTGCAAAAGAAACTCCCCAAGGACCCACAGCCGCTGTAAGGTCACCGTTGAATAACATCCATCCATTTTGTAATGCTTCAGAATTAATTTTAGGTAGGCTATCCCCGGTATGATAACCACTCAAAGCCAGTTCAGGGATCTCTTCGAGACCTCTTTCGGTGAATGATTTTGGAGAATGGCAGTCGCGACATCCAATAGTTTCTACAAGGTATTCACCTCGTTTTATGCTATCGTTCTTAGTCATTGTCTTTTGTTCCGGTACTTCCTTATAGTCCTTGTCATTGCAGGAAACCAGAAAAATCAGGGATAGGGCCAAGCTAAATTTTAGCGCATAATTATCCCATGGCTCATTTTTAAATTTAGTTTTAAACATGTGAAATTGATTGGTTGATTGAAATTAAATTTAATTCAAACATTTGAAATACAGTAAAATAACCATCGAATTTCTTTTTGATAAATATTATTAGCAATACCTGTAAGCAGGTATTTTATGGATGAATCTCAAAGAATATTACTTTTGTCTCATGGAAACAGATAATTTGAAACAGGGTTTTTTTGGGATTGGGATTCAGAACGGGAAAACGCCTGAAAACCTCGGGGTATTATGGAGATCGGCCCAGAATATGGGAGCTAGTTTTATATTTACTATAGGTAATCGCTATTCAAAACAGGCTTGTGATACTCATAAAGCAGTAGGAGCCATGCCTTATTTTCATTATAAAACCTTTGAAGATTTTTATGCTCATCTACCCAAAGGTGCTATGTTGGTTGGGGTAGAGCTAACCGAAGATGCACAGCCACTGGAGGACTTTAAACATCCAAGGCGTTGTGTGTATCTTTTGGGAGCTGAAGATCATGGATTATCTAATGCGGCTATCGAAAAGGCCCATTACCTGGTCAAATTTAAATCTACTCTTAGTCTGAATGTATCTGTAGCCGGAAGTATAGTTATGTATGATCGCGGTCTAAAAACAGATTTTTCTACCTGAGCCTAGCTGTGGGAAGCCTTTTCTTTTGAGAACATTTTCTTTTCCTTGATCATTTTGGCGGTTAATCCAGGAACCATTTTTTCCCATTCATTATTACCATCAAGGATCATTTCATATACCTTTCTCGGGTGAATATCTAAAGACTCTTCATCATAATCCTCAATATCGATCACCTTTCCGTTATCCACAAAGAACTTATAAAGCTCTTTGACTCTAGGATGTACTTTTAAAGTTTTACTGGTAATGATCTCACCTGTTTTTTCATCCTTTACAGGATATAAATAAACTTTCAGGCTTTTGAAAAATAGTTTTCCGAAAGCTTCTAAGATTCCACCGCTCAGATGACGGTAATATCTTTCATTAAATATATCGATGAGGTTGTCTACACCCATGACAAGTCCAAGTTCTTTTTTGGTATGCTGGGCGAAATATTCCACCACCTTATAATATTCCTGGAAATTGGAGATCATAACGGTTTGCCCGGAAGCGCATAACAGGTCTGCGCGATCTAAAAAGTCCTTTTCATTTATTTCATCATCTCCTTCAGATTTTAAATTGCTCAAGGTCATTTCGAAGATGATCACCGTTTTGTCTGGATCTACATTTTCCTGGTTCAAAAAAAGATTTCGTGCACTCAGGAACATATTTAAATTCAGATTTGTAACTGGTCTGAAGCTACCTCTAAGAGTGAGAATATGTTTTTTGTAAAGTACATTTGCCGGTAAAATATTATTCCCTTCAGGAGAAAACATCACGGCCTCGGTGATTCCTTCTTTAACCAGTTCCAGGCTCATTAACCTGTTATCCACATTTTCGAACACAGGACCCTTAAAATTTATCGAATCAATTTCGATCTTGTCCTTGCTTAAATGATCATATAATTTCTTGATTAGTTCCTTGGGATCATCACTTTGGTAGAAAGCGGCATATATAAGGTTCACCCCCATAATACCCAGGCTTATTTGCTGCTGTGAAGCATTGTTTTCATGAAACTGAACATGCAGGATGATCTCACTATACTCTTGTTTAGGTTCTCTCTGGAATTTAATTCCTAACCAGCCATGACCTTTATATTTTTTTGCCCAGTCTATAGTAGCTACTGTATTAGCATAACTAAAGAATAATTTATCTGGATATTTTTTTCTGGAAAGTCGCTGTTCTATAAGTTCCGCTTCATAATCTATCATCCTTTTCAGGCGTTCCACGGTCACATATCGGTTCTGTGGATCTAAACCGTAGATAGCATCACTAAAATCTTTATCATATGCACTAAGAGTTTTGGCTATGGTTCCTTTTGGATTCCCAGCCCTGAAAAAATGCCGAACCGTTTCCTGTCCCGCACCAATTTCTGCGAAGGTTCCGTAAATATTCTCATTCAGATTCAGTCTTGTACATTTATTCTGAATGGATAGAATATTTTCAAATTCATCTTCACTTAAAGCACTCATAGGGGTTGATTTTTTTGGTCACTGAAAGTTAGGAATATTATATGTGCCTGTCCTACATTTTAAGTAATGTTTAAAACAATTTTTCAAGTTTTACGGGTAATCAAGTAGATGAAATATCTTCTTTTAAATGCCACTTTTGTAACAATTTGATTGTTAAATCGTTTCATCTGAAAACCATCAAAATGAAAAATTCATTTCTTCTTAGCTTCATTCTTTTGCTTGTTTCTGCCTCGGTTTTTTCTCAGGAGTTTTCAGGAAAAGTCTTGGATGAAAAAACTAAAAAGCCTATTCCATTTGCTACAGTACAGTTTGCTAAAAACCGTGGTGTAATTACAAATGATGAAGGCTTTTTTACTATTAACAGACCTGCTTCTGAAATTGAGGAGCTTATGATCTCCTCTGTTGGCTATGAACCAAATCAAGTTAAGACTTTAGATACCGGAAATAATATTTTTTATCTAAAAACACAGGTGATACAGTTGGACGATGTTTTTATTAGTGATAAAAAATTAACCGGTAAGGAGATCATGGAGAAAGCGAAAGAAAGGGTTGAGGAGAATTATGATATTGGAACAATTAAGAAGCGATTTTTTTTCAGGGAGTCTAATCTCAATGCCGTAAAGAGATTCGATCTTGATGTTCAGGAAAGCAGTATCGCAGATATAGATCAAAATTTGATGGACAGTATTTCTGAAAGTATTCCGAAAAATGTGAATTCTTATATCGAAGCGCTTGGAGATTTTAAGGGAAATTATAAGTCTCAGGAAGTGGAGCTTATCAAAGGGGCTAACCTTTATAATCCGCAGAGCACCGCTTCCCTCGATAAACTTCTCGATAGGATGGATAATCTTTTCAAAGAGAATGTAAAACCAGATTCCTACCTGAAGATCAAATCTGGCCTGCTTGGGGTTAAAGTTGATGTGGATGAAATTATTGAGGAGAATGAGAAACCTGAAAATGAGCCTACCGAGGAGGAAATTGCAGAAACCGAAGCCAGGAAGAAGAAATCTGTGGTGGAGACTACAAATACTTATGTGGAATCATTATTGAATCATGCTTTCTGGAATGAGGAGGGTACTTTTAATCTTTTTGACAAACTCAATAAGTACAGATTTACAGTTGAGGGCTATACATATCTTGAATCCAGCCTGGTGTATATTATAAAATTTGAACCCAAAGGCAACGCAGATTTTAAGGGACAGGTCTATGTAGATACTGAAGATTATGGAGTTCATCGATTGGATTACGAGAATGTGAAACCACTGAAAAAATTCAAATTATTAGGAATAAGCAGCATTGATGATGTGTTTCGGGGAAAAATGATCTTTACAAAGAATGCTTCGGGACATTATCTGCCCAGATATATGGAAAGGGAAGCGGGTGAAAGTTTTGGAATAGACCGACCCTTGAAAATGATTGAAAAGAATAAAAATGTGATTGGCAAGCGGAAGCAAAATGAGCTGGATCTGGATATTCTTATAAACGTGAGTCAGCGAAACAAATATCAACTTATTTTCTTCTATCACTTTGATGAAGAAAATGCGGTAGCGATAGATGAAAGCTCTTCAAATGAATTTGAATATCAAACCCTTAAAAAATACGATCCAGATTTCTGGGATGGCTATAATATCATGGAACCAAATTCTGCCATAAAAGAATTTACTGCAATCGAATCGAAATAAATATCAAGCCTGGAAAAAAAGAACTATTTTCAAGGGATAATAACTATTCCTAATGAAAACTTTTTATTCCTGTATACTCTTTATTTTAATTATGGCTAATTCTAATGCGCAATCCAATCCGTTTCAGTTAATGAAAGATCATGATGCCCTCCAGGTAAAGGATTTGGATACTTCAGCAAAATTTTACGGTGAAGTATTAGGTTTGGAAGAAATCCCTAATGGAGGGCTTCCAGATCATATTCGGTGGTTTCAGCTTGGTGATAAAGTTCAGATCCATCTGATAGAAAGCGAATATGTTCCCGAAATAAACAAAGGAGTGCATATGAGTTTGAGTACCAATAAACTCAATGAACTCATGGATTTTCTAATTTCTGAAAATATAGATTTTGAGAACTGGCCTGGAGAGCCAAATACCACGAATACACGCCCAGATGGGGTCAAACAGATCTATCTCCAGGATCCTGACGGATACTGGATCGAGATCAATGACGGCAGTCTTTAGAGCTTATCGGTTGCTACCTTGTAGGTTGGATCTTCCAAAATATTCACCTCGATAAGGGCGTCTGCATTCTGCAGTAATCGTCTGCAGTCATTGCTTAGATGTCTTAAATGCACTTTTTTGCCAACCTTGCTGTAACGCTGAGTCACATTGTTTAGAGCTTCAATGGCAGACATATCGGCAACACGGCTATCCTTAAAATCGATTATTATCTCTTCAGGATCGTTTATTACATCAAATTTTTCCAGGAAGTTAGTGGTGGAGGCAAAGAATAAGGGCCCGTAAATTTCATAGTGCTTCACTCCATTTTCATCTATAGACTTTCGTGCTCTAATTCTCTTGGCGCTTTCCCATGCAAAGAACAATGCAGAAAGTATCACTCCAACCAGAACGGCAAGGGCTAAATTATGCAGGATGACTGTTATTAACGCAACTATAATAACCAGGAAAATATCCTTCTTAGGTACTTTATTAAAGATCTTTAAACTAGCCCATTCAAAAGTTCCAATTGCCACCATGATCATTACTCCCACGAGTGCAGCCATTGGGACCTGTTCAATTATAGGTGCACCAAAAAGTACGATTGCTAGAATGGTAAAAGCTGCAATTATTCCAGACAGTCGGGCTCTGGAGCCTGCAGATAAGTTTACCAGGGTTTGAGCTATCATTGGGCAACCACCCATTCCGAAGAAGAAACCGTTAAGTAAGTTCGCACCTCCCTGTGCTACACATTCCCTGTTACCATTTCCTTTGGTTTCGGTAATTTCATCTACCAGGTTCAAAGTAAGTAAACCCTCGGTTAATCCCACAGCAGCCATGATCATTGAATATGGTGCAATGGTTTCTAAAGTTTCCCAGGTTAAAGGGATATTTGGAATATGAAAAGGTGGAAATCCTCCACTTACTGAGGCAATGTCTTCTACGGTTTTAGTGTCTATTCCCAGGAAGTAAACCAGTATAAAAACTACGATAATTGCAACCAGAGAAGAAGGCACAGCTTTGGTTAGTTTGGGCAATAACACCACAATAGCTATGGTTAATGCGACCAGCCCTGCCATGATATACAGTGAAGTTCCGGAAAGCCATACAATATCACCGTTAACCACAGTTTTAAACTGATCCAACTGCGACATAAAGATTATTATAGCAAGCCCGTTCACGAATCCAAACATTACGGGGTGAGGCACTAAACGAATAAATTTTCCAAGCCTGAAGACTCCAATTGCAATCTGAATTACACCTGCCAGGGCTACCGCTGCAAGTACATATTCTAAACCATTAGACTTCATCAAGGCAATTAACACAATTACCGTTGCCCCAGCTCCGCCGGAAATCATTCCGGGTCTTCCACCGAATATTGCAGTAACCAGACCCATGATAAATGAAGCGTATAATCCCATTAGAGGAGGGAATCCAGCTAGAATAGCGAACGATAAAGATTCAGGAATCATGGTCATCGCTACGGTCAAACCGGCAAGTACTTCGGTTTTGTAATTAACTTCTTGTTTAAAGTCGAATAAGTTCAAAACTTTTTTCATAATCAGTCTTTTTCAGCTTGATTTTAAGAAGCGGCAAAAATAGTTATTAAAAATAGAAGCACAACCCGATTGGAATTTAGATTCAAAAAATTATTAAATTATGATTTTCAGCTACTTATATTTCTTTTTTTGGCAATTATGCAAATGAAAAGTTCAGTTTTGGAAGTAGCTGAGCCTCAATTGTTAGAAATTCAATAAAGATTAGGTAACAGAATCCAAATGAAATACCTTTGCAAAAATTATCATTATGGCGCATAAGGCCGGATTTGTAAATATTATTGGTAATCCCAATGTGGGAAAATCAACTTTGATGAACGCTTTTGTGGGTGAAAGACTTTCCATTATCACTTCAAAAGCGCAAACTACCCGTCACCGTATCCTTGGGATCGTGAACGGGGAAGATTTCCAGGTGATCTTGAGTGATACACCAGGAATCATTAAGCCTGCATATGAATTACAGGCTTCTATGATGGATTTTGTGAAATCTGCTTTTGAAGACGCAGATGTTCTTATTTATATCGTGGAAATTGGAGAACAGGGATTAAAAGATGAAGCATTTTTCAATAAGATCGCTCATTCTGAAGTGCCAGTTCTTTTATTACTGAATAAGATCGATAAATCTAACCAGGAACAACTGGAAGAGCAGGTTAAATACTGGTCAGAAAAAGTTCCTACAGCAGAAATTCATCCGATCTCGGCTTTAGAAGGCTTTAATGTTTCTGAAGTTTTCAACAGGATCATAGAATTGTTGCCAGAATCCCCGGCGTTCTATCCAAAAGATACGCTTACCGATAAACCGGAAAGATTCTTTGTAAACGAGATCATTCGGGAAAAGATCCTTATCCATTATAAAAAAGAAATCCCTTATAGTGTAGAGATCGAAACCAGTGAGTTTTTTGAAGAAGATGAGATCATCAGGATGCGAAGTGTGATCATGGTAGAGCGCGAAACTCAGAAGGGGATTATTATTGGACATAAAGGTGCTGCTCTAAAAAGAGTAGGAGTGGAAGCCAGAAAGGACCTGGAGAAATTCTTCGGAAAACAGGTGCATCTTGAATTGTACGTAAAAGTGAACAAAAACTGGCGTAGTGATTCAAAACAGCTCCGTAGATTCGGGTACAACGATAAAAAATAAACTTTTCAGCATAATACAGGAGTGAAGCTAATTGGTTAAAAACCACTATTTTTGCTGCCTGAAATTAATATATAGTTATGGGCAATATTGTCGCCATTGTGGGTAGGCCTAACGTAGGTAAATCAACTTTTTTCAACCGACTTATACAGCGTCGTGAAGCCATTATTGATTCTGTGAGCGGGGTTACTCGTGACAGGCATTATGGAAAGTCTGACTGGAATGGGAAGAAATTTTCATTAATAGATACCGGTGGATATGTAAAAGGTAGTGATGATGTCTTTGAAGCTGAAATCGACAAGCAGGTTGAACTTGCTATTGATGAAGCAGATGCCATCATTTTTATGGTAGATGTGGAGGACGGAGTAACTTCAATGGATGAAGAGGTTGCCAATTTGCTTAGAAAAGTGAATAAACCTGTTCTACTTGCGGTAAATAAAGTGGACAATAATAAACGCCTGGCCAATGCGGTGGAATTCTATTCACTTGGTTTAGGAGAATATTTCCCTATCGCCAGTACCAATGGTAGTGGAACGGGAGATCTTCTGGATGCGCTTATCGAAGCCTTGCCAGAGATCGAAGAAGAAGAAGAATCTGAATTACCAAGATTTGCCGTGGTTGGAAGACCAAATGCTGGGAAATCTTCATTTATAAATGCACTTATCGGTGAGGATAGATATATCGTAACCGATATTGCTGGAACAACCAGGGATTCTATCGATACTAGGTATAATCGTTTCGGTTTTGAATTTAACCTGGTGGATACTGCCGGGATCAGGAGAAAATCTAAGGTTAAGGAAAACCTTGAGTTCTATTCGGTAATGAGATCTGTTAGGGCTATCGAGAACTGTGATGTATGTTTAGTAGTTCTGGATGCAACCCGTGGATTTGATGGTCAGGTTCAGAATATTTTCTGGCTTGCCCAGAGAAATCATAAAGGTATCGTGATCCTGGTGAACAAGTGGGACCTTGTAGATAAGGAAACCAATACCATGAAAGAGTACGAGGCGATGATACGTCGTGAGATCGAACCTTTCACCGATGTACCGATCGTATTTATTTCAGTATTGACCAAGCAAAGAGTTTTTAAAGCAATTGAGACGGCCGTTAAGGTATTTGAGAATAGAAGTAAGAAGATCAAAACCCGTGAGTTTAATGATATCATGCTTCCAATTATCGAGAAAAATCCGCCGCCGGCTTATAAAGGAAAATATGTAAAGATCAAATTCTGTATGCAGTTACCAACACCGCATCCACAATTTGCTTTTTTCTGTAATCTTCCGCAATATGTAAGAGATCCTTATAAGAGGTTTTTAGAGAATAAATTGAGGCAGGAATTCGATTTTGAAGGTGTTCCAATTTCAATTTTCTTTAGAAAGAAATAGGAAGTCCTTACAAAGTAAATTAAGCCTTTTATCATATAATCACCCTGTAATTTGTTCTGCAAATTACCGGGTGATTTATTTAATGCCAATTCTGAAAATTTCCTAGCTCATTTTAAATGGGTGTAATTTGAATAATATCAACCTTGTCAGCTTGATATCATCCTTTCTGACACCAGTTACTAGCCTTAATTTGAAGGAAAATATCGAATTATAAGAGGATGAAAAGGAGCCATTGGTTCTACGCCTATAATATTGTTAGTTCAACGATTAATTTTTGAAAAACTTCTGTAACTCCTTATATTTAAGAGAATTGAGTATTAATATTAAAGAAGGAGATTATGGAGATTTTTACTGATTTTATTCACAATTACAATAATTCCTTAAGAGGTCTTAGTATCTGGGGCAAAATCCTGGTTACCCTCACTTTGGCAATGATCTTTGTTGCTATTATTGGAGCAATTGTTAATGTGATCCTGCTTAACGTCTAATTCAATTTTGAATTATTGAAAACTTACTCTCATCCCCCGTTGACCATTTCGTTTTCTTCTACATAAACGAACAGGTTTTTTATTGGTCAAATTTTCATTAATTAAATTCCACTATTAAAATATCACCCTGCTATGTAACCATGGTTACTGTGCAAATTTCCTTTATGGCGTAAATTCAATATATAAAATTTGAAGCCATGAAAACTGTAGTGATTGGAGGGAATTTTGCCGGTTTAACTGCTGCGCTGGAATTAAAGAGAAAAGGAAAACAAGAGCAGGAAGTTGTCGTTATTGATAAATCTACTGTATTCCTTTTTATTCCATCCCTCATATGGGTTCCGTTTGGAAGAAGAGAGATTAAGGATATTTCTTTCCGTAAAGATGAACTTTTAAGAAAGAAAGGAGTTGAGTTCATTAATGCCGAAGCAATTAAGGTAGATCCAGACAAAAATATTGTAGTTACTAGTAAAGGTGATGTAAGTTATGATCAGCTGGTGATTGCCACCGGGCCAAAGGTAAAATATGATGTTGCTCCCGGTGTTAAGGAGTATGCTCATTATATTGGCACACCCAAAGGTGCGATGGAAACACGAAAAGCTCTTGAAAAATTTAAAAAAGATCCTGGCCCTGTGGTTATTGGAGCAACTCAAAATGCGGGTTGTATGGGAGCGGCTTACGAATTTCTGTTCAATATTGAAAAATGGCTTCGCGAGCAGAAGATTCGTAAAAAAGTCGATCTGTACTGGATCACTCCAGAAACCTTTTTAGGTCACTTTGGAATTGACGGAATAAAAGGTGGGGAAACCATGTTGAAATCCTTCATGAAAATGTTTCATATTCATTACAGAACAGAGGTAGGGGTTAAAGAGGTTTTTAAAGACAGGGTAGAACTGACTACCGGTGAAATTCTACCGAGTAAGTTTACCATGTTAATGCCACCTTTTATTGGAGTTGATTTTGTAACCAATTCACCTGGCCTCCACGCAACCGAAGCTGGATATATCCCGGTAACCAATGATTACAGGCATGTGGATTATCCCAATGTCTGGGCAGCGGGAATTGCGGTAGATGTGAAATTGCCCTTTACACCTGGAAAGATACCTTTCTCTGGTCCTAAAACAGGTTATCCTTCAGATGAAACTGGTAAGATCGTGGCAGAGAATATAATCAGATTGTCTAAGGGAGAAACTAAGCTTAAAGAAAAAGCCTGGGGTAAAATTCCTGGAATATGCGTTATGGATGCAGGTAAAAAAGAAGTGATCATTCTTTCTGACACACTTTTTAAACCCAGAAAATTCGCGGTAATGATCCCTAATGTGCTTTACGATTTCTCTAAAGTACTATTTGAGAAATACTTTATGTGGAAAACGAAACGTGGTTTGTCCTATTTACCATGATCATCGGTTAGTTTTAAATTGAGGTATAAAAAAAGCCCGCTAAAAATAGCGGGCTTTTTAAAGGTGGTGCCTCCAGGAATCGAACCAGGGACACAAGGATTTTCAGTCCTTTGCTCTACCAACTGAGCTAAGGCACCAGTTGCTTTGTTAAGCGGTGGCAAATATAATTTCATTTTTAGGAACTCACAAAGGAAATTTTAAAAAAATGCTTTTGTATTTTAGCTTTTCTAAGAAAATCTGAATGAATTTAGTAATTGATGCCGGAAATACTTCAGTAAAGACTGCTGTTTTTCAAAACAATAGGTTGCTGGAAAAGCAGAATTTCAAAAAGGAAAATTTTTCAAAAGAATTTCAAAAGATCCGGAAAAACTTTCCCGAAATCACCAAATCTATAATTTCCAGTGTCACTTCTGGAGGGATTGAAATGATTTCAGAGCTAAAAAAGTCATTCCCGGTCCTGGAATTGGATAATTCTACACCGGTTCCTTTCGAAAACAGGTATGCCACTCCCAAAACTTTAGGAAAAGACAGAATTGCCCTGGTAACTGCCGCGGTAAATTCATTTCCAGGAAAGAATGTTTTGATCATCGATGCCGGTACCTGCATTACTTATGATATCAAAACGGCTGAAGAGGTCTATTTAGGAGGTGCGATTTCTCCAGGTTTAAATATGAGATTTAATAGTCTGCACAAGTTTACCGCAAATTTACCGTTAGTTATTCCGAAGCCGGAAGCCGAATTAATAGGTAATACTACTCAAACCAGTATCTTATCCGGAATTATTAATGGAATAAAAATGGAATTAACGGGAACCATAGAATCCTACCGCTCTCAATTTGAAGATTTAACAGTTATTTTTACAGGAGGGGATAGCCAAATTTTGTCTATACCATTAAAAAATAGCATATTTGCCAACTCAAATTTTTTGTTAGAAGGACTTAATTTCATTCTAGAATTTAACAATACTCAATGATAAAACGATTTATAGTAATCGTAGCTTTATTTTCAGCTTTTATAGCCGAAGCACAGGAAAACGTTTCTTCGCCTTATTCATATTACGGCATTGGTTTAACTAACTTTAAGGGTACCGTAGAGAATAGATCTATGGGAGGATTAAGTATCTTTGCAGACAGCATTCATATTAATATGCAGAATCCTGCCGGTTATGGTAGATTGAAACTTACAAATTATGCGGTAGGTGCCAGTCATGACAGGATAAGCCTTGAAACCGATAGTGATAGTGATAATGCAAAAATCACGTCCCTTGATTATCTTTCGTTAGCATTTCCTGTTAGCGATAAAGTAGGTATTGGGGTAGGAGTGCTTCCTTATACCTCGGTGGGGTATAGGATTTTAGATATGGAAGAAGGTTCTGCCAGTTTGTTGAATGGTAGAGGTGGAATGAACAAAGTATTTCTTTCTGCTGGATGGGCTGTGACCAAGGATTTAAGTATAGGTGTGGATGCCAATTATAACTTCGGGAATTTTCAAAATTCTCAAAGTATAAACAGGGAAGATCTGCAATATGGAACTACAGATGTAAATAGGTCTGATATTAAAGGATTTACCTTTAACTTTGGGGCTAATTACCAAAAAGATCTAACTGAAACGTTGAAATTGCACATTTCTTCCACATATGCACCGGCAATGGATCTGGATTCTGAGAATTCCAGGGCTATATCTACCGTTGATTTTTCCAGCGGTTCGGGTCGTATTATAGATTTTAGAGAGCTAGACCTTAGTGATACTCAGTTTGAATTTCCTTCTAAACTTAGCATCGGTGCTGGTCTGGGTGAGGAAAATAAATGGTTTATCGGGGCAGAGTATGCCAGCGTAGGGTCTTCTTCTTATGAAGATAGCTTTAGTTTTAGAGGAGATAATGGGGATTATCAAGATGCTTCACAATTTTCGCTTGGAGGATTTTATATTCCGCAATACAATTCGTTCTCAAGTTACTTTGAGCGAATGGTTTACAGGGCTGGATTCAGGTTTGATGAGACTGGTTTAATAGTAAATGAAGAGCCTATAAATGAGTTTGGCATATCTTTTGGACTAGGTTTGCCAGTTGGATCAAACTTCTCCAACATTAATCTTGGAATCGAGCTTGGACAAAGAGGTACCAAAGATTCTGGATTAATTCAGGAGAACTTTTTAAGACTGTCAATAGGACTTTCTTTAAACGATAAATGGTTCACAAAAAGAAAATTTGATTAACCACTACAATAAACAATAAAATGAAAAAAAGATTTATAGCACTACTAACGATTGCTTTGTCAGGTCTTGGAACGGTAAACGCTCAATCTGGGGATTGTGCGACAATGGCTGCACTTGCTTATGATGATGCAAAAGCGAAAAATTATGAAGCGGCTTATCCGGCTTTAATGAAAGTTAAAGAGGAATGTCCTAAATATAGCCTAGCTACATATCAATACCTTGAAAGAGCTTTAGAGTATAAGATCGAGAAAGCTGAGCAGGGAGATAAAAAGGAACTTGTTGAAGAATTGATCGGTGTTTGGGAGACCAGATTAGAACTTTATCCTGGTAAGACCTCAAAAGGTAAGATCTATTCAGATATCGCTTTGTTGAAATTCGATAATAAGATCGGAGATAAAGAAGAGCAATATATGGCTTTTGATAAGGCATATACTGAAGACAAGGAGAACTTTAAGAGTCCAAAAGGTCTTTATGCTTATTTCGATTTAATGGCAGAGATGCAGGATGAAGGTGAAAAAACACTTCAGGACGTTTTTGATAACTACGATAGAGTTTTCACTAAGATCGAAGAAGAGGAGAACGAAGCTGCAGAAAACCTTGCTCCATTATTGAAGAAACAGGAAGAAGGAGAAGATCTTACTACCAAAGAAGAAAAACAGATCAAGTATGCAGAGATCAACCTTGCTAACTATAGTAAAGTAAAAGAGGCAATTAATGCGAAGCTTGGTGCTAGAGCAGATTGTGATAACCTTATCCCTTTATACAAGAAGGATTTTGAAGATAAAAAATCTGATGTTGCATGGTTGAAGAACGCCAACGCCAGACTTTCAGCTAAGGATTGTACAGAAGATCCATTGTTCATCCAGGTATCAGAAGCTCTTCATAAATTAGAGCCATCTGCTAAGTCTGCTTATTCTTTAGGTCAGTTAGCTGAAGCTGAAGGAGACAGAACCAAAGCTCTTGAGTACTATAACGAAGCTGCTGAACTTGAAACTAACAAGTCTGATAAAGCGAAGATCTATTATAGAATCGCGAACAACTACAAGGAAAAAGGTAGTTTCGGTCAGGCTAGAAACTTTTACAACAAAGCACTTCAGGCTAAGCCTTCTTTAGGTAGTGCTTACCTACAGATCGCCAGCATGTATGCTCAGAGTGCAAACAACTGTGGTGAAGATGCATTTAGTAAAAGAGCGGTATACTGGTTAGCTGCAGATTATGCTTCCAGAGCTGCGAGAGTAGATCCATCTATTGCAAGTAACGCAAATCAGGCTGCTGCAGCTTATAAAGGTAGAGCTCCGCAGAAGTCAGATGTATTCCAGTCTAGTAAAAATGCTGGAGATGCGATTTCAATTGGATGCTGGATAGGAGAGACTGTTCGTATCCCGAGTCTATAAGATGAAACTCACATATAGTAATATAATTTCAGGCATTGTCACGCTCATAGGCGTGACAATGCTTTTTTCATGCGAAGGTAATCTGCAGGAAGTAAGAGCCTTCAGTTTAGAGGAAGATGCACCTCAGGCAGTAGCCGAAGGCATTAATTTAAAATTCACAGATTCCGGTAGGTTAGTGGCTACTCTCAAGAGTCCTAAGATGCTGGACTTTACCAATAAATCTTTTCCTTATCGGGAATTTCCAGATGGTTTAGAAGTTGAGTTCTTCGACGAGGAGAACAAAAAGAATACGGTAACCGCAGATTACGGTATTGTTTACGAAAACACTCAGCTTATAGATCTCCAGGGGGATGTGGTGATACTTACCGCAGATAGCACTAAATTAGAGGCCAGCCAGATATTCTGGGATCAGGAAAGGAACTGGATCTTTACAGATAAGCCCAATACAATTAGATTTCCAGACGGTTCTTATACAGATGATCTTGGTTTTGATTCTAATCAGGATTTCAGTAATTTTCGATCTAGAACCAATACGGGGATACAGATAATAGAAGAAGAAAAGGATGAATAAATTTTTTAGATATTTTGAATACGCCTACCTGTTCTTTGCAGCGTTCTTTATTTTTGAAGCTATCAGGATATGGAATACTGAAAGAAATAGAGCATATTTGTTCCTGTTCTTTGTTGCTATCGCCATCTTTATGTTCTTCTTTAAAAGACGTTTCAGGCGCAAATATGAAGATCGTAATAAATAGCCTAAATGGAGGTTGATATACTTGTTATAATTTGCTCTTTGCTGCTTTCCGCTTTCTTCTCTGGAATGGAGATCGCTTACGTTTCTTCGAACAAGATCTTTATAGAGATCGAAAAAAGGCAGAATGATTTTCTTGCTAAAGTCCTGAAAAGACTTACCAAAAAGCCTTCAAAATTTATCGCGACTATGCTCGTAGGGAATAATATTGCCCTAGTTGTGTATGGTTTTTTTATGGGAGATCTTTTAATGACCTGGTTGACCGGGATAGATTCCCAAAGCGGATTCGTGAATTATATTATTACAGACCTGAGTCTCCTTACTCAAACGGTTATTTCTACCCTTATTATTTTACTTACTGCCGAATTTCTTCCAAAAGTGATCTTCCAGATCTATGCGAATACCATGTTGAAATTCTTCGCGGTGCCGGCTTACATTTTTTATATACTTTTTAGTTTTGTGTCTTCCTTTATTATCTGGATTTCAGACATTATCCTGAAACGATTCTTTAAGACAGATGGGGATGAAGTTCAGCTAGCATTCAGTAAAGTGGAGCTGGGAAATTTTATTAGTGAGCAAATGGAAACGGTGGAGGAGCATGAGGATGTGGATAGCGAGATCCAGATCTTTCAGAATGCACTGCAGTTTTCAGACATTAAAGCGAGGGAAGTGATGATCCCGCGAACAGAGATCATTGCGGTGGACCAGAACCAGGCTCCGAATGATCTTATAGAAACCTTTACAGAAACAGGGCTTTCAAAATTGCTGGTCTATAATGATACTATAGACGATATTATTGGATATGTGCATTCTTTTGAATTGTTCAAAAGACCAAAATCTATAAAATCTATTCTGCTTCCGGTCATTTTTGTGCCAGAGACCATGTGGATCAAGGATGTGCTGAATATTTTGATTAAGAAAAGGAAGAGTATCGCCGTAGTGATCGATGAATATGGAGGGACCAGCGGAATGATGACCGTGGAAGATATAGTGGAAGAGCTTTTCGGGGAAATTGAAGACGAACATGATTCAGCCGTGCTCATTGAGGAAAAACTGGAGGATGGGTATTTCAGGTTTTCAGCAAGACTCGAGGTAGACTATCTTAATGAAAATTATAAAGTTGATATTCCGGTAGGTGAAAATTATGAGACCCTTAGTGGTTTTATTGTAAATCACACCGAAGAAATTCCGCAGCAGGGAGAGGTGATTCACATTGAAGATTTCGAAATAAAAATCATTGAAACTTCCAATACCAAAATCGAATTGGTAGAGCTAAAAATCAATCCTGAAGATTAAAGCTTGAAAGTTAAGAATTTGCTAATTTTAAATTTTATTATTAGCCTAAAAACCTTATTTTCGCCCCCTATATTTTGACAAATTATACATTCAAATGGCAGTATTAAACAAAATCAGACAAAGGTCTGTTTTCTTGATTATCATCATTGCATTGGCCCTATTTTCTTTCGTATTGGCCGATGTGATTAGAAACGGAGGCTTAAGCTCTCAAAATTCTCAGAATGTTATCGCTACCGTAAATGGTAATGAAATAAGCCGGGAAGAGTTCGCTCGTGAAGTAGAAGCATTTGAAAGAAATATGGGTAGGAATACCAGCACTACTCAGGCAGTAAACCGTATTTGGGATCAGAAGTTAAGAGAAGTGATCCTGAATGAGCAGGTTGAGGAACTGGGAATTAGAGCCGGTGAAGGACAGATCACAAGTCTTGTGAGATCTCAAATGGCTGGAAATCCTAATTTCACCAATGAAGCTGGAATGTTCGACGAGAACAGGCTTAGAGAATATGTTGCTAATTTAAAGGAAACTTCTCCGGAAGCTTATCAGCAATGGCAGCAGTTCACTTCTAATCTGGCTAACACTGCTAAATTGAATACTTACTACAATATGGTAAGTGCCGGTGTAGGAGCAACGCTATTAGAAGGAGAGCAGGCTTACAGACTTCAGAATGATAACATTAATATGAAATTTGTACAGATCCCTTATTCTTCAATTCCAGATAGTGAAGTTGAAGTGACCAAATCTGATATCAAATCTTATATCGAAGATCATAAAGCGCGTTTTGAAACCGATGCTGCTAGAAGCATCCAGTATGTGATCTTTAACGAAACCGCTTCTAACGAAGATAAATCTGAAGCTAAAGAGGCGATCAATGCTTTAAGAAATGAGCGTGTAGAATATAATGCGGCTATCGGAGCAAATGATACCATTGCTGGATTTGACAATACAGATGACTATGCTGATTTCATCAGCAATAATTCAGATCTTCCTTTTGAGAACAGATTCAAGTTCAGAAACGATTTTACAGGTGAGAATGCAGAGGCTATCTTCAATCTTAACGAAGGTGAGACCTTTGGACCATATGAGGAAAATGGATACTGGAAATTAAGCAAGGTTGTAGAGACCAAGACAATTCCAGATTCAGTTAAGGCGAGTCATATTTTGATCGCTTACCAGGGGACTCAGTTAGGTGCCGGTTTAGACAGAACAAAAGAAGAGGCTAAAGAGCTTGCAGATAGTATTGCAAGTGTTGCCAGAGCAGATAAGGATAAATTCGCTGAACTTGCTTCAGAGTTTTCTGCAGATACTTCAAATAAAGAGCAGGCTGGAGATCTTGGATATTTTACTCCAGGAATGATGATCCCTGCTTTTGAAAACTATGTTTTTGATAACTCAACAGGTGATATCGGGGTTGTAGAAACACCAATCGGTTACCACGTGATCTCTATTGAAGATCAGACTGAAGCCGCCAGAGCGGTTAAGGTTGCGACCATTGCCAGAGAAATAGACGCTTCAGAGAAGACGATGAATAATCTTTTCAACGAGGTTACTAAATTCGAGATCTCTGCTTCAGAAGGTGATTTTGCAGATATTGCAAAAGAAAGTAATTACGAAGTGCGAACTGTAAAGGATATCAAAGCTCTTGAAGAGAATATTCCTGGTGCAGGTGCACAGCGTAGAGTTGTACAATGGGCTTTTGAAGATGAAGCTAAAGTTGGAGACGTAAGAAGGTTCGATACTAACGATGGTTATATCGTAGCTCAGTTAACTGCTAAAAAAGATAAAGGATTAATGAGTGTAGAGGAAGCTGCTGCTACCGTTACACCTATCCTTAAAAAGGAGAAGAAAGCTGAGATCATCAAATCAAGAATTAAAGGAAATAGCTTGAAAGAGATTTCAGAAAATCAGGGGGTAAGCATTCAAACTGCAGATGCGGTTAACTTAAGCAGTCCTACTTTAGCAGGTGCTGGTGAAGAGCCGGAAGTTGTTGGAGCTGTCTTCTCTATGGAAACAGGAAGCCTTAGTGAGCCAATTGCAGGTGAAAAAGGAGTGTATGTTGCAGAACTTGTAAGTAAGTTTGAAGCTCCGGCAATGGACTCTTACAAAGGATATGCTCAGCAGGAAAGTGCTGCTCGTAGAGCTCAGGCAGGAATGAGAGTATTTGATGCTCTTAAGAAGAAAGCTGATATTGAAGATAACAGGTCTAAATTTTACTAGACCTTTAAATTTATAATTAAAAAAGCCTCACCTATAAGTGAGGCTTTTTTATTTGATGAGTTCCTGATAATCTAAAATTGTATCGTAACCTTTCTTTCTGAAATATTCCTTTTCAGCTTCACCTCCGGTTGCGAGAATAAAATCGCCTCCCCAGCCTCCAAGGCTTTTAATTAAGCCGGAATAATCCGGGAAAAGCTCTTCGTTTATCCTCGGAATATTGATTGCCTTTGTAATTAGCATTTCGTGTGCCTGCATTAACATTCTGAACTCCTCGAAATCTTCAGAACTGATGATCTGTTCTGTGATTCCGGAGATCTTTTCTACTAGGCCGTGTCTATTCTCCTGGAGTGTATTACGGTAATGAGCTATAGCTTCGCGGCTGTTCTGTTTCCTGTTCAGGTAAACAAAGAATAGCTGGTCTTTAAATGGCAGATCGAAATCTGCAGTATAAGCTACCGGTCCGTTTTTAGTGATCTGGTAAGTGATAGGCAGATCACTTCCTGCTACAGCGATATCATAACCACTGCCTCCAAAACTATCCTTCAGTAATTTGTATGCATCGATCTGTAGCCATTGCGCCAGGTTATTTATAAGCGTTGAAGAAGTTCCCAGCCCCCATTTTCTGTTGAAATCCAGTTTCGTGATAACAGTGTAGCCTTTTTCTGAAAACGCTTCAGGATTGGACCTAAAGGCAGATCTTAATATTTGCTGAAGTCTTTTTGCAGTTTCCTGGTCTTCCGGTTTCTGTGAAGTAAGGATTGGTTGAAAATCACCCCTATCGATCCGGAAATGAGATTCAAACCATACGTTACCATTTTCATCAAGGCTTTTCCAGGAGATCAGGCCGTTTTCGTTTTCTGACACTTCCATGCTTTGCCCTTTTTTGGTAGGGACGGCTAGAGATTTCGCACCATCAAGTACGGCATATTCTCCTGTTAATAATAGTTTTCCATTGCTTTTAAATATCTGCATTAAGATCTCATTTTTTCTAATTGCTCTATAACACTGCTGTGAGTGATAGTATGATGTGTAAAGAATTCTACCATTTCTTCTTTTTCCCTGTCGGTCGCCTGATTTTGATTTAGAATATTCATCAGGTGCATTTTCATATGCCCCTGCTGGATGCCAGTGGTGATCAAAGATCTTAAGGCGGCAAAGTTTTGTGCGAGTCCGGCGACGGCCGTGATCTCCATTAATTCGTTGGCCGAAGGTCTTTGTAATATATCCAAAGCAAGTTTAACTAATGGGTGTAGACTTGTTAATCCGCCCACAGTTCCCAGGGCTAGTGGAATTTCCATCCAGAATTTGAATATTCCGTCTTCAATTTTAGCGTGGGTTAAACTTGAATACTGCCCATTTCTAGAAGCATATGCATGCACACCTGCTTCTACAGCCCTGAAGTCATTTCCAGTAGCCAGAACTACAGCATCAATACCATTCATAACACCTTTATTATGGGTTACCGCGCGGTAAGGTTCGATTTCGGCTATTTTAACGGCCTGGATGAATTTCTTTGCGAACTCCTCACCCCTCATGTTCGCATCTTCAGAGAGTTGGTCTACAGGGCAGGAGACTTCTGCTCGTACGATACATTCGGGTACGTAGTTGGAAAGTATGCTCATGATTACCTGGAGGTCTTTTTCCTCCTTGCTGAAATCTGGGTTTTTATTGGCTTCTTCCTGTAAAACCTCAGCAAATTTTTCCAGGCAGGAATTAATGAAATTCGCACCCATAGAATCCCGGGTGTCAAATTTTACGAACAACTGGTAATAGCTTTCCAGTTTTTCGGTCTTATCGATCAGCTCTATATCCAGAATTCCACCACCTCTTTTTTCCATATTCCTGGTGATGGGTTTTACAGCTTCTCTAAGTTTCGGCTTAATATTTGTTACCAATTGGTCGAGCCTGGAGAAATCTCCCTGGAACAGGAAGTGTACCTGCCCGATCTTTTTCGTATTGATCACAGTGGCCTTAAAACCTCCTCTTTCGTTCCAGAACTTGGCGGCCTTACTGGCTGCGGCGACAACGGAGCTTTCCTCTATGGCCATAGGCAAAACATAATATTTGCCGTTTATTAAAAAGTTTGGTGCAAGACCTAATGGTAAGTAGAAGTTTGAAACCGTATTTTCAATGAATTCATCATGAAGCTTTTGCAATTCATTATTGTTATTCCAATACTGCTTCAGGACTGAGACGGCGGTATCATTGTTGTTTAAATAATTTTCCGCCAGCCAATTTATTTTTTCGGTTTTGTTAAGTTTCGAAAATCCGTTTACGGGCTTTGTCATTTTTTAGGTATTTCAGGAGGTCAAAGATACAAAGCATATTTTTTAAAGGCTTATAAATTAGTCTGGATGAAGTACATAAAGCTGAACTTTTATTAGCAAATTGTTAGCATTTAACAAACCAGCATGGTCATTTTTTGGTTAAATTTTAGTAAACTTGGCCTGCATTAAATATTCTTAAATTTTTATGAAGTTCCCTACAATACTGGTTGCTTTTATTTTGGCAGCATCTTCTGTGCTAACGGCACAAAATAAAGAAGTAAGTCTTGAAGAAATATGGAGTGGTACATTCCGAGAGCAAAGACTACAATCCCTACAATCCTTAAAAAATGGCGAAGAATATGTGATCCTCAACCAGGATCGAGAAACTGGAAATACCAGTATCGATGTTTACAGTTACAAAACTGGCAAGAAGACCAGGACTATTGTGAACACTGCAGATCTCGCTGAGATCAAAGCTTTTGATAATTTTAAATTCAGCGAAAAAGAGGATAAGATCCTTTTATCAACAGAGGTTGAGCCAATTTTCAGAAGGTCTTCAAAAGAGATCTTTTATGTTTATAACGTAAAGTCTAAAGATCTTAAAAAAGTAAGTGAGCAGAAAATCCAAGAAGCTTCCTTTTCTCCAGATGCTTCAAAAGTAGCTTACGTATTTGAAAATAATATTTACATTCTTAATCTTAATAATGATAATCCCACCCAGGTTACCAAGGATGGTGAGATGAATAAGATCATCAACGGAGTTACGGACTGGGTTTATGAGGAGGAATTTTCTTTCGTAAAGGCTTTCGAATGGAATCCAACCGGTGAAAAATTAGCTTATATCAAATTTGATGAATCCAGAGTTCCGGAATTTTCCATGGATATGTTTGGTAAGGATCTCTATCCAAGTCAGCATGTATTTAAATATCCAAAAGCAGGTGAAGCAAATTCTGAAGTAAGCCTGCATATGTATGATGTGGAATCTGAAGAATCCAGTGAGATCGATCTTGGTGATAAATATGATGTCGCTTCATCATCTTCAGAAATTGAAATTGGAGCAAAGAATGATATCTACATTCCGAGAATTAAGTGGACGGCAGATCCAATGTTATTAAGCGTGCAGGTGTTGAATAGAGCTCAGAATGATCTTGATCTTATTTTCGTTGATGCTGAAGATAACGATACCGAAGTGGTTTTAAATGAAACCGATGAGGCTTACGTAGATATTACTGATAATCTAACATTTTTAAAAGATAATAGTTTTATCTGGACTAGTGAAAAGGATGGCTATAACCATATTTATCATTATGATGAAGACGGGGAGCTTTTGGATCAGGTAACCAGCGGTAACTGGGAAGTGACCAATTATTACGGTTATGATGCTGAAGATGATAAGATCTACTACCAAAGTACAGAGAACGGAAGTGTGAATCGTGATGTTTACTCTATTAAACCAAACGGGAAAAACAAGAAAAGACTTACCGATAAAACAGGTATGAATTCGGCTTCTTTCAGCGCTGATTATACTTACTTTATCAATTCATTTACCAATGTGGCCACACCGCATGTTTATACTTTGCACAGAGCTAAAGATGGCGAACTGGTTCGTGAGATACTTAATAACAGGGAGCTTTTAGATAAGGTTGCTGGTTATGAGTTTTCTCCAAAGGAGCTTTCAACTATAGAGATCAATGGAAACGATCTTAATATGTGGATGATCAAGCCTTCAGATTTTGATGAGAACAAAAAGTATCCATTATTGATGTTCCAGTATTCCGGTCCAGGTTCACAGTCGGTTTCAAATTCCTATTATAATACGAACGATTACTGGTATCAGCTATTAGCCGATAAAGGTTATATAGTTGTTTGCGTAGATGGTAGAGGAACCGGATTTAAAGGAGCAGATTTCAAAAAAGTGACCTATAAGGAGCTTGGTAAATATGAAGTAGAAGATCAGATTGCAGCAGCTCAGAAACTTGGTGATAGAAATTATATAGATGCCGATAGAATAGGGATCTGGGGATGGAGTTATGGAGGTTATATGTCTTCCAACGCGATCCTTAAAGGGAACGACACTTTCTCTATGGCAATTGCCGTGGCTCCGGTGACCAGCTGGAGATTTTACGATACTGTTTATACCGAGAGATACATGGGAACTCCGCAAGAGAACCCTTCTGGATACGATGATAATTCCCCTTTAAGCCATGTAGAAAAACTTAAGGGTGATTATTTGATCATTCACGGTGGTGGAGATGATAATGTGCATTTACAAAATACCATGAGAATGGTGGAAGAGCTAATACAGGCCAACAAGCAATTCGACTGGGCGATCTATCCAGATAAAAATCACGGTATTTATGGAGGTAATACCAGATTGCACCTTTATAACCTGATGACAGATTTTATACTTGAAAAACTATAATTTAATTAACCTAGAATAAATGGGAACTAGAGACGTACGTGTAAAACAAAAAGAGCTTTTCGGGCACCCGGTAGGGCTTTATATTTTATTTTTTACTGAAATGTGGGAGCGCTTTTCCTATTACGGGATGCGTGCAATTTTGGTATTATATCTTGTAAGTGCCACAACAGGAGGAAATGCCGGTTTAGGATGGACTGGTGGTGAAGCTATCGCGCTTTATGGTTGGTATACTATGCTGGTTTATGTGGCTTCTATTCCTGGAGGTATAATTGCAGATAAATTACTGGGTCAGAAGAAAACGGTTCTGGTAGGTGGTATAGTTCTGGTTGCAGGTCACGGTATCCTGGCAGTAGAAGAGATGTGGGCGTTTTATTCTGGTCTTGCTTTGATCATTGCCGGTGTAGGAATGCTAAAACCTAATATCTCCACCATGGTTGGAGGACTTTATAAAGAAGGCGATATCCGTCGTGATAAAGGTTTTACCATATTCTATATAGGTATTAATTTAGGTGCTTTCCTTTCCAGTTTGATCGTAGGTTATGTTGGAGAAGAAATTGGCTGGCACTGGGGCTTCGGTCTTGCAGGTATAGCCATGGCGCTTGGACTTTTAGTTTACCTGTGGGGACAAAAATATTTACGTAATGTTGGGAACCTGCTTTCTAAAGTTGAACGTAGCGAAGGTGCTTCCTTAGGAAATATGTTCAGTGAACTTCTAAAGTCTCCTTTACAGCTGGTCATCACGTCTATTTTAATGATAGGATCTGTTTACTATCTTATATTCGAGTCCTTACCTTATGGGCTTCTTTATATCTTTTTGACCTTGGTGACCGCATTAATGCTGATGGTTTATAAAGACCTTACTACACAGGTAATGAAAGATCGTTATGTAGTGATGATACTTTCTTTCCTTTTAGTAGTAGTATTCTGGGGAGCTTTTGAACAGGCCGGTGGTTTGATGAATATTTATGCTTTAGATAAAACGAACAGGTCTATTCCCTTTACTCTTCCATTAATAGGGGATGAAGTACCAGCTACTTGGTTCCAATCTTTAAACGCACTTTTCATTATCATTTTTGGGGTTATCATTGCTAATTTCTGGGCTAAGAGAAAACTAAAAAATAAAGAAGCATCCTCTATCTTTAAGATGGCTACAGGGGTGATCATTATGGGTCTTGGTTTCGTTTTTATGGCCATGGCTGCTAAAAGTTATGTTCCTTACGATCACAAATCGGCTATGTACTGGCTGGTTTTGGCTTATTTATTACATACTATCGGGGAGTTATGTTCTTCTCCAGTGGCACTATCTTTTATTACAAAGCTTGCTCCTGCAAAATACGCTTCCTTAATGATGGGTGTATATTTTGCAGCTACCGGTCTTGGAAATAAAGTGGCAGGAGAGATTGGAGAATTTTCTCAGGGAGAACCATTGGTGGTTAACCTGAACGCTGATAGCAATCAGCTTACTCAAAACTTACAGATCAATGATTCTGTGGTTTCTAATAATGAAGATTTCCGTTTCAGCGGAAATGTATACCAGGAAAATGGAGAGCTTCATGTGAAGACACTCAACAATGAAGAATCTGTTCTGGATTTCATCAATTTTAAAGATGAAGAGAGAGCTAATGAAGTGGTTGAAACGCTTAAAGAGGAAGGTGTTACAGCATCAGATCCTTATCATGTGATGATAGATTTCAAACAGGCAGAAGATAATAGCGGTTTTAGCGGAGATTTTATCATCGAAGAAGTGCAAACAGATATGGAATACAAAACTTTCTGGGGTATCACTATCTTTACTTCGGCTTTTGGGCTCATAGTTATTTTGCTTCTGAAGCCATTGAAAAGACTTACTCATGGTGTTGAGGATAACGAGTCTGATCTGCCAGAGCAGGAAGAGTATGAACTTGCTGATGTTGAAAATTAATTTTTTGAAACATGAGTGCGTTAGGATCAACACCGGTTCAGGAAGATTTTTTTAAAAGTAAAGTTTTTGGCCATCCGGCTGGGTTATTTGTTCTTTTCTTTACCGAAATGTGGGAAAGGTTCTCGTTCTACGGGATGAGGGTTCTTCTAGTTAATTTCCTTACCATGGCCATCGTTGGTGTAGATAACCCCGGTTGGGGCTGGTCTGCCGAGAATGCTGGTGCGCTATTTGGTACTTATGCTGGGCTTCTATATTTAACTCCAATTTTAGGTGGTTTAATTGCAGATAAGCTTACGGGATACCGCTGGGCAGTAATTATTGGTGCTGCGATCATGACCCTTGGTCATGCTTCCATGGCCCTGGAAACAGAGCTGTCTTTATATTTTGGATTAGGACTTCTCGTAATAGGAACGGGCTTTTTCAAACCAAATATTACCTCTATCATTTCTGAAATGTATGAGGGAAAACCAGATAAGAAAGATGGGGCTTACACTATCTTTTATATGGGGGTTAATGCAGGTGCATTCTTCGGAATGATGCTATGTGGTTATCTCGCTGAAAAGATAGGCTGGAGCTGGGGCTTTGGTCTGGCGGGGATCTTTATGCTTCTTGGAACTTTGCAGTTCTGGCTGGCAAAACCTCTGTTTGGTAAAATAGGAGGGGTGCCAGATAAGGAACTTGAGGCTAAACATCTGAAAGAAGAGCAAGAAACTGGAGTTTCTCATAAACCGAATCCCTTTACCCTTCTTGATAAGATACTAGTGGTAGCTTCTGCAGTTATTGGTTTTGCTTATCTCATCAATGATCCTATGTCAAAGATCGCTGATATCAATCTATTACCGGTAGTAATGCCGTTTGACTTTGGTGGTGATCCACTTTCTGGTCCCATAGGGATGGCTGTATTAGGTCTTATCCTCTTTTTAATACTCGTTATTTCAAGGATCTCCCGATATACTAAGATCGTACGAGACCGCCTTATAGCCGTGATCATATTTGCTGTTTTTACGGTGTTCTTTTTTATGGCATTTGAGCAGGGAGCTTCTTCTCTAATCATATTTGCCCGTGATAATGTAGATAGGATATTAACTGGTAATTCGGCTAATATATTCAATGTTGTAAATGCTCTCTTAACTGTAGTTCCGCTTGCGATCATTACCTGGGTGCTTTATTTATTATGGAAACAGACGTTTGCAAGAATTCCGGGTTCTAATATTATTCTTGGTATTTGTTTCGCTGGAATATGGGGGCTGGTAATATGGATGCTGGTCAGAGAGTTTTCAGCAGATACCACCGAGATCACAGTTTCATGGTTTAGCATACTGAACTCCTTTTTTATAATTGTATTTGCTTCGTTCTTTTCTAAATGGTGGGAAAGTAAATACAATCCATCTGCGGCTTTCAAGTATTGTTTTGGACTAATTCTTTTAGGACTTGGCTTTGGATTACTTGCCCTTGGATCAAGTGGCGTTGCAGAAGGAGCAAAAGTAAGTATGATCTGGTTGATCCTGGCTTATTTGCTACATACCCTGGGAGAGCTTTGTTTATCGCCGTTGGGTCTATCTTATGTAAGTAAGCTGGTGCCGGCAAGAATGATCGCTTTTATGTTTGGAATGTGGTACCTGGCGATTGCCATAGGTAATAAACTTGCCGGGTCTCTTGGAGGAATGATCGAAGAGGTTACCAGACAATATGATCTATCAACTTTCTTCCTGATCTTTACTATAGTGCCTATCGCAGGAGGTGTATTGGTAGCTTTACTGAATCCAATTTTAAAGAAATTGATGCACGGCATTAGATAGTAATACAAATAAAAAATAGAAAGCGTTCCCAAAATCTAGGAACGCTTTTTGATTTAACCGGGATTAGTTAAATTTATATCATGAAAAAATCGCTATTTCTTATATTATTTGTTTTTGCTGTTTCCGCTATTCAGGCTCAGGAAATCAAGTGGATGAGTATGAACGAGGCCTTGAAAGCCCAAGAGAAGGAACCAAAGAAAATATTTGTGGATGCCTATACAGATTGGTGTGGGCCATGCAAAATGCTGGACAAAAATACCTTTTCAAATAAAGATGTTGCGGCCTATATTAATAAGCATTATTATGCTGTTAAGTTCAATGCCGAAGGAAATGAGGTGATAAACTTTAAAGATAAGGTCTTTAAGAATCCTGGTTATGATCCTGAAAAAAAGGGTAGGAATGCCATTCACCAATTCACCCAGGCTATGGGAGTCTCGGCATATCCAACCATGGTTTTCTTTGATGAGAATGCGGGTTTTCTTACCCCTGTAAAAGGTTATTTAACGCCCCAGAAATTAGAGATCTTCCTCAAGATCTTTGCAACAGACGATTATAAGAAGGTAAAAACCGACGAAGATTGGAAAAAATACCAGGAAGAATTTGAAAGTACCTTTTCAAGCTAATCCAGTTTTTTCTTTTCTAAAATATAAGCTCCCTTTTCGCCTGTATAGTGAAAAGGGATTTTTTTGTTTTCAGCTGTTTTTTGCCATCGGTTAATAAAACTATGATAGTTGCTACCATCGGCGATAATATGGTTTGGTGAGATCGAATCAAGAAGACGCTCCAGGTTAATTTTTGGGGAATTTCTCAGGATTAGAAATTCAGGGTCAAACCCCCTTAAATTATAATTTCCGGAGGTGTCTATGACCAAAGTCAGCCGGTTAGAAAAGTTCATGATTTTTGAAATCTGATGATTTTCTAATTTTTGAATGTTTCTTTCCCTCAGGTAATCGTTCAAAAAAGTGGAGTCAACTTTCTCGCCTGAATAAACCCGAAAAATTCCCTCTTCTTTGATTCCTATTACAGAGTGTTTAGACCGGTGAAAAACTATCGCTTCCGTAGCTGGAATATCTGCCTTGGAGTAAAGAGTTATAACCTGAAATAGAATTATTGTAATAAGGAGAAAGCTGATCCGGAGATAATCAATCTTCCTGATCATGAATAGTCCTGCCAGAATAATCAGATATAATAAGGTGGTTTGAAGCAGACTTAGCTGAATGTTCGACACTACGAATGATTCTATGGTCGCTACCTTTTCAATGAAGATATTTAGGCTTTGTAAAATGCTTCCAAATAACTCTTCTAAAATATTCGGGAGTAGCCGAAATGCTGCCAGGATTATAACAAAAATACCAATAGCCAGGATAATTCCTAAAAAGGGTAGTACTACAAGATTGCTGAACAGGAACAGGCCGGGAAATTGATGAAAATAATAAATGCTTAGAGGGATAACTCCAATCTGCGCGGCTAGACTCACTGAGATAATCTTCCAGAAATAATCAATGATCTTATTCCCTGGTAAAAATAACTGGTAGATCAACGGCTGGAAAATGATAATGCTGAAAACTGCTAAATAGCTTAATTGAAATCCAACCTGGAACAGATAATAGGGATCAAGGAGCAGTAAAAAGAATAATGAGAGAAATAAACTGTTCAGGCTACTCGTCTTTCTTTTTAGCTGAAGGCCTACTGCAAGGAACGAAAACATGAATACAGCTCTAACTACTGAAGCGCTTAGTCCAGTAAGAAAAGCGAAACTCCAAAGAAGAATTATTATTAAAACGGACTTGATAAACCTCCCATATTTTAAGTTTTCTATTGGTTTAAGCAAGAAATTCAGGAAGAGGAGGAGGATCCCGATATGCAGACCTGATATAGCCAGGATATGAATAGCTCCAGCCGCAGCATAATCTTTATAAAGTTCATTACTAATATCCCTACGTTGCCCTAGGATCAACGCTTGAAAAACGGCCAATTCATTATTGCCAAAATCATACTCCTTCAAATTAAGAATTAGCTGCTCCCTTAAATTCCAGGCGTACTCTCTTAAGTTTGGATCATAACCGGTTATTAAAATTTCTGAAGGCCCCAGTGTTAGTTGGCGTTCCACCTTCAATTGTTTCATGTACCTGCTATAGCTAAACTGGAAAGGATTTAAAGGCTCTTTGATCATTTCGGGAGTCCATGTAAGCATGACCCGGGTTCCTGGTCTTAGCGTTAATTTCTGAAGGGAATCATGGTAAACGTTTAATAGTATTTTTCCTTGTGTCTCAAGTTTTGAATCTTTCAAAATTAGACTTTCGGCTTCAAGAATAAATTTTTCAGAAAAAGCTTTTGGTTTTAATTCCTCTGAGATCTTGCCTGAAATAATCCAACTATCGGTTGGCTCTATATTTTTATTTAAATAATTATTGGACTGATTGTTCGGAATACTAAAGAAAGTGGATAAAAATCCCAGGTAAAAGATCAGTAAGAAGGAAGCTATTCCGAGCAAGGCATCTGGGAAAAGACGTGTTCTGGAACGGTAAAAGGAGAAAAGGAAAAAGCATAAAATAACCGCGCCGGATATTGCAAGGATTTCAAAACTAATATTAATGTAGAATGCCAAAAATATACCTGCAATGAGGTAAATGCATAAGCGCAGGAAAATGAATTGAAAGTTTTTCACTCGAAGTGATTTACTTTCTGAAGGTAGATAAAAATCAGATGACTCTGCGTGCCATCACAAAATTATTATACCAGTAAGATTCTGAAAGTGAAGAGATAATGACTCCCCGGGATGTTGAAGAATGGATAAAATAGATCCCGTCTTTATTCACTTCCACTACCAGGCCTACATGATTAATGACTTTCCTGTTCTTATTGGTCTCAAAAAAAAGGAGATCACCCACATTCACCTCCTTTAGATATAATCTTTCACCTTGTAAAGACATATCCCTGGAGGTTCTTGGAAGTGAAATGCCTTCTTCCAGAAAGGAAACATAAATAAGGCCTGAACAATCCATACCTTTTTTATCGGTTCCGCCGTATTTATAGCGGGTACCTTCAAATTTTTTAGCGGTGCGAACAACCTTGGAAGCTCTTTTATCTTCAGGCTCAGCCTTTTCAGTACGCTCATAAACAGGGGCGTTTCCTTCAGTTTTGTTGTATTCCTCTTTGGTTGTAATTACCCTTTTTCTGGAAGATCCACAGGAAGTGAGAAAAGCTGCCATTAACAGAATGATCGAAAATTTAAAAAGACTCTTTGTTTTCATCTGATTAGGTCAATTAATTGATTTCTCTTATTCAGAGATCTTATCATAGATGAGTTCAGCGGTTTTCTTGCTGGCTCCTTTCCCGCCAAGTTTCTGCTCCAGTTCAAAATAATCTCCAAAGATCTTTTTCCGTTTCTTTTCATCAAGGATATTTTTCAGTTCGATCTTTAAATTTTTCGCATTGAATTCATTCTGGATTAGTTCTTTTACCACTTCCCGGTCCATGATCAGGTTTACTAACGAAATATAATCAAGGTTAATTATACGTTTTGCGATATGGTAAGAAATATAACTACCCTTGTAGCATACAACTTCCGGTACTTTGAATAAGGCCGTTTCGAGTGTTGCAGTTCCAGAAGTGACCAGTGCCGCATGAGAAATACCCAGAACATCATAGGTCTTGTTCATGATAAGTTTGATATTGGATTTTTTCATGAAAGTCTGATAAAATTCTTCTTCCTGGCTTGGAGCGCCGGCAATCACGAACTGGTAATCTTCGAAATCTGAAGTGATACTTAGCATTACCTTCAGCATTTTTTCTATCTCCTGTTTCCTGCTGCCCGGAAGTAAAGCAATGATTGGTCTTGAATCCAGACCGTTATTTCTTTTAAAAGATTCTATATCAACAGGAGGCCGGTTATCTATGGCATCAAGGAGAGGATGACCTACAAAATGAACCGGAAAATCGTGTTTTTCGGTATAAAAATCCTTTTCAAAAGGCAGGATAACATACATTTCATCAACATCGCGCTTTATCTTCTTGATCCTGTTCTCTTTCCAGGCCCAGATCTGTGGAGAGATATAATAATGGGTTCTTATTCCTTCTTTTTTGGCCCATTCAGCGATACGCATGTTAAAGCCGGGATAATCTACAAAAATGATCACATCGGGATCAAAACCGCTAATATCCTCCTTACAGAACTTGATATTTTTAAAAATGGTCCTAAGATTCATGATCACTTCAGAGAATCCCATAAAGGCAAGTTCCCTGTAATGTTTTACCAGGGTCCCGCCCTGTTGCTGCATTAGATCACCGCCCCAGAAGCGAAATTCAGCGTTAGTGTCTACTTCCTTAAGTGCCTTCATTAAATTGGAGGCATGTAGATCTCCGGAAGCTTCGCCAGCGATGATGTAATATTTCATGTTAAATGAATTTATAGATTGCTACGGCAACTGCTACAGATACGGTTGCCAGTAATACTCCCCTTGCATGGTAATTCTGTTTCTTTTTCAGAAAAACAAAGAATGGAATGAAGTTCAGGATGGCTCCAAGAGCTATTATCTTTCCAAGATAATCGTTCGCGACTGCATTCTTAAGAGTTGTATCTATATCGGCTTCTGAAAGTAGTGTGATATATAAAATTACCCCAGCGATGTTTGCCGCTATTCCTGTTAAAAATCCGGTGAGTAAATTTTGTTTAATCATTCAGAGACCAGCTGCTTAAATCTTTTATAAAATGATGGGCCGTAAGATCGAATTGAACAGGAACCACAGATACATAGCCTTTTTCCAATGCTTTTTCATCTGTATCGTCACCGTCATCCTTATTCACGAACTTTCCTGTTAACCAGTAATATTCACGACCCTGAGGATTAGTTCTTTTGTCGAACTCCTCTTCCCAGTGGGCATTCGCCTGCCTGCAAATTTTGATGCCTTTAATTTCTTCAGCTTTGAGTTTTGGGATATTTACGTTTAGAACAACACCTTTTGGAAGTCCGTTCTTTAGAACATTACGAGTGATCGCTTTTACGTATTTCCTAGTTGGTTCGAAGTCGGCATTAAGTGAATAATCCAGCAGGGAAAATCCAATGGCAGGAATACCTTCTATACCAGCCTCTACCGCTGCACTCATGGTGCCTGAATAAATGACATTAATGGAAGAATTAGATCCATGATTTATTCCACTTACACATAGATCTGGTTTGCGGTGGAGTATTTCCTGAGTGGCAATTTTCACACAATCAGCTGGAGTTCCAGAACAACTATATTCTTTATGCTTGTAGGATTCTTTGATGGTTACCTGCTCGCAGAAAAGTGTATCACTAATGGTGATCGCATGTCCCATTCCGCTTTGAGGGCTATCTGGTGCGACCACGATAACATCTCCAAGCTCTTTCATGACCTCTACCAGTGTCCTGATACCGGGTGCAGTTATCCCGTCATCATTAGTGACCAGGATCAGGGGTTTTTTCTTATTCATGCATAATTATTTGGTTCTGCTAAAATAAGAATTTAAATAAGGAAAGCTTATATTAGTGGTATCACAAATTAGTGCAGGTGATTTAACTTATTGGCACAGTTTTTACTATAATTATGGTAACCAAACGATGACGAAATTAAAACGAGTTATGAAAAGGAATATTAAGATCTTAGCAGTCGTTCTTCTAATGGCTGCTGCCTCATGTAGTTTTACTACCAAGAAATTCGAAGACCCCAACAAGGATAAACTTCTTATAGATCTCATTACGTATGTGCTTAACCAGGGACATTATGATGCTAAGGAAATTAATGACAGTTTTTCAGCAAATGTATATGAAGATTACCTTGAAGGTTTAGACCCTTCAAAACGATTTTTCTATGCCAGGGATATTGAGGAATTCGATGCTTTTAAAGATAAGATAGACGACCAGATCAAAGGGAAGAATATAGAATTTTTCAACCTTACCTATGGCCGTCTTGGCGAACGTATGGAAGAAGCCAGATCTCTGTATAAGGAAATTTTAGCTACTCCTTTTGATTTTAGTGAGGATGAAAAAATTAATACAGATTATGATAGTCTGGATTATGTTACCTCTAAAGAGGAAATGAGAAAAAGGTGGAAGGAACAATTGAAGTTCAATACCCTTATTACTTATTATGATCTTAAGCAGGATGAAAAACAGAAAAAAGAGGATGATGCTTCTTATGAAATGAAAACCGATGCCGAATTGGAAAAAGAGGCCAGAGAAACTACACTTTCTAATATAGACAGGTACTATGATTTTACAGACGACCTTGAGAGAGAGGATTACTTTTCGGTTTATATTAACTCGATTGTAGAGGAATTTGATCCTCATACCTTCTATTTTGCTCCTCAGGATAAGGATAGGTTCGATATAGCCATGTCTGGTAAGCTTGAGGGAATTGGAGCTCGTTTGATCAAGGATAGTGATGATATTACTATTACTGAAGTGATCTCTGGGGGTCCTGCCTGGAGAAGTGAAGAGATTGGCGAAGGTGATGTGATCTTAAAGGTGAAGCAGGAAGATGAGAAAGAGGCTGTGAGTATCGTTGGGATGAGGCTTGATGATGCGGTAGATCTTATCAAAGGTCCTAAAGACACTAAAGTAACCCTTACTGTTCGTAAGAAAGTGATGGGGAATATTGAAGAAGTTACTTTAACCCGTGATATTATCGAGATCGAAGAGACTTACGCCAAGGCTTCAATGGTGAAGAAAGATGGTAAAAAGTACGGTATTATAAATCTTCCTAAGTTCTATTTCGATATGGAAGACTATAATAATCGTAATGCTGCTTCAGATATTAAAGAAGATATTGTAAGACTGAAAAAAGAAGGAATGGAAGGTCTTGTGCTTGACCTTAGAAATAACGGTGGAGGATCTCTTAAAACCGTTGTGGATATAGCAGGGATGTTCATTGAAGAAGGACCAATTGTTCAGGTAAAATCTAATGGTCAGCGTAAAGAAGTACTGAAAGATGAAGATCCTCAGGTTGTTTGGGATGGTCCTTTAGTGATCCTGGTGAATGAACTTTCAGCTTCAGCGTCAGAGATACTTGCTGCAGCAATGCAGGATTATAAAAGAGCGATCATCATTGGTAGTAGGCAAACTTATGGTAAGGGAACAGTGCAGAACGTGATTGACCTTAACAGGTGGCTTAGAAATAATGATATGGGAGATATGGGAGCGCTTAAAATTACTACCCAGAAGTTCTATCGAGTGAATGGTGGTTCTACCCAGCTTGAAGGTGTGAAGAGTGATGTAGTGGTTCCGGACAGATATAGTTTTGTGGATATTGGTGAAAAGGATCAGGAAAATCCGTTACCATGGGATAAGATAGATGCAGCAGATTATGATATCTGGAATGGATATGTAGGTTTCGAGGAAGCTATCGAGGCTAGTAAAGCCAGGATGGACACAAATGATCAGCTAAAACTTATTGAGGATAATGCTAAATGGGTGAAAACTCAAAGCGAAGACAGCAGCTATCCATTGAGTTATGATGAATATGCAAAACAGGCTGAAAAAGACCAGGAAATGGCGAAGCAGTTTGAGGCAATTAAAGATTATAAGACAGATCTAACGTATACTTCGCTTCCTTATGAAGAAGAGCTTTTCGCTACAGACACTATACTGAAAGAGAAAAGGCAAAGATGGTATGAAAGTTTGAGCAAGGATGTTTATATTGAAGAAGCGATCAATGTGCTTTCAGATATTAAAATGAACAATATCACCAAGAATAAACTGGCAGATGTTGAGAGAAAGAATAAAGTGAAGAACTAAGAGTATATATAAAAGTAAAAACCCGGAACTTTGGTTCCGGGTTTTTTTATGTTTGATATTATGAAAAGAAAATATGTTTATCCGGTTCTGATTTTAGTTGTAGCCGCAATTCTTTTAATGGCAGATAAATGCTCCTAATAGGAAAGTCGGTCAGAATCTAGCTTAATAAAGATAAATAGTAAAATGGTGAATCCCCACAATCCGGATCCTCCATAACTAAAGAAGGGAAGTGGGATCCCAACCGTAGGGAAGATTCCTATTACCATTCCTATATTAACCAGGAAATGAATAAATAATATCCCGATTACGGAGTATCCATATACCCGGTAAAACTGGTTTCGTTGTCTTTCAGCCAGGACCAGGAGTCTTATTAATAACAGGACAAATAATATTACTACCAGAGCGCTTCCCAGAAAGCCCCATTCTTCTCCTACCGTACTGAAGATGTAATCTGTATGTTGTTCCGGTACAAAATGACCTTTCGTTTGCGTTCCTTCGGTCCAGCCTTTACCTAACCACCCGCCGCTGCCAATAGCGATCTCACTTTGATTTGTATTGTAACCAATTCCACGGGAATCAACTTCTTTTCCAAGGACAATGTTAAAGCGATCACGGTGTCTTTGTTCGAAGACATTTTCAAAGATGTAGTTTACAGAAAAACTTAAACCTATTGAAATAAGCGCGAATAAGGTAATAAGGACGCGGCCGGGCCGTTTTTTTCTTTTTCTAAAGAAGAGCAATAATCCAATTATTAAAGCTGCTACACTTACCCAAATTGGACCAATAACCAGGGTCAGGATAAATACTGAAACTGCCGTTAAACCTGCTACAAGATAAAAACCTGATAGTCCTTCACGATAAAGTGGAAAAAAGAAAGCTGCATAAACCAGAGCGCTTCCGGGGTCAGGTTGGGGGACAATAAGAATGGCTGGAATAGCAATTATGATAAAAGCTTTAACCTGGTGGCTAAGCCTTTTAATATTGGTTTGTATATCGCTTAAATATTTTGCCAGGGCCAGGGCGGTGGCGAATTTTGCAAATTCAGAGGGTTGTACTCCGAAGCTTCCAAAGGAATACCACGAGGTGGCACCTGATATTGTTTTACCAAACACAAATAACCCTGCCAGTGAGAGCAGTGAAATTATATAGATAACACTGGAAAATCGTTGGTAGAACTTGGCTTCAATAGAAAGTATGATGACAATAAGGAAAATGCTCAAGGCGATAAATAGTGCCTGTTTTCCGTAAGGTTGGCTCATGTCTAAATAAGAACCTGAACTTGATCCCAGGGAGGCTGAATAGATATTGGCCCAGCCAAAAAAGATCAATGCTAAATAAATGAATATGCTTATCCAGTCAAATCCTGCGCTGCTTTTACTCATTTACTGATTAATTCTAAAAGGTTCTCCGCTTAATGGTTTTGCATATTCGTCTTCCAGGCTGTGGCTTAAAATCCAGCTTTCCATATCAGTTCTTGTGATGGTGCCTTTCAGATATTTTTCAATCATAAGGCTGGCCATTCTACCTGCATATCTGCTTCCCCAGTATCCGTTTTCTACGAATACTGCAATAGCTATTTTTGGGTTCTCCACAGGGGCGAAAGCTACAAAAATGGAGTGATCTGTTAATTGGACTCTTATGCCATCTACTTTTGCAAAGTTTTCTGCAGTACCTGTTTTTCCGGCGATTTCTACACCAGGAATTCTTAGGGTAGAGGCCGTTCCACTTTTATAAACTTCATGCATGCCTTCTATCACCGGTTCAAAGTGTTTTGCTTCGATAGAGGTGTAATTCTTTTTAGTGAATTTATCTTCCTTTATAGGGTCGCCTTCGATCTCTTTAAGAATATGCGGCGTATAATACCAGCCTTTATTACTAATCGTGGCTGCCATATTAGCTAGCTGGATAGGCGTCATTAGAACCTCTCCCTGGCCAATGGCATTGGAAATGGTAGCTGTGGCATACCACTTATATGTTGGGTAATCATAGATCTGGTTATAATAATCTGAATCTGGTATTTTTCCAGGTTGACCTGTACTTAAGTCATTACCCATATATTGCCCTAAACCGAAGCTCTTTAAATGAGCATTCCAGGCATCCATTCCTTGTTGTGGAGTTGGGTATTTTTCGATAATCCTTCTGTAAACATTCGCAAAATAGGCGTTGCATGACTGAGCAATTCCAGGAACCATGGATAACGGACTATTGTGCGCATGGCATCCCAGCTTTCTTCCTCTACCATAGGAGTACCCATGATTACAGGAAAAGCTATCTTGGGTGTCCACCACACCTTCCTGCAAACCAATTAAGGCATTTAGAGTCTTGAATGGGGATCCAGGTGGATATTGAGCCAAAAGGCCGCGATCGTAAAGCGGTCTGGCAATAGTATCGTAATATAATTCGGTGAAGTTAGGGGAGCGTTTACGCCCTACAAGTTTCGCAGGATCATAAGTTGGAGCCGTAATTAGAGCCAGGATCTCTCCTGTTTCCGGTTCAAGGGCAACGATGCCACCCCTTTTGTTTTTCATTAATTTGGTTCCATAATCCTGCAGCGCTGCATCTAAAGTTAGCGCAATATCTTTTCCTTTTTCTGGAAGTGTATCGTAAATGCCTTCTTTATAAGGGCCAATATCCCTGTTAAAACGGTCTTTCTGAATATATTTTACACCCTTTACTCCGCGTAAAAGTTCTTCGTAGGTTTCCTCTACCCCGGCACGGCCAATAAGGTCACCAGAAATATAATAAGGATTCTTACTTACAATACTCGGGTTAACTTCGGCTATGTATCCTAAAACATTAGCGCTATGATCTACCTGGTAATCCCTTAAAGATCTCTTCTGAATATAAAAGCCTTCGTATTTCCTCATTTTCTCCTGAAGGATTGCATATTCGCTCTTGGTAAGCTGAGGAATAACTACCGAGGGTAACATAGGAGAATAGATCCTTGCCTTGTCCAGTTTCTTTTCCAGATCTTCTCGTTCGAGGTTTAAGATCTGGCAGAATTCTGTGGTATCGAATGGTTTCAGGTTTCTAGGAATAACCATGACGTCATAGGACGGTTGGTTAGAAACCATCAATTCCCCATTACGGTCATAAATATAACCACGCTGAGGATAATCATATACTACTTTTATCGCATTATCCTGTGACCTTATCGCCAGAGATGTATCAACCACCTGGAGATAGAACAATCTTCCTATGAAGATCAAACCGGTGGTTAAGATCGTTATGTATAGTAAAATCTTTCTCATCGATATTTTTTACTAAATAAAGTAAGGCTTAAAAGAGTTAGGATAACTGTGAATATACTGGAAAATAATGTCTTTTTCAGTACTAGAAGTATATGATTTAAGCTGAACATTTCCAAGGAAAACAATACAAAATGATGTAGTATCACCATTAAGAAAACGTAGCTTAATTTCGATCCAAAAGGAGTTGCCGCAAGCCTGATGTTTTGATGGTCATAACTTATTCCAAATGAGAACCTCAATAAGTTAGGTCTTACAAAAGCTGCTACTAAACATGCCGCTGCATTAATCCCGCCGCTATCTTCAAAAATATCTATACTTAATCCTAATAGGAAAGATAAAAACAGGAATAAACTCTGATTTCCGGCAAAAGGATACAGCAATATGAACAATACATACAAATGCGGATTTATATATCCTGCAAAGTTGATATTGTTCAGGATTAGGACCTGTAAAAAAACAAGGATGATGAACCTGGCGATATTTGAAAAAACCTTATTGTTCATTGGTCTCCTGTAATTTCTCTATTTCTTCCTTGTTCACATTTTCTATCACGTAGACATAACCAATATTGGTCATATCATTAAAAAGCTTGATGTTGATGGTATAATAACTTTGGGTTTGGTCAAGAGTGAAATCCTGAATACTTCCAATGGGAAGACCTTTTGGATAGATGAGAGATCTACCCCCGGTAATAATGGTATCTCCTTTTTGCAAGGGCGCCTGTCTCGGAACGTCTATCAATTGTACAATATTCGGGTCTTTTCCATCCCATACCAGACTACCAAAATGATTGGTGTTATTAAGTTGCGCATTTATACGCGATCTGCTATTTAAAATAGATATTACTCTCGAGTAATTCTCGTTTACCCTATCCACGATTCCAACGATTCCCTGACTGGTGATAACCCCAAATTCCTGTTCAATACCAGATTTTTTTCCACGGTTTAGTGTAAGATAATTATCAACTTTTGAGAAGTTATTGTTGATCACCCTTGCCGTCCTGAACAAATAATCTCCTTCAAAAGAAGTACTATCCAGTTGCTTTTCTACTGAAATGCTGTCGTGAATATTTGAAATGATGTTACGAAGCTTGTTGTTCTCTTCAAGCAATCTTTCATTATACTCGTCCAGGTGAAGATAGGTATTGATGTTATTAGACCATGAATAAACGCCACCGGTCACAATATTGGCAGAGCTTATAAATCGGCTCTTATGAAAAGCGTGATTTTGAATTGTAAGAAATACAGATACAACGAACAGGATTAAGAATAAAATCGAATTCTTATTCCGAATAAGAAAGTTGAAAATCTGCTGCATAAATTAATCTTCTCCTACTTGATCAAAATCCCTTTGTATCGATTCAATGTCTTTAAACAGATACCTGTACCACGAACTACGGCTCTTAATGGATCTTCGGCGATATAAACCGGAAGATCTGTTTTCTGAGATAAACGTTTGTCCAGGCCTCTTAACATTGAACCACCACCTGCAAGATAGATACCGGTATTGTAAATATCGGCAGCAAGTTCTGGCGGAGTCTGAGAAAGGGTTTCCATAACCGCATCTTCGATCCTCAAAATAGATTTATCTAAAGCCTTGGCAATTTCACGGTAAGAGATATTTACCTGCTTCGGTTTCCCGGTAAGAAGGTCTCTACCCTGAACGCTCATTTCATCTGGCGGCACCTCAAGATCTTCAGTAGCCGCACCGATCTGTATCTTTATTTTTTCCGCAGTACGCTCACCTACATAAAGGTTATGCTGGGTTCTCATGTAATAAACGATATCATTGGTGAAAACATCACCGGCGATCTTCACCGATTTGTCACACACGATACCTCCAAGAGCGATCACTGCGATTTCTGTAGTACCTCCCCCTATATCCACGATCATATTTCCTTTAGGCTGCATGATGTCAACACCTATACCAATGGCAGCGGCCATAGGTTCGTGGATAAGGTAAACCTCTTTACCATTAACTCTTTCTGCACTTTCCTTAACAGCGCGCATCTCCACTTCAGTAATTCCTGACGGGATACAGATAACCATTCTTAAGGCAGGAGTAAATAGTTTTTTCTTAAGTGCCGGAATTTCTTTGATGAACATGGTAAGCATCTTCTCACTGGCATCAAAATCGGCAATTACACCATCTTTTAAAGGACGTATGGTCTTGATGTTCTCATGAGTTTTCCCCTGCATCATAGCCGCTTCCTTACCTACAGCTGTTATTTTGCCGGAAGTTCTGTCGCGCGCTACTATTGAGGGGCTGTCTACAACAACTTTATCATTATGTATTATAAGGGTGTTGGCTGTACCTAAGTCGATTGCTATTTCTTCAATGAGAAAGTCGAAAAATCCCATAGTGTTTTTATAAGTATTGAGGTTCGGGTAAATGTACTAAAATTAATGTTTAAAATGGCGTGTTCCTGTCATCACCATGGCGATATTATTTTCATTGCAATAATCGATGCTCAGCTGATCTTTAATTGATCCTCCAGGCTGAATTACTGCAGTGATACCTGCGTTTCCGGCAATCTCCACACAATCAGGGAATGGGAAAAAAGCATCACTCGCCATAACGGCACCATTCAGGTCAAAATCAAATGACCTTGCTTTCTCTATGCTTTGGGTTAGGGCATCCACTCTTGAAGTCTGACCAGTACCACTTGCACAAAGTTGTTTGTTTTTAGCTAAAACGATGGTATTCGATTTAGTGTGTTTGCAAATTTTAGATGCAAATATCATGTCAGATAACTCGTCATCTGATGCTTTATTGTTCGTGGCCTGCGTAAGATCTTCCAGTTTATCTGTCTTTAGATCTTTATCCTGAACCAAAACTCCATTCAAACAGGTTCTTACCTGGTCCTTTGGAAGTTCAACATCTTTAAGTATTAAAAGAATTCTGTTCTTCTTTCCTTTCAATATTTCTAACGCTTCCGAAGAAAAAGAAGGAGCGATCACCACTTCACAGAAAAGTTTGTGGATTTCTTCAGCAGTTTTGGCATCTATTTCCACATTACTGATCAGGATCCCACCGAAAGCTGAGACTGGATCACCTGCCAGCGCATCTACATACGCCTGGTGGATAGTGTCACGCTGCGCAAGACCACAAGCGTTATTATGTTTTAAGATGGCGAAGGTTGGAGCCTCTCCTTTGAATTCATTCATGAGGTTAACCGCAGCATCAACATCCAAAAGGTTATTATAAGAAAGTTCCTTTCCGTGAAGTTTGTCAAAGATCGCATCGAAATCTCCAAAGAAAGTCCCTTTTTGATGTGGGTTTTCTCCATACCTCAATTCTTTTCCCTTCAATTCACTTTGTTTGAAAGAATTTACTTCTCCTTCAGTATTAAAATAATTGAAGATCGCTGAATCGTAATGCGAAGAAATATTAAAAGCTTTTGTCGCGAATCTTTTCCTGTCTGCTATGCTGGTTTCTCCATTCTTTGCATTCAGGAGATCAAGAAACTCTTGGTAGTCGTCTACAGATGAAACACAGGTAACATCCTTGAAGTTTTTAGCCGCAGCACGAATTAAAGAAATACCTCCAATGTCTATTTTTTCAATGATATCCTGTTCAGAAGCGCCAGAAGCTACTGTTTTTTCAAAAGGATAAAGGTCCACGATCACAATGTCAATCTGCGGAATTTCATATTGTTCCAGTTCTTTTACATCTCCTTCATGGTCTTGACGGTTCAATATTCCACCAAAAACCTTAGGGTGAAGTGTCTTTACTCTTCCGCCTAAAATTGAAGGATATGAGGTTACATCTTCAACTGGGATCACCTCGATCCCTAGATCCTTGATAAATTTTTCGGTACCTCCGGTAGAGTATATTTTGATTCCCAGGTCATTAAGTTTTTCAACGATTGGTTCTAACCCGTCTTTACTGAAAACTGAAATTAAAGCAGATTTTGCTTGTTTTAATTCGCTCATTGTGTTGTGTTTGTTAAAGCTGCAAAAGTAACCAATTAAGCTAAAAATCTGAAGGAGGAATCCCTGAATTCTAAATAAATTTTGTAACGAATTTTTAGAACGAACGTCCTATCTTTAAATCGACCTAAAACAGCTGATTTTATACCATGCTAATTTATTTACGCGTACTCAAGGAGAGCTTTAATTTCGCTATAAGCGCTCTTAAAAATAACCGTCTTCGTACTTTTCTCTCTTTGCTGGGCGTTACCATTGGTATATTTTCAATTATCGCAGTTCTTGCCGCCGTAGATTCCCTGAAAAAAGATATTACCGGAAGTTTAAGTGCACTGGATAACAGCACGGTTATCGTTATGAGATTCAATTTTGGACCTTCTGAAGTTCCACGTTGGAAAAGAGAACAGTTTCCAGATGTCACCTATGAAGAATATCAGAATCTGAAGAAGAGTCTTCCAGATGTAGAAGCTATAAGTTTTGCACTGGGAGTTCCCGGGGGTTCTTCTATAAAATATCAGGACGTTACCAGCACTGGAGTAGATATTGGTGCAGTGACCCATGAATATTATGATATTGAAGCTTTTGAGCTGGAAGAAGGAAGGTTTTTTAATGAACCCGAAGCTGTGAGCGGCTCTGGGGTTATTGTCCTGGGGCATGAGATCGCGAATAATTTATTTGGCGATTCCAATGGCTTAGGGAAAGAAGTGAGGATCTTTGGAAGACGGGCAACCGTAATTGGAGTTCTTAAAAAGCAGGGGCAGTCCTTGTTTACAGGTTCAAGAGATGGCCAGGCCTTTGTGCCGGCAAATTTTGCCCGACGAGTTTATGGTACCACCAAAGGAACTGTATTCCCTCAAATAGTCATGAAGCCAGAAGATGGAGTAGATAATGACGAATTTGTAGCGATGCTGGAACAACAGCTTAGAAATATGCGTGGACTGAAACCCGGGGAGATCAATAACTTTTTTGTGAACCAACTTCAGGGATTTGCAGATTTTATAGACAATATTACCGGACAGTTAAATATCATTGGTTTGGTCATCAGCGGATTTTCATTGCTGGTAGGTGGCTTTGGAATCGCAAATATCATGTTCGTGAGCGTAAAAGAGCGAACTAACTTAATTGGAATTCAGAAATCCCTGGGGGCCAAGAACAAGTTCATTCTTTCTCAGTTCTTATTTGAAGCGATTATACTTTCAGTAATTGGAGGAATGGTTGGATTATTTATAGTCTGGCTGGTTTCTATTGTAGCTTCCCAGTTTACTGGTGATTTTGAATTCGTCCTTTCTCCACTGAATATTTTAATTGGAACCGCCGTATCTGCAGTAATTGGATTAATTTCAGGTATAATTCCCGCTATATCTGCTTCTAAACTAGATCCTGTTGAAGCAATTAGAACTGGAATGTAAAGGTCTCGTTAAATGCGTTGTCATTTACCCTCAATTTTAGCTTAAATTATTCTAAAAAGAATTAAAGTTCGTTAAAGATCTGTTTCCCAGGGTAAAGCTTGTGTATGTTTGAATCAAAAGCTATGGAAATGGGAAATGAAATTGAAAAAAACTATTTGAATTCTATTCTACAATTGATTGGATTTTTTATCCTTTTATTTTTTACAATAGCCTTTCAAATATAGATTTGAAAAAGAAATATCACTAAAAACTAGCTATACCAAAAACGATAAAACCCTTAGGAACTCCTAAGGGTTTTATTGTTATATGTGTTTTCCTCTATAAGATCTCAGATACTTTTTCATTTACCCATTGAAGAAAAATTTCATCTTCGTGTGAGAATGGATCTTCAGTATGACTGTCTATATCTATCTGGCCAATGTTCTCTCCGTTTTTGAAAAGAGGGATAACAATCTCTGCCTTTACATGAATACTGCAGGCTATGTAATTATTTTGAGCTTTCACATCTGGTACCACGAAATTTTTATTCGAAACCGCAACCTGTCCGCAAATACCTTTACCAAAAGGGATAATTTCATGATCTGTTGGTTCTCCGGCAAAAGATCTTAATTTAAGTTCTTCCTTATCTCCATTCTTAAAGTAGAAACCTACCCAGTCATAATATGGAATATTAGATTCAAGTAGCTCACATACTTCTGTAAGCCTTTTATCCACGCTTAGATTCTCATTATTAAGGATCTCTTCAACTCTTGGTTTTAATTTCTGAAATGGCATATTAACAATATTTAGTGCAAAAGTATTCAATTTCTCATGTAAACTGAGCCTTTGATTTCTATAAATTTGTTAAAAACCCCTCTATCGCTTGCTCAGTTTAATTAAGAAATATCGTCTTGTTCTTAGATTCATCTTTATATTTCTGGGTAGTTACTTTCTTTTTTCCAGTCTCTATAGCGGATTTCTAATTCTGTACGATACAGAACATCCCGTTCCAGATCCTTTAACTCAGCTCGTAGCGCGTCAAAGCGGAACAGTAATGCAGGGTTTAGGTTATGAGAATGTTGAGGTAGTGATGCATTATACCGGTTTGTCCATGAAATTAATGGTCAATGATTATTTTTTAGCCGGAATAGTGGAAGGCTGTAATTCAGCGAGTATAATTATACTTTTCACTTCTTTTATTCTGGCATTCTTTGGAAAAACTGTTTCAACCATACTATATATTCTGGCCGGCTCGGTCATCATTTACTCGATCAATATTCTTAGAATAGTGATACTTGCGGTAAGTATTTATGAATACCCGCAATATGCCAACATAATGCATTCAATATTTTTCCCATTAGCTATTTACGGGACTGTTTTAATTCTCTGGTTGATCTGGGTTAGAATTTATTCAAAATGGAAAAAACAGTAAAAAGACGGTATCGGATAGTGGAAATTGGTCTATTGGTCCTGTTGCTTGCGGCTATAAGATTTTTCGAGCAGGAATTGTTCTATGATCCGTTAATCCAGTTCTTTAAATCTGATTATTTACTGGACATCATACCACCAATGGACATGGCCAAACTTATGTTCAATCTTACCCTTAGATTTTGGCTGAATACAATTATATCTTTAGCTATAATCTATATAAGTTTTAGAGACCTCAATATCTTGAAGTTTTCTGCGGTTTTATATGCCATTCTTTATGTACTGGCAACCATCGTATTTATTTTTCTGGTATTAAATATAGAAAGAGAACATTATCTGGCCCTCTTTTATGTAAGAAGGTTTTTAATTCATCCGCTTTTTTTATTGATCCTGCTTCCGGCTTTTTATTACTATAGACTGAAAGAATATAAAAAGTAGGATCTAAACATCGATCTTGTCTTTATTCTGTTCCAGCCACTGCCTGAAATTAAGCAGTTCGGGATTTAATTTTCGGGTTGCATTTACATCTCTAATGGTGCAGAAATATTCTTCCTGTTCAACCTTAAATTGGAACATATTACCAAGATCATCGGCTCCGGGAAAATCAAAATTCCTGTAAACCTCGGGCTCTACCGCGTTGTACTTTACCTTCTTGCCATAGACCTCAGAGAAAATATCAGCCATTTCCTTACCGGTAAGATGTTCACCCGCGATGGCAACAATCTTATTCTTGTAGTTGTCACCAGCTTTGAATATTCCGTAGGCACATTTTCCTATATCTTCCGCGGCAATTCCTGGAAGTTCTTTTTTATCCATCGGGAACGTAATTGCCAGTTCACCATCTTCGCCCTTTTGTGGACCCATCCCGAAATTGATAAAATTATCCCAGTAAAAAGAAGTGAAGAGAAGGGTGTAGGGAACTTTACTGGCCGTGAAATATTCATCCGCCTCACCCTTGGCATCAAAATGCGGTACCTTATACTTTTCCATCAAAGTGGGCATGCGGTCATCGTCTAAAGGAATCCATTTCCTGGTGTCCTCAAGTGTAGACCAGATTACATGTTTTAAGCCTGCCTCTTTTCCTGCTTCAGCCATATTCTTGGCCTGCTCCAGTTCTTTTTCCGGAGAGAAATGTTCCCAGAAATTGGTCATACAAAAAGCGCCATAAGCGCCCTTGAAGGCTTTAATAACACTTTCTTTATTGTCTATATCTGCTTCTACAACCTCAGCTCCAAGGTCTTTAAGTTCTTTAGCTTTGTCTGACGATGGATTTCGTGTGATTGCTCTTGCTTTGAATCCGCCATCCGTGTCATTTAAAATTGCACGAACTAATCCACCTCCCTGCGATCCTGTAGCACCTACGACCGCAATAATTTTTTTATTTCCCATTTTTATATGATTGTTTAAGTGATTGATTTACATAAAAGTACGTATAAAATGATTAATTTTTAAAATTCAATTTTTGAAAGATTATTCCTGAAAATTGAAACCATGGACTCCATAAGTTTTCTAATTTTACCTCCAGGTTTTTGGATCTTTAAGGTCTAAAACTCTGATATTTAAAAAATATGTATTTTTGTAAGCAGTGAAAAAAGCTTTGCAACATATAATTTCCTTGACCATGGCCTTTCTGGTGATGTTATCTACCATGTCTTTTACGGTAGATAAGCATTTCTGTGGGAGTCATTTAGTGGATAAAGCCGTTTTCTCCAAGGCAAAGACTTGTGGGATGCAAATGAATGCGGCTGCGGAATCACATTGTTGTACCAATGAAAAAGTTTCAGTTGAAGGTCAGGATGAATTAAAATTATCTTTTGATTCTTTCGATTTCCATCAACAGCTTTTCATTACTACTTTCACTTATGCCTATTTTGATCTGTTTGAAAGTTTACCAAAACAGATCATTCCATTTAAAGATTATTCTCCTCCCATACTGGTCACAGATATACAGCTGGAAGACCAAGTATTCCTTATTTGATAATTAAGATTTAGATCTTGAACCACTCATTTTTTGCAGTGGCTTTTTGCGTTACGCGCCTTATTTCTAATTTTTAATTACCGAAAAATGCTGAATAAAAGCATCAAATATTTAATCGAGAACAAACTGGTCACCTTTATATTACTAGCGGTGATCGTTGGTTGGGGGATCATGAACTCACCTTTCAACTGGGAAACCGGCATATTGCCAAATGATCCCGTGGCGGTAGATGCTATCCCCGACATTGGTGAAAATCAACAGATCATTTTTACCGAATGGCCTGGCCGCTCTCCACAGGATATTGAAGATCAGATCACTTATCCTTTAACCACGAGTTTACTTGGTATTCCGGGAGTGAAAACCATTCGTAGTTCTTCTATGTTCGGTTTTTCCAGTATCTATATCATTTTTGAAGAAGATGTAGAATTCTACTGGAGCCGTAGTCGTATTCTTGAAAAGCTTAATTCTTTACCCGAAAACCTTTTACCCGAAGGCGTGAGCCCAACCCTGGGACCTGATGCTACAGGTCTTGGACAGATATTCTGGTATACTCTGGAAGGTCGGGATAAAGATGGAAATGTTACCGGTGGATGGGACCTGCAGGAATTGCGGAGTATTCAGGATTACTATGTAAAATATGCACTATCCGGAGCAAGTGGGGTTTCAGAAGTGGCGAGTATTGGTGGATATGTTCAGCAATATCAGATCGATGTGAAACCTGAACTAATGCGCCAATACGGAATTGGCCTGGATCAGGTTGTGATGGCGGTCAAGCAAAGTAATCGGGAAATAGGCGCGCAAACTCTGGAGATCAACCAGGCAGAATATCTGGTTCGAGGTCTGGGTTACGTCAAATCTGTGGAAGACATCGAAAATGCAGTGGTGACTTCAGAAGATTATGCTTCTATAAAGATCAAGGACATTGCTAACGTCTCTATGGGACCTGCTTCGCGCCGTGGGATCCTGGACAAGGAAGGTGCTGAGGTTGTTGGAGGGGTTGTGGTTGCCCGTTACGGTGCCAATCCTTTGGAGGTGATCAATAATGTAAAGGCTGAAATTGCTGAAATAAGTTCCGGTCTTCCTTCAAAAACCCTAAGCGATGGTACCGAATCCCAACTTACAATTGTTCCTTTTTATGACAGGACAGAGCTTATCCAGGAAACTCTTGAAACTTTGAACGAAGCCCTTACGATGGAAATTTTGATCACTATTCTGGTCATTATTATTATGGTATTCAATTTAAGGGCCTCCATTCTAATTTCCGGATTACTGCCCGTGGCTGTTCTTATGGTGTTCATTTCGATGAAGATCTTTGACGTAGCGGCGAATATTGTAGCTCTTTCCGGTATTGCGATTGCTATTGGGACCATGGTGGATATGGGAATTATCCTGTCTGAAAATATCATCAGGCATCTGGATATGAAAGATAAACGGCCCATTAATCAATTGGTCTATGAAGCCACAGCTGAAGTTTCTGGAGCGATCGTAACCGCGGTATTAACTACCATTATTAGCTTTATTCCTGTTTTCACTATGGTAGGAGCAGAAGGGAAGTTATTCCGACCTCTGGCTTTTACCAAGACCATGGCACTTACCGCTTCAATTTTGGTAGCCTTATTTCTAATTCCACCCATAGCAGCAATTTTATTCAAAAAACGAAATTTCAGAAAAGGAACGAGCTATATATTCCCTGTATTATTGATCCTTACAGGAATCGCAGCAATTTTCTTCGGATACTGGATAGGTCTCGCCTTAATTGGTTTTGGAGCGATAGACTTCCTCATGAAATTCGATAAGATTGATGAAAAGCAAAGTAAATTGTTCAAGATCATCATTTCAGTAGCAACAATCGTAATGCTGCTATCTGTATACTGGAGGCCTCTGGGACTTCAAAACAGTATTTTTTTGAATCTTTTTTTCGTTTCAGTGATCACCTTTGGACTATTGGCGGTCTTTTACCTTTTCAAAAGATATTATGTTAGAATTCTAACATGGACCCTGGAAAATAAATTACTTTTCCTGGCTATTCCTACCGCAATTATCGTCCTTGGCTTCTTTATAATGAAAAATACTGGTAAGGAATTCATGCCTTCCTTAAACGAAGGATCCTTTCTCTTAATGCCTACTTCTTTACCCCATTCTGGAGTGGAGGAGAACAAAAGGGTTTTACAACAGTTAGATATGGCTGTGGCGAGTTTGCCAGAGGTGGAAACCGTGGTGGGTAAAGCGGGTAGAACCGAATCTGCTCTGGATCCGGCACCGCTATCCATGTACGAAAACATAATTCAGTATAAGACTGAATTTATGGAGAATGAAGATGGAGAAAAACAGGAATACCGTGTTAATGAAGATGGTTTGTTTATTCTGAAAAACGGGAAACTTGCTGCCAATCCAAATTCAGAAGTAGATAATTTAGAGCAGTACAAGGATTCTTTGGTAAATAATCCATTGAAATTAAATCCTTCCCAACTTATTCCTGATGATGATGGTGAATATTTCAGGAATTGGAGACCTGAGATCAAAACTCCTGATGATATCTGGAATGAGATCGCCAGGGTTACAAAGCTTCCGGGAGTAACATCTGCACCTAAATTACAGCCTATTGAAACGCGCCTTATCATGTTGCAAACTGGGATGAGAGCGCCAATGGGAATCAAGGTCCAGGGTCAGGACCTGAAGCAGATCCAGGATTTTGGGATGAAGCTTGAAGATATTCTAAAGGAGGCTGAGGGAGTTAAAGATGAAGCTGTTTTTGCCGATAGGATCGTAGGTAAACCTTATTTACTAATCGATATAAAAAGGGAGAGCCTTGCTCGTTACGGGATCTCAATTGATGATGTTCAACAAATATTGCAGGTCGCTGTTGGTGGAATGCAGTTGAGCCAGACGGTTGAGGGAAGAGAACGATATGGTATTCGTGTAAGGTATCCAAGAGAACTTCGTGGAAGCCCGCAGGATATCAAGGATATTTATGTTCCGGTAGAAGGCGGTTCACCAGTTCCTCTAGGCCAATTGGTAGACATTAGATATGAGCAGGGACCTCAGGTTATAAAAAGTGAGAATACATTCTTGACCGGATATGTGCTGTTCGATAAACTGGATGGTTTTGCTGAGGTTAATGTGGTTGAGAATGCCCAGGAATTAATTCAGGAAAAAATAGATTCCGGAGAACTAAAAGTCCCGGCTGGTATCAAATATCGATTTACAGGAAGTTATGAGAACCAGATCAGGGCTGAGAAAACACTCTCCCTGGTAGTCCCATTGTCTTTATTGATCATTTTCCTGATCCTTTACTTTCAGTTTAAATCAGTCTCAACATCATTAATGGTATTTGCCGGAATCGCGGTTGCCTTTGGTGGAGGATTTATGATGATCTGGCTGTATGGCCAGGGTTGGTTTATGGATTTCAGCCTTTTCGGAGAGAATATCAGGCAACTGTTTCAGATCAAAACGATCAATTTAAGTGTCGCCGTCTGGGTTGGATTTATTGCGCTTTTTGGTATTGCTACAGATGATGGCGTTGTGATGGCTACTTATCTTACTCAAACTTTCGAAGCTAATTCTCCCGATAATAAAAAGGAGATAAGACAATCTGTGATCGAAGCTGGTAAAATGCGTATTAGGCCATGTTTAATGACCACAGCTACCACTATACTTGCTTTACTGCCAATTCTAACTTCAACGGGAAGAGGTAGTGATATTATGATCCCGATGGCTATTCCTGCCTTTGGTGGAATGCTTATCGCCCTGATCACTTTATTCGTGGTACCCGTATTGTTTAGCTGGAGGAAGGAAAGTCAGTTGAAAGTTAAAAGTGAAAAACTAAAAGTGAATAATCGATAAGTTGAAATCATGGGAGTAAGTATTTTAAGAGATAAAAGTTATTCGTTTGCCCTTTTAGTTATTCAGAGGTATAAATCCATTGTTAATGAGAAGAAGGAATTTGTCTTAAGCAAGCAGGTTTTGAGAAGTGGGACGGCTATAGGAGCCCTAATTCGGGAGGCAGAGTTTGCCGAAAGTAAAAAGGACTTTATACATAAAATGAGTATCGCTTTAAAAGAAGCAAATGAGACTATTTATTGGTTGGATTTATTGAAAGATTCAGAGTTTATAGAGCATACGGTCTATGCAGGACTTCATAGTAATTGTAAGGAGCTAGTTGCAATGCTGGTGAGTACCATAAAAACAGCCAAGTCTAAAATTTAATAAGATGAAAAGTTCAAAAATAGAAATTATTGAGGTTCATCAGTTTGGAGGGTTTAAAAGTAAACACTTAGAAAAACACTTGATTTTATTATGTGTTTTTAGTTTTTCACTTTTCACTTTTCATTCAGTAAATGCTCAAAACCTTGATACATACCAAAACCAGGCCCTACAGAATAATCCTGAAATTCAGTCTATGAACTCTTCTGTAGAAATCGCCAGGGAAAGGATCAACGAAGTGAATTCGATTCCAGACACAGAGTTTGGTTTTGGATATTTTGTAAGTGAACCTGAAACCAGAACAGGTCCGCAGAAATTAAGGGTTTCTGTAAAACAAATGCTGCCCTGGTTTGGTACCATAGATTCCAGAAAGGAATATGCAGGTTATATGGTGAGTGTGGAAGAAGCCGATCTTGAGATCGCCAGAAGAAAATTGCGGCTGAATGTTTCTCAATTGTATTATGAAATTTATGAATTGCAGGAAAAGGTTGAAGTCCTGGAGGAAAATATACAATTACTCGAAATCTACAGGACCATGGCTTTGAATTCTGTTGAAGTTGGAAAAGCATCTGCCGTAGAAGTTCTTCGGCTTAAGATGAGGCAAAATGACCTTGTTGAAAAGAAAAAGAATCTCCAGCTAAATATAGAAGTGAAGGAAACAGAATTCAATAATCTTCTGAATATAAATGATGATGCTGAAATACTGGTGCAGGATACTTTGCTAATACCAATTGAAAGTTCTGAGAATATAAATCTTTCTATCCATCCTGAACTACAGAAATTCGACCGTTTCGCAGAAAGCATTGAAGCTTCAGAGCAGGTGAATCTGCAGGAAGCAGCTCCAAAATTAGGATTGGGAGTGGATTACATTAGTGTTCAAGAAAGGACCGACATGAATTTTTCGGATAACGGAAAAGATATTCTTATGCCTATGCTGTCCATTTCGGTGCCGATATTCAATAAAAAATATCGCTCTGTTACTAAACAGAATGAACTTAGACAGGAACAGATATCTTCCAATAGGAACTTAAGGCTGAATGAGCTGGAAAGCAGTTTAAGATCTGCCTTAAATGAGCGTGCTTCAGCAAGGATAAAGTTTGAAGCCCAGGCCGACAATTTGGGTCAGGCGAAAGATGCTGAAGACCTGTTATTGAAACAATATGAAACCGGAACCATAGATTTTGATGATGTTCTGGATATTCAGGAAATACAATTGCAAATACAAATGAATTTAATTGAAGCGGTAAGCACCTGGTTTAAAAAGGATGCCATCGTGGAGTACCTCACCGTTAATAATTTATAAGATGAAAAAATATATAATTTATATACTGATCCTTATCGCAGGCCTGGTACTGGGATATGTTATTTTCAATAACAATGAAACTGAGGAAGCCCATGAACACCAGGAGGCTGAAACGGAACAGATGTGGACCTGTTCCATGCATCCGCAGATCATGCAGCCTGAACCTGGGGATTGCCCAATTTGTGGTATGGACCTTATACCTGCAGAAAGTGGTTCTCAAGGCCTGGCAGCGAACGAATTGAGTATGACCGATAATGCCATGAAACTTGCTAATATTCAAACCACGGTGGTAGGAACAGGTAATGGAATAGATGGTAAGATCACCCTTTCCGGAAAGATAGAGTTGAATGACGACCTTAACGCGGCAATGCCAGCTCATTTTGATGGGAGAATAGAGAAACTTTACGTGAATACCGTAGGAGACAGGGTGAGTATGGGACAACCAATTGCAAGTGTGTATTCTCCTGAACTCGTTGCAGCACAACAGGAACTGATCACGGCTGCAAAATTGAAAAATTCCCAACCGGGACTATATAACGCGGTTAGAAATAAATTCAGGAACTGGGAAATTAGTAATGAGGTTCTGGACGAGGTGGAAAGAACCGGTAATGTGAAAAGCTCTTTTCCTATCTATTCACATGTTAATGGAACCGTAACACAGATCATGGTTGAAGAAGGATCCCATATTGTAGATGGAATGCCAATTTTAAAGGTTTCAAATCTGAATTCGGTATGGGCAGTTTTCGACGCTTATGAATCCCAGATATCAAATCTTGATGAAGGACAAACGCTAAATATTTCGGTAAACGCTGTTCCCAATGAAAACTTCAAGGGAAAGATCTCCTTTATAGATCCAATTTTGAATAGTGAATCCAGAACTGTTGAAGTTAGAGTTGTGATAAATAACAAGGATAATAAACTGAAACCCGGAATGTTCGCCCAGGCAGAAGTAGAAACAAGCCAGGTTACAAACATGGAAACTCTGGAGGTTCCCAGAAGTGCAGTTATGTGGACAGGTGAACGTTCTTTGGTTTACGTGAAGACAAATCCAAATGAACCGGTATTCGAAATGCGGGAAGTTACTCTGGGGAATTCTTCAGGCGAAACCTACCAGGTTTTGAGCGGACTGGAAAGCGGGGAAGAAATTGTTACTAATGGAACCTTTACCGTAGATGCAGCGGCACAGCTTCAGGGAAAAAGATCGATGATGAACAATCCCGAGAACCAGAAGAAGCAGGCTATGAATATGGAGATGGAACTTCCGGAAGATTTTCAGAAGAAATTTGTAAAAACTCTGGACGGTTATTTTGAACTTAAAGATGCTCTTGTGAATTCTAATGCTGCCCAGGCTATGGATGCAGCAAAGGTTTCTTTAAAAGCAATGCCTGAAGCTGATCTGCAGGGAATGGCAGGAGCTCATTTGAAAAAAGTAAAAGAAATGTTGGAGGCGATCTCCTCCAATCAGAATCTGGAAAATCAAAGAGCGCACTTTGTGATCCTGTCTGAAAATATGATCGCTATTACTGCCAATATCGACAGTATAGGTAATACAATTTACATACAGCACTGCCCAATGGCAAACTCTAATAAGGGAGCAGACTGGCTAAGCCTTTCTTCAGAAGTTAGAAATCCCTATTACGGAGATGCGATGCTAACTTGTGGGGAAGTGACAGCACAAATAGACTAAAGGTGTTATTTATAATGGCTTTAACAGGCTTAAAATAGGCAAGTATTAATTTTAATATCAACATAACCAAAACCAACCAAAATTATGGATTCTAAACACGATAAACAGGAAGACAAGAGCGGTAGCAATTATACCAGATTCTTTTTAATGCTGGGGTTATCATTCGTAGCGATGTACATCACCATGTATTTAAATACTTATGAAATAGACCATGTATATTTTAGCCTGACTCGTTTTTATATGACCTGTCTGGGTATAGCGGCAATGGCAGTAATTATGCTTTCGCTTATGCTGAAAATGTATAAGAACAGGAAAAAGAATATCGCGATCTATGCAGGAAGTCTTATTCTTTTTGTTGGAGCGCTTGGTCTGGTACGGGCCCAGCGTCCTATCATAGGGGATGTTTTATATATGAAAGCAATGATACCGCATCATTCAATTGCGATCCTAACCAGTAGAAGAGCAGATATAGATGACCCGGAGGTAAGAAAGCTGGCAGATGAAATCATTAAAGCCCAGGTAAAGGAAATTGCAGAAATGAAGAAACTGATCGATAAACTGGAAAACGAAAAAAAGTAACCAGAACCTATCAATAAGTGATACAAAATTAAAATGCACAAAATATATTCAGTCATTCTGGTTTTATTAAGCGCTATAAGTGTTCAGGCACAGCAGGAAGCTTCTGTGGAGGGAAATATAAATGATCTACCGGTACACGAGTATACGCTTACTATAGATCAGGAAATGGTGAATAAGGCAGGAAAAGAAGTGATGGGAATGACCGTGAATGGAACAATTCCCGGTCCTACCCTTGATTTTACTGAAGGAGAATACGCCGTGATCTATGTGCATAATAAGATGGATGTGGAAACATCTATTCACTGGCATGGAATCTTACTTCCGAATTTTTATGATGGTGTTCCTTATTTAACAACGCCACCTATTGAACCAGGAGAAACCTTTAAATATGAATTCGAGATCAAACAAAGCGGGACCTATTGGTATCATTCACATACCATGCTGCAGGAGCAAAGCGGGGTATTTGGTTCGCTGGTAATTCAACCAAAGGGGAAACCTGACGTGGTTTATGATAAAGAACTCGTTTTAGTACTGTCCGACTGGACCAATGAGAAACCTCAGGATGTTCAGCGATTTCTGAAAAGGGGAACAGAATGGTATGGAATCAAAAAAGGAACTTCCACGCCTTTAAATCAGGTGGTAGCAAGAGGAGCCTTTGGAGCACAGCTTAATTTCTGGAAGCAACGGATGGAAGGTGCCGATATCGCTGATATTTACTATCCCGCTTTTTTAATTAATGGGGAAGAAAGTATCGAATATCCTGAATTCAAACCCGGAGAGAAAGTAAGACTTCGCATAATTGATGGTTCGGCGTCTACTTCTTTCTGGATGACCTTTGGAGGAGAAACTCCAACATTAATAGCTGCCGACGGATTAAATGTGGTACCAGTAAAGCATAATAAAACCTTTATTGGTGTAGCTGAAACCTACGATTTCATTGTAGAAATTCCACAGGATAAAAAGCTGGAGTTCAGGATTACGGCGCAGGATGGTTCCGGAACGGCTTCTGCATATCTGGGAACAGGGGAAATCGCAAAAGCTCCTGAGATTGCCAGACCAGATAAAATTGAAATGATGCAGCAAATGGCCAACATGGATATGAAAATGGGTGCTCCCGCACTTAAATCTCATCCCGGGAAAGAAAATCCGCAGGAAATGATGGAAGAATGGGGAATGGAGATGGAAGAAATGGAAATGGAAATGGAAGGTATTCAGATGGATCATTCGAAAATGGATCACTCAAAAATGGAAATGCCGAAGGATTCTGTTATGAAGATGGACCACTCAAAAATGGATCATGGGAATATGAAAAAAGAATCTGAAATGGATCATTCCAGGATGAACCATGAGGGGATGGATATGCAAGAGGATATGAAAATGGATGGTATGGAAATGTTTTCAGAATATAATTATGACTATTTAAAGTCTCCTGAAAAGACCACGTATGATGAAGACATTCCGGTAAATAATATACTGCTGAATCTTACCGGAAATATGAATCGGTATATCTGGAGTATGAACGGGGTGCCGCTTTCAGAATCTGATAAAATAAAGATCGAAGGAGATGAGGTGACCAGGATCACCTTTAATAACCTAACGATGATGCATCACCCCATGCATTTGCACGGGCACTTCTTCAGGGTGATCAATGAAAATGGCGAATATTCTCCATTAAAACATACGGTAAATGTGCCGCCAATGGAGAAAATTACGATCGAGTTCTACGGAAATGAATATGGTGACTGGTTCTTTCACTGCCATATTCTTTATCACATGATGGGAGGAATGGCAAGAGTGATGAGTTATGAGACTGATAGGGATCCCAGATTAGATGAGTACCCCCTCTCGCACTTGCTTGCCGAAACCAACCAGTTCTATACCTGGGGAACCCTGGATGCGGCTTCGCATATGAGCACGTTAAACGTGACAAGTTCAGATATTCGCAATCAGTTCATGGTCAACGCCGAATATGGCTGGAACCAGAACCTGGAAGCAGAATTTACTTATGAATATTACCTCAATGACTGGGTGCGTCTTTTTGGAGGGGTAAATGTGGAAAACGAACTGGAAGATAGTCTGGATGAATTAAGTACTACCGCAATTGGAGGGATTCGATATTTTACTCCATATATGTTTCAACTTGATGTGAGATTAGATAATAAATTAAGACCTCAGATTAGCCTCGAGCGGGAGATCATGATCTTTCCAAGGCTGATCTTGTTTGGAGAGTATGAATTTCAAGCAGATTTTGGCTGGGTGAACGATTTGGAACCTGGAAAAAATTTCGAAGAGGAACAGGTCTGGAATGCCGGTTTTGAATATTTATTGAGTAAGAATTTTTCACTGATGGGTAGTTATGATAATCGTTTTGGTGCTGGAGGAGGATTAACAATAAGATTTTAATTGAATAATAATGGTTAAAAGAAAAACCGCTTTAAATATTAGAAAAGCCCACCGATATCTCGGGATCTTTATCGGTTTGCAGTTCATTATGTGGACGGTAAGTGGTCTTTATTTTAGCTGGACAGATCTTGATGAGATCCATGGAGACCAGTTCAAAAAAGAAGAACCAATACAATCATCATTTTCAGATCTAAAAAGTCCCACGAAACTGCATCCTGAATTGAATGTGACTTCGGTAAAGTTACAGGAGATCTCGGGACAGCCGTTTTATTATGTGAATGAAAAGATCCTGATGGATGCCCTTAATGGAGAAATCATAGAAGAGATCAATGAACAACAGGCGCTTGATATAGCCTCCCGACATATGAAAGCAGATCTGAAAGTTTCGGGAATAGAAAGGATCACTGAAACCGGGAAACACCATGAATACAGGGAAAGGTTGCTTCCGGCCTGGGTGATCTCCTATGATACCGATAAGAATCTTAAGGCTTATGTAGGAGCGCTCACCGGGAATTTTAATACGGTAAGACATCGTGACTGGCGATGGTTCGATTTTCTATGGATGACTCATACCATGGATTACGAGGGAAGAGATGATTTCAATAATCTATTGTTGAGAGGTTTTTCATTAATGGGACTTATAACCGTCTTAAGTGGTTTCTTGCTATGGTATATTTCTTCACCAACAGTTAGAAAGATCCTTAAGCCAGTTAAAAAGAATAAAAATTAACCTGTTATCAGGACACTTTAAATACGTCAAAAATCAATAATTTAATAATCGGAAAAATGAAAAGAAGAGTTAGAAGTTTAATTACAATGAGTTTAGTTGCAGGAAGTTTATTAGTATATTCCTGTGGAGATAATAAGAAAAATAATGAAGAGGAGGTATCAGAAGATCATATGGAAATGACCGAGTCTTCTCCAGAAATGGAAACTGAGGAAGTAGCAAATGCTGAATTCAGCAATGATACTATCAAAATAGCATTTGATGATTACCTGGCGATAAAGGATGCTTTGGTTCAAACAGATGCTAAAGCTGCCGGTGAGGCTGCTAAAGAACTTCAGGCATATCTTGAAACGAGTAATCCAGAGCTTGCCGGAATTGCAGGGAACATTGCTAAAGAAGAAGATGTAAACAAGCAAAGAGAAGTGTTTTCTGAATTAACTGCGGCGATGGATCCCGTACTAAAAGAAGCAATTTCTTCAGGAAAGATCTACAAGCAATTCTGCCCAATGGCTTTTGAAGGTAAAGGAGATTACTGGTATTCAACTTCAGAAGAGATCAGAAATCCGTATTTTGGTGATAAAATGCTGAAATGTGGTAGAGTAGATGAAACTATAGAATAAATTTTCAGAATATCCAGACTGGATAGATTCTGGTCTGGATGTTCTTATTAATATGAATTCCTTGGAAGAAAAGAAGATCAATATACGTAACGTTGTGTGTCAGCGATGTATCATGACCGTGGAGGAAATTCTTAATAGAATGAATATTCCTTTTAAGGAGGTTCGTTTAGGGGAGGCTATTTTAGCCCGTGACCTGGACAAGCGTGAAAAGATAGCCCTGGATAAGGAATTTGAGAAGGTTGGTTTTGAGATCATTCAGGATCGCAATGAGAAATTGATCAATAATATCAAGTCTCTTATTTTTGAAAAAGTATATTCTGAAGAGGTAACTATAGAAAAACTTTCGGGCCTTTTAACTTCAGAACTTAATTACGATTACAGTCATATCACCCACGTCTTTACTGAAAGTGAAGGCCAGAGCATTCAGAAATTTTATAATGCCGTTCGGATAGAAAGAGTAAAAGAGTTACTTAATTATGATGATTGGAGTATTGCCATGATCGCAGATAATTTAGGTTATTCTACACCGGCATATTTATCTACTTCCTTTAAAAATGCGACCGGGCTCACTCCTTCAGAATACAAAAAAATGCATGCCAGCGATCGAAAGACGCTCGATTCCATTTAATTAAGCCCGTTTTCTAGGGTTTTAGCATTTCTATATAACAAAGTTGTAGTTTGAATTCTTAATTTCCCGGAATACCAACCAATAACTATTTATGAGCTTTTTTTTGATTGCAGGTATCATCCTGTATTTTTCCATTGTCATAGATATTTTGCAAACCACTCTTTCCATGCAGGGAGGAGGATGGCTTACCAGTCGTTTTGCGCATTTTTTCTGGAAATTCTTCCTTATGATTTCAGGAAAGAATGGCAGTTCTAAAATATTATCCAGAACTGGTTATATTCTACTTATTTCTATTGTCTTGATCTGGGTGTTCTTTTTATGGATGAGCTTTGTTCTAATCCTGTATGGATTCCCGGGAGCAATTATAGATAGCACCACAAAAATTCCAGCTAATTTCTGGCAAATAGTTTATTATAGCGGGTTTAGTCTCTCTACCTTGGGAATGGGAGATTATGTGGCATCTGCAGATATCTGGAGAGTACTAACAAGTATTTATTCCTTTACCGGTTTAATTCTTCTCACCATGTCTGTCACCTATTTCATCCCGGTACTTTCTGCAGTGATAGATCAGCGAAAACTAGGTGTTAGTTTGAGTACTCTAGGAAGTAGTCCAGAGGAGATCGTGATCAGCTGCTGGAATGGAGAAAATTTTGATCCGCTTTTGAAGAAAGTAGATAAAATTTCAGATTCTATTATCAAGTATAGTCAGCAACACCGGGCCTACCCGGTAATTCATTATTTCCATAATAACAAGGAGAAAAATGCGATCATTCTTCAGCTTGCAAGATTGTATGAGGCTTTATTGATCATCTCCTTCGAGGTAAAAGATGAATTTAAACCTGGAGAAGGATCCATCAAGCCATTGCAAGTGGCTTATGAAAACTATTTCGAGGTCATAGCTGAGGTAACCCATATTGATCCCGCCAGGACCGATCCGCCTTTTTCAAATACCAGTCGACTTTCAAAGAAAAAAATGCTTGCAGAAATTGTTGAAGAGAAAAGCTATTCTGAAAATATATGCCGGAATCGTAAAATTTTCAAAACCCTTGTGGAGCAAGACGGCTGGAGTTGGAAACTTGTAGATACTAAAATATCTTAATAATCCATCAGTAGAGTTAAAATCATTTAAAACTGAAAGAACTTAGCATAATTTTAAAAGTGTGAAGTGGGGCTCATGCTTAATTTAGTGGTATAACCAATAAAATCAATAAGTTATGAGAAATGAGAAGTTAATAAGTGCATTGGGAAATTGCATTAACCACTGTAATTATTGCGCAGATGCCTGTCTTGATGAAGACAACGTGAAAATGATGACAGACTGTATTCGCTTAGATAAGGTTTGTGCAGAAGTTTGTTCTGCTCTGAATCAGGTTTTGGCTACAGACTATAAAGATGTAAAAGGCCTGGTGGAATATTGTAAAAAAGTATGCCAGGCTTGTGCAGATGAATGTGGAAAACATGATACCCAGCACTGTAAAGATTGTGCTAAAGCTTGCAAGGATTGCGTTGCAGCTTGCGAAAACTATTTAGCATAAATGAAATTAATTGCCTGGGGGACAACTAAAGTTCCCCGGCAATTTTATACTTTTTCGAAAGACTTTTCGATAAATTTGAATTCCTCTCTTTTTGCTGCCACCTACCTTAGCAGAAGTAAAATCTCCGTAACTTTCTATTTGGGGAGACAATTTTCAAAAAATGAAACATACATATAAAATAACCGGTATGAGCTGCAATGGTTGCAGATCTCATGTTGAAGAAACTCTTTCAAAGGTTGAAGGTGTTACTGGTGCTCATGTGGATCTTGAAAAAGCCGAGGCAGTTGTAGAGATGGAAAAGCATATTCCACTTCCAAAACTTGAAGATGCCCTGATTCAGGGTGGAGGTAACTACCACATAATGTTGCCTGAAGATTCAAAACATTCTTCAAAAAAACCTATGACACATACCTATAAAATTACGGGGATGACTTGCAACGGTTGCCGTAGTCACGTTGAGAAAACTCTCAACGGTGTTGAGGGTGTGATTGAAGCTTCAGTAGACCTTGAAAAAGCTGAAGCAAAGATTAGTATGAAAGACCATATTAAAGTTGAAAAATTTGAAGAGGCTCTACAAAAAGACGGCGGGAATTATCACATTATGATGCCGGGTGAAGAGCATTCAAAACATGCCGATCATTCCGATGAAAGCAAAAAAGTTACTGGTAAAGGTACAGGCACATGGTATTGCCCAATGCATTGTGAAGGGGACAAGACTTATGACCAACCGGGAGATTGCCCGGTATGCGGAATGGATCTAGTAGAGGAAGTCAGTGCTGCGACCAAAGTACAATACACCTGCCCGATGCATCCGGAAGTGATCAAGGATGAACCAGGAGATTGCCCTATCTGTGGAATGGAACTGGTGCCTATGGAACCTGAAGCCTCCGCAGAAGAAAAGGGGTATAAAAAACTATTGAAGAAATTCTGGATTTCGGTAGCTTTTACCGTCCCGATCTTTCTCATCGCGATGTCTGAAATGATCCCGGATAATCCACTGTATGATATGGCAGATATGAGAACCTGGAATTGGGTGCAACTAATACTTTCCCTTCCGGTGGTTTTCTATGCTACCTGGATGTTCTTTGAGAGAGCCTGGAGGTCTATAAAAACCTGGAATCTCAATATGTTTACCCTTATTGGTATTGGTGCAGGAGTTGCCTGGATCTTCAGCGTTTTCGGACTGGTATTTCCAGATTTTTTCCCGGCCCAGTTCAAGACCGAAATGGGAACCGTGCATGTTTATTTTGAAGCGGCAACGGTTATACTGACCCTTGTATTGATGGGTCAGGTTTTGGAGGCCCGTGCACACAGCAGGACCAATTCTGCAATTAAAGAGTTATTGAAATTAGCTCCGAATACTGCGGTAAGGGTTACTGATGGTAAAGAGGAAACAATTGCAGTAGATAAGATACAAAAGGGAGATATTTTAAGAGTGAAGCCCGGGGATAAAATTCCCGTAGATGGAATTATTAAAAAGGGGAAATCCAGTATAGATGAATCTATGATCACTGGGGAACCTATTCCGGTCGACAAGAAAGAAGGAGATAAGGTAAGCTCAGGAACCATTAACGGAAACCAGAGTTTTACCATGACCGCTGAAAAGGTTGGAGATGAAACCCTGCTTGCGCAGATCATCAAAATGGTGAATGAAGCGAGTCGATCTCAGGCGCCTATTCAGAAGCTAGCCGATAGGATCTCGGCTTATTTTGTACCAATAGTGGTTGTTATTTCTATACTTACTTATATTGCCTGGGCTATCTACGGGCCAGAACCAGCTCATGTATATGCCCTGGTAAATGCTATTGCGGTTTTGATCATAGCCTGTCCTTGTGCCCTAGGTCTGGCAACACCTATGTCGGTAATGGTTGGAGTAGGTAAAGGAGCAAAAAACGGGGTGTTGATCAAAAATGCCCGTGCTCTGGAAGAAATGAACAAGATCGATACCCTTATAATTGATAAGACAGGTACGATCACCGAAGGAAAACCTTCAGTCGAAAAAGTTGTTTCGGTATCTCCGGATTATACAGAAAAGGAAGTTATTCGTCTTATTGCTTCAGTAAATGCTCAAAGTGAGCATCCTTTGGCCACGGCGACCGTGAATTACGCAAAAGCTGAAAACATTGAATATGGAGAAGCTTCAGATTTCAATGCGGTGACAGGAAAAGGAGTGGAAGCGAAATTTGAAGGAAAGGGACTGGCCCTTGGGAATGACAAATTGATGCAGATGGAAAATGCTGAAATTTCCAAGGAGGTACAGCAAAAGGTTTCAGCGGAACAGGAAAAAGGAAAAACGGTTTCTTACCTGTCGGTAAATTCTATAGTAGTAGGTTTTGTTACTATTTCAGACAAGATCAAGGAAACGAGCATGGAAGCTTTGCATGAACTTCAAAAAGAAGGCATCAAAGTGGTAATGCTCACTGGAGATAATGAGAAAACGGCTTCAGCAGTAGCAAAGGAATTGAACCTGGCCGATTTTAAAGCTGGAATGATACCGCAGAATAAAATGGAAGAGGTAAAAAGACTTCAGGCTGAAGGTAGAAAAGTAGCCATGGCAGGAGACGGTATTAATGATGCCCCTGCATTGGCACAGGCAAATATCGGTATTGCGATGGGAACAGGTACAGATGTAGCGATAGAAAGCGCTGAGGTTACTCTAGTCAAGGGAGATCTAAAAGGCGTTTTAAAAGCCATAAGATTAAGTGAAAAGGTGATGAAGAATATCAAGGAGAACCTGTTTTTCGCACTCATTTATAATACCCTTGGAGTGCCAATCGCAGCCGGAGTGTTATATCCATTCTTCGGAATATTGCTTTCGCCAATGATAGCAGCATTAGCCATGAGTTTTAGTTCCGTTTCGGTTATAGGGAACGCGCTGAGGTTAAGGAATGCAAAATTGAATTAATAACATCACTCTGAAATTATTTCAGGGTCTAAAATAAACAAAGCTTAAGTCATTCTGAACTTGTTTCTTGAGCCGTTTGAGAAACTGAAAAAGGTTTAGCCTGACGAAAAATATTAGAAATAGAAAATTTAGATTATGCAGGATTTTTTAAGCAAATGGGGAGAAGCAGCCTATACGACCAGCGGATTTTTCTGGATGGCCTTATGGGCTTTCGCCCTGGGATATGTGATAAGTAGTTGTATCCAGGTTTTTGTAACCGAAAAGAAGATGCAGGAAACCATGGGAAAAGAAGAATCTAAAGGTTTATTACTGGGAACCTTTTTCGGGTTTATAAGTAGTTCCTGTAGTTTTGCGGCACTTGCTTCTACTAAAAGTTTGTTTAAAAAAGGTGCAAGTTTTGTTTCTTCTATTGCATTTCTACTTGCTTCTACCAATCTTGTTATTGAACTTGGAATTATCATCTCCATATTTCTTGGCTGGCAATTTGTAGTTGGAGAATATGTGGGTGGGATTCTTCTTATTCTTATCAGCTGGTTTTTAATTCGAATGATCAACCCTAAAAAACTGATCAAAAAAGCAAGGCAAAGATTGGATGAAGAAGATGACGACGATGAAAATTCAGATAAATCCTGGAAGAAGAAAATGAAATCTGAAACTAGCTGGGCCAAGGTTTCTCAACAATACGGAATGGAGTGGAAGATGGTCTGGAAAGACGTGACCGTTGGTTTTACCATTGCCGGAATTGTCGCTGCTTTTGTACCTGATTCATTTTTCCAAACGCTTTTTATTAATACCGGGCAGGGAAATACAGATTTTGGCTTTTTCACTATTCTAGAACACATAATTGTGGGTCCAATAGCGGCGTTTCTCACCTTTATAGGTTCTATGGGGAATATTCCCCTGGCTGCACTGTTATTCGGGAAAGGAGTAAGTTTTGCAGGAGTTATGGCTTTTATTTTTAGCGACCTTGTAGTATTCCCAATTCTTAGGATCAATGCGAAATATTACGGGTGGAAAATGAGCTTTTTTATCCTTTTCCTTTTATTTACCTCTCTAATTGGAGCTTCACTGGCTCTGCATTATGGTTTTAATTTATTCAATTTATTGCCAGATCCTTCTTCAGTAAAGGTCCAGGACAGTGAATATTTTAAGATAGACTACACTTTCTGGTTAAATATGGCTTTTCTGGCTATTTCCGGATTTCTCGTTTACCTGGGCTTCTTTAAAAGGGATGACGTAATGTTCATGAAAGAAATGGCTCCAAAAAGTAAAGCTCTGGAGAATACTCTGAAATATTTAGCCTTCGCCTGTTACCTATGGCTGGCCGGAGGACTTATAGTTAAGTTCTTTGTGAACTAAAGGAAAGTAAGGATTAGCAAAAATCTTTTTTTGGACAGAATAGAAAAAATGAAGTTTGTTAATAATGCATCTGCATTTCCCTGTCATGCATGGGTAGCCATTCCTCATATTGAGCTGGCGTAAGGATCTTTTTCATCTCGGCCATGAATTCATCCTCATAGGACTGCATTTTTTTCTTATGCATTTCACCGGCTTCATCTCCTTCGTGCATCATTTCTGCCATCATTTCCTTTTTATGTTGTAAGCGTTTCATCTGAGCTTCCTGGATCTTTTCTTTTTGTTCCAGACTTAGGCCAAGTCTGGTTGTGACTTTATCTGCATACATCATTGCATGCGCTTCTGTATCTATGTTTTCGCTTATATTATGAGTTTCATGATGCTTTTCCTTTACCTGAGCCATGGCGCCTAAAGAAAAGAAAGCAAAAAGCAGAACTAATATTATTACCCTTTTCATGATGTCGTATATTATTGGTTTACAGATACTTAAAGTTAAGTTAAATTGTTTTGAATCGAATGGTCTTTAACAAAAAAAGCTACCGCTTTGTGGCGGTAGCTTTTCTATCATTTATGTAATTGATCTTAGTTAACCGGATTTAATATCAGGTCGATTCTTTTCAGGATATCCTGTAAATGATAGCGGGTCAAAGTGTCTCCCGAGCGATATACAGAATTTTTGATCTGTCTTTCTAAAGTGCTTAGTTCACCTCGAACTACAGGTCTAATATCACTTTGAGAAACATTGATCTCACTTCTGGTGATCCATTCTCTCCATCTTGCAGGTACTTCGTCCTGTTCTTCATTCATCAGGTGTTCCATTCTTTCGATATAAGCTCGTTGAAGGTTTCTTCTATAACGATCTATACTCTGGCCTGAATACACTTCACTCCAGATACCTTTTCTCAATTCGGTCATCATATCCAGTAGAGTATAAGCATTTTTTCCATTGATCTCCTCGTTTTCCATTAACCTGGCCATTCTTCCAAAATCAAGAATATTGTTCAGGGTTCTTTGCTGCATATTTCTAATACGCTCCAGGTTCCCATCAAATTCGATCTTATTGAAGATGTCCTGATTGATCATCCACTCCGGGGTTTCAAAAAGCTGTTCCTGTAAGAAATCCATAGCTCTTTCCTGAGTCTCTTTATCTACATGAGTGTAAACAGCACCTTCCTGGTCATAGGTCTTGGAATATTGGTAAACACCACCAATATTAGCAGCTACATGACCCATATAGCGATTATATTGTGAAAGTACCTGCCCGTAAAGGTCATCAAGGTCTTCATAATCCTTACCCTCTTCAGCAGTCCAATCGATTAGGTTAGGAACAATTCTTTTAAGGTTTTTGATACCATATTCACTGGCAAGCATTGCATCATCTCCAAGATCTTCAGTTTGAGAACTTGGATCTATAATTCCTCCTCCTTGCTGTGCACCAAATCTATACATAGGATCGCCTGCATGTTCAAGTATCCAGTCATCAAGAATTTCTTTTTCTTCCTTTCCTTCTTTCTCCGGAATCGGGCGATAACCCCATTCTATCGCATACTTATCGTAAGGTCCTATATTCGGCATTAAGGCAACATCTCCATCTTCAGGCTGTGCTACATAATTGAAACGTGCGTAATCCATGATAGAAGGAGCCGTACCAAATTCTTGAGTGAATTCAGCATCTCTTAATTTCTCTACAGGGTAAGCAACACTACTTCCCATATTATGAGGTAAACCTAAAGTATGACCAACTTCGTGAGAGGAAACAAATCTTATCAATCTTCCCATTACTTCATCTTTGAAAGCAACATCCTGGGCTTCAGGATTAATTGCTGCAGTCTGAACGAAGAACCAGTTTCTTAAAAGGGTCATTACGTTGTGATACCAGTTTATATCAGATTCCAGGATCTCCCCGGAACGTGGATCACTTACGTGAGGACCATTAGCATTAGGAATAGGGGAAGCAAGATATCTAACTACGGAATATCTTACATCTTCCGGACTCCAATCTGGATCTTCTTCTACTGTTGGTGCATCCTTTGCGATAATTGCATTTTTAAAGCCTGCCGCTTCAAAAGCCACCTGCCAGTCTTCAATTCCCTGTTTGATAAAAGGAACCCATTTTTCAGGAGTTGCACGGTCTATATAATAAACGATAGGTTCTTTAGGTTCAACCAGTTCCCCGTTCTTGAACTTCTCCATATCTTCTTCCTTAACTTCAAGTCTCCATCTGTCAAGGTATTCTACGGTCTTACTTTTTTGGGCATCAAGACCATAATCGGTTTGTTCAGTAGTGAACCAACCTACACGCTCGTCATAATACCTTCTTTCCATAGGAACCTCTGGTAGCAATATCATGGAATTACTGAATTCCAGGGAAATTGAACCTGTACTTGAGTTAGATGGCGGTTCACCGGCGTTATAGGTTTTTACGTGTCTTATTTCAATGTTTTCAGGATAACTCCTAATGGTGTCAATATAAGATCTGCTCTCATCCAGCCTTGAAACCTTGAACCTTTTTCTGGTGCCGTCAGGTAATCCTAGTGCCTGAACATCCTTTGTATATAGGTCTGTTACTTCGATAACAGTAGATTTAGACAGGGAGTCCTTACCTACGGTTTTTACATCAAAAGTCTGAATAATTGGTTCGAAATTTGAATTTCTTACCGCTTCATGAACGGGTAGTGAATCTGCGGCATATACTTCATAAGATACCACGCGAAGCAAAACCTTATCACCTTTCTTCTGCCAGCGGTGAACCTGTGTATTTTGTTTTCCGCCACCAAAACCAATTCCGTTTGCAGTTTTGGCTATACGGGTAACCGTAAGCATTTCACGATTAAATAGGCTATCAGGGATCTCGTAGAAATATTTATCTTCTACTTCATGAACGGTGAAAAGACCCTGGTCGCTTTTCGCGTCCTTGGTGATAATTTTATCGTAGGGTTTAAGTCCGTTCTTATCTTTTTTGGAATCATCTGCGGAAGCAGTTTTGGTGTCCGATTTGTCCTGGGGCTGAAAAACAGCACAACCGGATACCGATAGGGAAAGGGCTAAAACCAGAAGCCTCAGGCTCTGTTTCTTGATCATAGATTTTAGTTTTTAATTAATAAGATCTTTTTGAAGGCAGTAATTTTCACCTGAAAATGAAAAAAGACCGCCGTTCGGCAGTTTTAAGACTATGAAAAATGGAAATGGTTTAAAAATTATACGGGTAAAATATCAATTTACAGGGATTTGCATTTTAGCGATACTCCTGTAATCATATTTAGGTTCATAATATTTCTCAAGGAAGGTACGGGACCAGAATGAATTCTTGAAAAGGAAGAGGGGGTCATTTAAAAGAAATCTGGTAATAAATGATAATTTTTTATGCCAAGTTTTTTATAAAGTCTTTGAACATCATTTCCAATGCCTAATTCCTCTGCGGCAATAATAGCGGCATTTCTCTGGCATTTTGATCCTTTATAATTTACTGCAATTCTTACCTTGAATCCATGTTGATAGAACAGGTCCTTGATCTTCTTATAATTCTGAAATCTTGACCAACCATCCATAAGTACCAGGAAAATATGAACAAAAGAAAAGAGAAAACAAATAAACCACAAGACCTGCATTATTTCCTGCTCATGAAATATACTACTGCGAAATAATCTCCAGAAAAAATATGATTCTGCCACGAACAGCCCTAAGGAAATATATAAAAGTTTACCCACCCTTAAATAGGAGATAAACAGGGGTGGTTGTTTTGGGAGAACCGGACTATCCATAAACCAATTTAATAAAAAAAGCTCTGCAATTACTACAGAGCTTTTAATTTAAAATGGATATAAGCTTATTAAACTTATAATTATATAGCTTTGATGTTCAGGTTTTCACCGTCTTTAAAGACATCTATCATCTTATGTTTTCTAAGGCCTTTTACCGCCTTGTCCCACTTTTTATTACTTAAACCTGAATGTTCCTTTACTGTATCAAGCTCATGAACGTTATTATCTTTCACTAATTTGAAAACAGCTTTTTCTTCCTCAGTCAATTCTACCTGTTTTTTCTCAGGTTTCATTTGAGGGAAGAATAATACTTCCTGTATAGATTGCTTATTGGTAAGGAACATGATCAATCTGTCCATTCCAATTCCAAGACCAGAAGTTGGAGGCATTCCATATTCCAGGGCTCTTAAGAAGTCATTGTCTATAAACATGGCTTCGTCATCACCTTTTTCTGAAAGTTTTAATTGCTCCTCAAATCGCTCACGCTGGTCTAAAGGATCGTTAAGCTCAGAATACGCATTCGCGACCTCTTTTCCGCAAACCATAAGTTCAAAACGCTCGGTAAGCTCAGGATTATCCCGGTGTTCCTTACAAAGCGGACTCATCTCTTTCGGATAATCTGTAATGAAAGTTGGCTGGATAAAATTTCCTTCACATTTTTCACCAAAGATCTCGTCGATAAGTTTTCCTTTCCCCATGGTATCATCTACCTCGATGCCCATACCTTTAGCAGCTTCATAAAGTTCTTTTTCAGACTTTCCGGTAATATCAAACCCTGTAAATTCCTTTATTGCATCGGTCATGCTTAGACGCTTATATGGCGCTTTAAAGTCGATCCTGTGTTCGCCAAAAGTAGCTTCGGTAGTTCCATTTACAGCAATAGCACAATGCTCAAGTAATTTCTCAGTGAAATCCATCATCCAGTTGTAGTCTTTATAAGCTACATAGATCTCCATGGCTGTAAATTCAGGATTATGAGTTCTGTCCATACCTTCATTTCTGAAGTTCTTAGAAAATTCATAAACCCCGTCAAAACCACCTACGATCAATCTCTTCAGGTAAAGTTCATTGGCAATTCTCAGGTATAATGGAATATCCAGCGCGTTGTGGTGTGTAACGAAAGGTCTTGCAGCAGCCCCACCTGGAATAGATTGCAGGATAGGGGTTTCTACCTCGAAATATTCTCTTTCATTAAAGAAATTACGCATCGCATTGAACAGTTTGGTTCGCTTTACGAAAACTTCTTTCACTTTTGGATTCACCGCAAGATCTGCATATCGCTGGCGATATCTCTGTTCTGGATCATTGAAGCCGTCATGCGTATTTCCTTCTTTATCAGTTTTTGGAAGCGGAAGTGGGCGAATAGATTTACTTAACAGGTGAAAATCCTTAACCATTACGGTCATCTCTCCAACCTGGGTTTTAAATAACTCACCTTCGATCCCTATAAAATCACCTATATCAAGCAGTTTCTTGTATACGTCGTTATATTTTGCTTTGTCCTCACCCGGGCAGATCTCATCACGATTAAAGTAAACCTGAATTCTGCCTTTAGAATCCTGAAGTTCAGCAAACGATGCTTTTCCCTGGATCCTTCTGGACATTAATCTTCCCGCGATCACTACTTTCTTACCTTCCTCAAAATTCTGCTTGATCTCTGAAGTTAAATGATCTACCGGATAAAGGTCTGCTGGATATGGATTGATACCGGCTTTTCTTATGGCCGTTAATTTTTCTCTTCTAATCTGTTCCTGTTCTGATAACTGCTGCATATAATTTTTTTTATGCATTCAACAAAAATGCGGATGCAAATATAGTGACTATCAGCCTGCCACACAATGCAATTAAAAGCCGAAATAATAATTCTATCTTTGCCTGAAAATTTGCTTAAATGAGTATCTGGCGAGTCATACTTTCTGTGTTATTTCCTCCGCTGGCAGTTTATGATAAAGGCTGCGGGTCAATATTAATAGTTCTCATCCTTACCTTACTGGGCTGGATTCCCGGAGTGATCGCTGCTCTCATAATTTTGAATAATCCGAAGTCTTAAGGCATGAATAAGAAAGTTGAAGTACAGAATTTAGGAGTCAAAGATTATAAGGAAACCTGGAATTACCAGGAAGAGCTTTTTAAGAATACACTTGAGCTTAAGATCAGGAATCGGCGTGAAGAGCTCGATCTGCCAACGAAGAATTACCTGCTTTTTGTAGAGCATCCACATGTTTATACTTTGGGAAAAAGCGGGGATATTGAAAACCTTTTGATCTCTGAAGCTGAACTTGAGGCTAAAAATGCTACCTATTATAAGATAAACAGGGGAGGGGATATTACCTATCATGGCCCCGGTCAGATCGTGGGTTATCCCATCCTGGATCTTGATAATTTCTTTACAGATATACATAAATATCTTCGACTACTTGAAGAAATGGTTATTCTTACCCTGGCCGAATATGGTTTAAAAGCTGACCGAAGCCCGGGAGAGACCGGTGTATGGCTGGACGTAGGAACTCCGTTTGCACGAAAGATATGTGCGATGGGGGTGAGGGCCAGTCGCTGGGTGACCATGCACGGTTTTGCACTTAATGTCAACGCCGATCTTGGTTATTTTGACAATATTATTCCATGCGGAATTAAGGGAAAGGCGGTTACTTCGCTGAATGTTGAGTTAGGAAAACAGAAAGTGGATATGGAAGAAGTTCAGCAAAAGCTAATGCAGCATTTTGCAGATCTTTTTGAAGCAGAATTAATTTCTGAATAAGGTTAGCTTAATTTTTCAAACCAATATTTTGAGCCAGTAATACTTCCTGGCTAGCCTCCTGGCAATAATACACAGCTCTCTTTGCCCTTTCCAGCCTGATGGTGGCCATGGTTCGGGGAATAAATTTTTCTTTTTTCAAAATCTTTTTTGCGTCTATTGCCTTTTTAATGATCTTTTCAGATTCAAAAGCGATCTCATTAATGATTAATAAATCCTCTTCACATAGAATTTCACCTTCATTGATCTGAAGATGATAATTGAAAATTTGCTCATACATATTAAAGGATCTTTCTACTACCGAATCTACAATTTTGATCCCGACCGCTCCAGACGGTCTTTTCATTTTTATTTGGGAAAGTAACTCAGCTGAGAAGCTGAGCAAAATTATAAGGAGTAGAAATTTTAAACTCATGCATTACAGGATAAAGATTATAACCTGTAAAATTATTCCGTTCCTATATAATTTCCGATAAGGGAGAGCCCTTAAAACTGTGAATTAGAATTCATACATGAGAATCTCATTTTCTTCACCCTTTACAATAAGTTCCAGTTTAGAATCCAGGTCTGCATTTGCGATATCCACTTGCGAAGTCCCGTATACCGGAAATCCTTCCAGTAATTCTGCTTTGTCATTAAAGACATATACTTTTTGTGTTTGAGTATCTGTAATAGCAATAAGGCTGCGATTCCTGAAAGTGAATAATTGAGGGTCTGTATAAAGACCAAAATCGAGATTCACGATCTTCGAGTTTATAGAAAGTTCGTTTTCATTTAGGTAAACAAGGTCGTTTTTGGAAGCGACGATCCTGTTGTTCTCTGCCAGTCCCAGGTCGCTGGAAGAGACATTTCCGTTTTGTGAGATCTTCACAAGATTTTGTTGTGGATTGGTAGAAACAAAACTGTTCTGGTACCCATACCATTCGTTTTCAGAAAATTCAAGATTTTCTTTTACCGGAACTCTTATTTTTCCCTGTCTGCTTAGAATATTCAATTTTCCCGATTCTTCTGCTATGAGAATGTAATCCTTATTGCCAAGTCTAATATGTTTTGGAGCCTTTACAACATCGCTACCGGCCTGTTCAAAGTCGAAACCGGTGATCGCTTTTCCTTTTGGACCTACCATATATACCCTCTTATTCTGAGTAAGAACAAATCGGTAGTTCCGGTTATTGTCATAATCAAAGACCGATAGCGGCTGGGTGAGCGCTTGATTGAATTTAATTGGGTAACCTTTCACTTTATTGCCATTTCTGTCCAGAACCTCCATGTTATAACCTGTAGAAAAAGCGAGCTGTAAATTTCCATTCTTAAAAAGATCTACCTGGTAGATCGGGCTGGTGATCTGGCTGTCAAGATTCCTCTTCCAGAAGATATTTCCCTTGTTCGAAATTAAATATAGATCGTTGTTTTCATCCTGAACCGCAATATCAAGTTGGTCTGTCCTGTGATTCCTGAAAAAATATGGATTTGTGGAAACAGCAGAATCGATCTTAAAAGAAGAGATCTGTTCTGCGCCATTACTTTGAGCTGCTTTCTCTGAATTTGAAAGAATACCATGCAGATGGGCAAAATTATCCTCGTTGATAACCTGAAAGGCGGCTAGACTGTTTTTATTGAATTTAAGATCTACAGATTGGTTTTCCCGGGATTTGGAAAATTCCCTGGAGTTTATAACAAACAACATCGAGGATTCAGATGAAAGAGAAGACATCAGATCTGTGAAATATTGTTTGTTAATCAGCGTATCTGTATTTTGATAGGAGGTGATGAAGTTTTTAAGGACTTCTACGGAGTTAGAAAAAATCACGAAGTTATCCTCTATAGTATAATACTGAAAATTTTCTAAGGTCATAATATTTTTGAAGATCTCAGCGAATCGTAATGCTTCGGACATTTCTACAATGGAAGAACCTCTGAATGATTCAATTTCTTCGCCAAGACCTGCCAGGGCTTCCTTGGCGGCTTCAATTTCATTGACATTCAAAACAACCGCATTCCCATCTTTTAATGCTATAGTAGCAATCTCCCTGCTATGATCCAGTATCTCGGGATAACTTTTAGATAAGCTGTCTTTCCTTATCTTTTTTAAATTGGTGTGCAAATTCTGGAAAGAAGAAAATCCAAGTGAATAATAGCTTACGAAATCAGAAGGACATATTTTACCAATTTCAGATTGTCTTGGATCGTTATCTGTAAAAATACTTAGAAAATTACCTTCATTATTTTTTAGGCTTATACCATTAATTTTGATCTCCGATCTTGTGAGGTCCAGATCAACAGAGCTCCATCCGGCAAAATTTTTAAATACGGAAAATTTCAGGTCATTGAAGAATGAAGAAAGGTCTTCAGGTAATTTTGAATGCTGCAGGAAAACAGAAGTTTTATTGGGGTCTGAAGCGTCAAAAGCTCTTTTAAAACTAGCAGAATTCAATAGTTTCTCGCCGGAATCATAATCCAGAACCCTTTGTTTTGAATTTGTTATGAATGAAGTATTTCCCTTTTCATATAGGAAGAATTTTGAATCTTCAATACTTATTCTTTTAAATTCCACATTTCCTTTATTAAAAGTTTCCACAGCCTTGTTCTTAATGGAATCAAAAGGGATCAGGCTGGAATCACGTTTAGTTATAAGAGTGTAACTAAGATCCTGTGATGAGAGATTTGATATCGATAAACCTGCTTCATTCTTCAGGTTTAAAAATCGCAGAAAACCCAGTTCTTTGGTAATCCTGGTTTTTAAGGGAAATTGACTTTTACCTAGAAGGTCATTTGAATTCAATTCATCCAGAAAAACTTCGGGATTGGGGGTGATTACAACCAATTCTGAATTGTCAGGGATCAGGTTTAGGATATTGAATTCTACTTTCCTGTTTTCTGTGCAGGAAAATAAAGAGATTATTAGAAAAACTAATATTAATCTTTTCATTGGGTTTGGTTGGATTTGGGCAAAAATAGAAACTTAGAAGTCAATCTTCAATTGATCTGGAAGTAGTTTAAAGCTTTTTCGGTGATATTTTGTGATTCCATACCTTGCAATGGCATCCCGGTGTTCTCTGGTTGGGTACCCCTTATTCTTTTTCCAGTTGTACAGGGGGTATTCTTCATGGATCTTTTCCATGAATTCGTCCCTGTAGGTTTTGGCTAAAATAGAAGCTGCTGCAATACTCATATATTTTCCATCGCCTTTTATTATGCAATTGTGTGGAACCTTATTGAAAGGTTTAAATCTGTTTCCATCCACAATTATTTGATCCAGATCAAATTTTAACGATTGTAGAGCCTTGTGCATGGCTAGAATAGAGGCGTTCAGAATATTTATTTCATCGATTTCGTGCATAAAAACATGCTCAACAGCATAAGCAACTGCCTGGACCTCAATTTGAGATTTTAATAATTTTCTATTTTTTAAACTTAATATTTTCGAGTCATTTAAGACTGAATTTTGAAAGTCACGAGGGAGGATGACGGCAGCAGCAGTCACAGGTCCGGCGAGACATCCTCTACCTGCTTCGTCTGTACCTGCAACCGTTAATTCAATATTATAAAATTCAAGCATTCGTAATTTTGTTATGTATTTTTTAAAGAATATTTAAAATGCACTATTCAAAGCTCCTTTAAGATTCCCCTATTTGTTAAAGTATTGATAAGTTAAAATGGTAAAAATTTTGGTTTATTAGGAAATTATTATGATTTTTGGCGCTGGCTAATTCAAATTTAACAAATAATGAAAAAAAGATTACAAGGATTGCTGACACTTTTACTGGTGTTAGTGGTGCAAATTTCATTTGCACAAGAGAAAACCGTTACAGGTACGGTTGTAGATGAGGACGGTTTGCCTCTACCCGGGGTAAACGTCATTGAAAAGGGTACTAGTAATGGAGTGCAAACCGATTTCGATGGTAATTATAGTATAACAGTAGATCAGGGTGATGTACTGGTATATAGTTACCTTGGTTTTGCTACTCAGGAATCAACGGTAGGTGCATCTGATGTTGTTGATGTAACTATGGCTGTTGATGCTGCTGCCCTTGATGAGGTTGTGGTTGTGGGATACGGTACTGCTACAAAGCAGTCATTTACCGGTTCTGCTACAACAATTGAGGCAGAAAACCTGGATGTGAAGTCAACTTCAAACATTACACAGGCTCTTGCCGGTGAGGTTGCTGGGGTAAATGTAATTAATACTTCAGGTCAGCCTGGTTCAGCTTCTACTATTCGTATTAGAGGTTATGGTTCGGTAAATGGTAACCGTGATCCACTTTATGTTGTAGATGGTATTCCATTAAACGTAAGTAGTGGTGCAGATGGTACCGATAGTGAGGCTCTAAGCACAATTAACTCGATTAACCCTGCAGATATTAAGAGTACAACTATTCTTAAGGATGCAACGGCTACAGCTATCTATGGTTCTAGAGGGGCAAATGGGGTTGTTTTGATTACAACTAAATCTGGTAGTGCAGGTGAAGATTATATCGAACTTGATGTGAAAACTGGTGTTAACACGCAGTTGATCCCTCGTTACGATGTGATTAGATCTCCAGAAGAGTACATTGGATATGTTTGGGAAGGTATTTATAACCGTGGGGTTATTACCGGACGAGCAAATCCAGTTGATTTTGCTAACTCTCAGTTGTTTACAGACAACTACGTTCCAGCAGGATATAATCTATGGAATGTTGAAGATGGTGGAGAGCTTATCAATCCTGAAACCAGAATGGTAAGAGATGGAGTTACTAGAAGATATACTCCGCAACGATATGAAGATTTAGCTTTTGATTCTTCAATCAGAACTGAGGCGAGTGTGCGTTTTGGTGGTGGAAATGAAAAAACTAAATATTTCGCTTCCATTGGTTATTTAAATGATGATGGATATGCTATTAGAACTGGTTTTGATAGATATACTTCTCGTTTGAACCTTACCTCTCAAGTGAAAGAATGGTTAGAAGTTGGTGTTAACCTTGGTTACACTTATTCAGAAACTATTGCAAACGGACAAACAGTTGGTTCTGAAAACTTATTTGAATTTGCTGATAAGATGGCGCCAATATTCCCTGTATTCCTTAGGGATGATAACTTTGAATTAGTTCCAGATCCAATTTTTGGTGGAAATCAGTATGATTATGGTACAGATTCAGGTTTCCGTGCTAGACCTAATGCGAACAACTTGAACCCGATCGCTTCGGCTCTTTACGATTTTAATGGTACAGATAGACACCAGTTAAATGGAAACATGTCTTTAAATCTTGATATTACTGAGAACTTAAGATTTGAAACTCGTTTTGGTGGTAACTACTTCATGGATAGAGAGAAGCAGTTTAGAAACCCGTTCTATGGTGGTGGTAGATCTACTGGAGGTGATTTATATACTGAAGATGTTGAGTACTATTCAACAAACTTTTTACAGTTACTTAGATTTTCAGATCAGTATGGAGACCATGGTCTAGAGGCATTTATCGCTCACGAAAGCAATAAAATTAAAAGATCTGAATCTCAGAACTACAAAGGACTTTCAGTTTCTCCTGATATTTATGAGTTAAACAACTTCGTGGAAAATTTAAGCCCACCAGTTGGATTCTCTGAAGGAAGGTCTCTTGAATCTTACTTTGGTCAGTTAAACTATAACTTTGCAGATAAGTACTATTTTAGTGGTTCTGTTCGTCGTGACGGTTCTTCAAGATTCGTAAATGACAAATGGGGAACATTTGGTTCTGCCGGTGTATCATGGGTAATCTCAAATGAAGGATTCTTTAACTCTGGGTTAATTAACTTCTTAAAAGTTAAGGCTTCTTACGGTATTACAGGTGATGAAGCTGGTGTTGGTTACTATGATGGTTATGATACTTTCAACTTAGGACTTCTAGGTGGAGGAATCTCTATTTCTGCTAATGATAACGGAAACCCAGATCTAACCTGGGAAACTTCAAATATGTTCCAGGTTGGTACAGAATTTAGTTTAGGCCGTTGGTTAGATGGTTCTGTTGATTACTATAGAAAGAGAACAGATAATCTTATTTTTGAAAGAAGAGTAGGACCTTCTCAGGGTATCGCTATTATTACTGTGAATGATGGAGAGCTTTTAAACTCTGCAGTGGAATTCAACCTTACAGGTCACATTATTAACACAAGAGATTTCAAACTTGATTTGAACGTGAATGGATCGGTGAATCAGAATGAGATTCTTACAATGCCGATTGAACCATCTACAGGAGAAGAGAGAATCCTTGATAACTCTCCTGGATTTTACGCTTATTCTCAGGGTAGCTCGATCTACGATTTTTACATGAGAGAATATGCTGGTGTAGATCCTGCTAATGGTGCACCACTATGGTACCAATATTATAATGATGTAAATGGAAACGGAGTTTTTGATGGTGATGATGAATCCATTTCTTCAATGACTACGTATATAAATGACAACCCTGATGCTAATGTAGAAAGAAGGGTGACAGATACTTATGCTAGTGCAACTGATAAATATGTTGGAAAGTCTGGTATTCCGGATGTTAGCGGTGGATTTAGACTAGGAGGACGTTATAAAGGTTTTAACTTCTCTACTCAGTTTATCTACAGCCTGGGAGGTTATGCTTATGATGCGCAATACGCTGAATTGATGAGCGACCGTTTTGGTGCTGCTGGAAATAACTTCCACACAGATATCGCTGATAGATGGCAGAGACCTGGTGACATCACAAATGTACCTGCTCTTACAGATAATGCTTTTGTAAATGGAACTTCAACTTCTACTCGTTTCTTGACAAGTACTGATTATCTTGCTTTGAACAACGCTTTAGTAGGTTATACTTTTGACAGTGAGACTATTGGAGCTACAGGTTTGGATTTATTGAATATCTTTGTATCTGGTGATAATTTATTTACAAAGACTGCTAGAGAAGGATTTTTACCAAACACAAGTGAATCTGGTAACTCTGGTCGTAGACTTTACGCACCACTTACAACTGTAACTTTAGGTGTTAGAGTTAAATTCTAAAAAAAAATATTATTATGAAAAGTTTACTTAAAATTTCAATGATCTCAACCTTACTCTTTGCTGGGGTAGGTTGTAGTGAAGAGTTCTTAGATGAACAGCCTAGTGAGTTTCTTACCGCTGGGCAAATAGGAGAAGCTGCAGAAAAGAATCCTGCAGTAGTTAGAGGTACCATGACCGGTATCTACTCTTTAACTGTAGAAACAGGAACTGGAGGAACAACTGGCCACGATGATTTTGGTCAAAAAGGTTATGATATCTTTGGTGATATGCTTTCAGGAGACATGGCTCTTTCAGTAAGTACATATGGATGGTATAGAGCTGATATTACTGAATTCCAGGCACCTCAGGATTTTACATCTAACAGAAACTACATGGTTTGGAGATATTACTACCGAATCATCCGTTCTGCTAATACCGTGATCGATGCACTTGGTGGTAATGAAGCGATTCCAGAATTGGACGAGAATAAATATCTTATGGGGCAGGCTAAGGCCATCAGAGCTCATTCTTACTTTTATTTGACTCAGTATTTCGCAAAGAAATATAATCCTTCTGCAGAAATACTTCCTATCTATGATGATCTTCAGGATCAGAATGGTCCTAAAGTAAGTATGGGTGAGATCTATGATTTCATGGAAAAAGATCTTAATGATGCTATTACTTTATTAGATGGATTTAACAGAGCTGGAAAAAATGAGATCAACAAAACTGTTGCTCAGGGAATCCTTGCTTATGTTTATGGATCTAAAGGAGAATGGCAGCAAGTATATGATCTAACTAGCTCAGTTATTAACAGCGGACAGTACACCCTTATGAGTGCTGAAGAAGTTCTTGGCGGTTTTAACGATGTAAACACATCTGGATGGATGTGGGGAATCGATCTAACTGCAGATGTTGACCTTGGGCTTGTTTCTTGGTGGGGTCAGGTAGATCAGTATACTTATAGCTACGCATGGGCTGGTGACGCTAAAGCGATAGATTCAGATCTTTATGCAGCGATTCCAGATAATGATGTAAGAAAAGATCAATTCGAAGCTCCGGTTGGTGCTTATACAGATCTTATGCCTCGTAATAAATTCTATGATCCTAACAAGGTGATTGGAGGTCAGGCTGTTGTAACTACAGATTATGTATACATGAGAGTTGCAGAGATGTACCTTTTAAAAGCTGAAGCTGCTGCTCAATTAGGAATGGATGCAGATGCTGCCGCTACTCTTAAAACTTTATTAGATGAGAGAGTAGATGATGCTTCTTATGTAGATGCTCTTTCTGGTGGTGATCTTTTAGATGAAATTTACCTGCAAACTCGAATTGAACTTTGGGGTGAAGGTAAAAGTTACCTTGCTATGAAGAGGAATAAAGCTACTATTTCCAGAGGTGATAACCACCTTTCTTTTGTAGGTGTGGCAATTCCTTATGATGATGAAAGACTTACTTTCGAGATTCCAGAATCTGAAATTCAGTTTAATCCTTTCATCAGCGATCAGAACGAGTAGTAACTAATAACAAATTTAATTATGAAGAAATTTTTTAATCTATTTTTCGTTCTTGCAGCCTTCTCTTTAGTTGTTGTAGGTTGTGATTACGATGATGATATGGAGCCATTAAGTTATGTGACTTTTGGCGAAACAAGTGGAGAAATTGCAGTACCTCAAAACGGTGGTGGTTCATTTGATGTATCAGTATATACTGGGAATGTAACTGGATCTGACAGAACTTTCGATGTCATGGTTGCTGAATCATCAACTTTACCTGCAGATTCATATTCTGTACCTGCTACGGTAACGATACCAGCAAATTCTAATGAAGCATCTATAACTGTAGATTTTACAGATACGAGTATCAGTAACGCAGGTAATTCTTTAGTACTTTCTATCGAAAGTACTCCTGAAGTAACTGCTGGTGATCCTCTTGCAATAAGTGTTTCTAGAGATTGTCCTTCAGAGCTTGAAGGGACTTATTCAGTATTAACTAGTGGACAGTCTACAGATGGAGCTGCTCCAGATCCTGTGGTAGATCTACCATATACTGTTACTCTTACTAAAACGGGAACTAATAAGTATACTGTTTCAGATATCTTTGCCGGTATTTATATTGACTGGTATTGTGACGCTTATGAATATTGTGTGGATACGGAAGCTACAATCACAGATGTTTGTGGTAACCTGTCTTCTACCTTTGAAGAGCCATTTGGAACAGAAACTAACGTAACTGGAACAGTGAACGCTGATGGTACATTAACTATCTCTTTCGAGAATGGTTATGGTGATACAGCAACTTCTGTTTACACTAAAATGTAAGAACATATTTGTTTGTTTAAGCAGAAAACCACCCTTAAAAGGGTGGTTTTTTTATGCTTATTTTTATAATTGGATCTTCGCCATCGCTAGAATCTTAATTTTTTTAATCTAGTAAATTTTAAAATTCTATTTTAGCCTCTCATTAATTCCTGAATGAAACGATTAGTTATATTATTCTTATTTCTATTTACAGTTGGACTTCATGGTCAAACTAAATTAGGGCCAAGGGGTGGTGGTGAAAATGATCAGGATAGTACCGAGAAAGATAGTCTTCCGGGAGTAGATCTCTATAAGATCATTTCCATCGAAAGGGATACTACTCATCTCGATACAAGTCTTACCATTATGGATGATTACAAGTTTAATTATCTAAGAGATGATAATTTCGAATTGCTTCCCTTTTCCAATACCGGCCAAACCTATACTAGTTTAAGTTTAAGAAAGGACTATAAAATAGCATTTCCAGAATTTGGAGCCAGGGCAAGGCATTTCAATTTCTTTGAGGTAGAAGATGTGGATTATTATCACGTTCCTACTCCCTGGACCGAGTTGTATTTTAAAACCGTTCCGGAGCAGGGTCAACAGCTGGATGCTTTTTTTACGATTAATACTTCCAGGAATTTCAATATGTTCATCGCCTATAAAGGAGTTCGAGCACTGGGTAAATTTCAGCATATACTCACTAGTTCGGGAAATCTTCGAATAGGTTTTAGTTATGATTCTAATAATAAGAGATATCATGCAAAGGCTCATTTCGTTTCACAGGATCTGCTGAATCAGGAAAATGGAGGCTTAACAGACCAGGCAATTCAGCAATACATTAATAAAGAAGAGGAATTTGATGATAGATCTGTCCTGGACGTGAATTTTGAAGATGCTGAAAGTACCCTTTTTGGTAAAAGGTTTTTTCTGGATCATCATTATGAGCTTACTAATCTTGCCGATTCTACCAATAGCCTGAACATCGCCCATACCTTTGATTTTAGCTACAAGAAATTTCAATTTGATCAGCAAACTGCCGAAAATGATATTTTCGGTGAATCCTTTGAAGCTGCTAATCTTAGAGATGCCACAAGACTGGAAGTGCTTTTTAACGAAGCTTCCGTAAATTATTCTAATAGGTTATTAGGAGATATTTCCTTTAAAGCTGGGCATACTAATTATGACTACGGTTATAATTCGGTTTACATACGTCCGGGTGATACTATAGGAAACAGGCTTACTGGAGATCTACTTCATATTGGGGCTTCTTATAAGAAACAGTATGGGGGCTTTAAGGTGGAAGCCGAAGGTAGGTTGAATCTAGCCGACGAATTTAGCGGGAACTATCTTGAGGCGACAGCTTCCTATGAGTTCGATAAGGAAAACAAGATTCGTTTTGGGGTGAATCAAAATAGTGCTGCGCCTAATTTCAATTTTTTATTGTACCAGAGTAATTATATAAACTATAACTGGCAGAACAATTTTGATAATGAAATATCTCAACGACTGTTTGCAGATTTCAGATCTAAAAAGTTCTTTGATGTTTACGGGAGCTTATCGCAAATAGAGAACTATTCATATTTTGGATTAAATCAAGAAGGCTTTGTTAAACCATTCCAGGCAGGAGACCAGGTTAGATATTTAAAATTAAGAGCGGAGAAAGAATTCGATTTTGGTTTATTTGGATCTTATAATACAGTAATGTATCAGAATGTCCTCGAAGGGACGGGGGTTTTAAACCTTCCTGAATTTACCACTCGTAATTCTATTTATTATAAGGATTACTGGTTTGATAGGGCTTTGTATTTACAAACAGGCTTTACTTTTAAGTATTTCACCAAATATGATATGGATGGCTATGATCCTATTCTGGCAGAATTCTATACTCAAAATACCCAGGAGCTTGGTGGATTCCCTGTGGTCGACTTCTTTTTTAACGCTAAAGTGGATAAGGCGAGGATATTTTTCAAGCTTCAACATCTAAACGATTTAATAGATGGAAATAATAATTTTACCGCCCCGGGATATCCATACACCGATTTTTTAGTCCGTTTTGGGCTTGTTTGGGATCTTTTTCTATAATTCTTCCGAATATTTATTGCTGAATTCCTTTCTTATTTAGTCTTTTCCTGAACTTTTCTTGATTGTTTCTTGTTCAGGGTTGCCGAATTCTGCGTTTTTTTACTGAAATGATTCCATTAACATAAAAGTGACTAAAGTTTAATAAAGCTATTGTGTAATTAAAATTCAGCTGTATATTTGCAGCCGCTTTGAGAGCAAGGCGGATGTTCACTGAAAGTACTGGGGATGGGGTATAGCGCGAGTCGAGCCTTTAAAAATTAAATAAAAAAAAGATTGTTTTTTATTTGGTTGGAGAGGAAAAGTCGTTTTATATTTGCACCCGCTTTGGAAACGAAGTGATGTTCATTGGGAAGAGAGGGGGTTAGCAAATTGATGCTGAAGGCTTTAAAAGAAACTAAAAATTTTATTAAAAAAGTTTTGGTGGATAAAGAAAAAGCGTTGTATATTTGCACCCGCTTTGAGACAGAGCAAGCGTTCACAAAAACAGACTGAAGTTAAGAGAAACCGCCGGATGGGGCGATATAGAAAGGTTCGATTCCTTGGGTTTTAACAAGAGAAGATCGGGAAACTGGTCGAGTTCATTGAAATATTGAATTGACAAGGATTTTATTTAGCGATAGATAAAATCAAGTGTATAAGAATTAAGACTAGAAAAAGTCATACTGAGCAATTTCTTTAGTAGTTGTTGAATATATTTAAGATTTAACGATGAAGAGTTTGATCCTGGCTCAGGATGAACGCTAGCGGCAGGCCTAACACATGCAAGTCGAACGGTAACAGGGATTAGCTTGCTAATCCGCTGACGAGTGGCGCACGGGTGCGTAACGCGTATACAATCTGCCTTTAAGCGGGGAATAGCCCATGGAAACGTGGATTAATACCCCATAGTATATAGACACCTCCTGGTGATTATATTAAACATTTATGGCTTAAAGATGAGTATGCGTCCTATTAGTTAGTTGGTAAGGTAACGGCTTACCAAGACCGCGATAGGTAGGGGTCCTGAGAGGGAGATCCCCCACACTGGTACTGAGACACGGACCAGACTCCTACGGGAGGCAGCAGTGAGGAATATTGGACAATGGAGGCAACTCTGATCCAGCCATGCCGCGTGCAGGAAGACGGCCCTATGGGTTGTAAACTGCTTTTATACGGGAAGAACCACATCTACGTGTAGATGCTTGACGGTACCGTATGAATAAGGACCGGCTAACTCCGTGCCAGCAGCCGCGGTAATACGGAGGGTCCAAGCGTTATCCGGAATCATTGGGTTTAAAGGGTCCGTAGGCGGAATAATAAGTCAGTGGTGAAAGTCTGCAGCTTAACTGTAGAATTGCCATTGATACTGTTGTTCTTGAATTATTATGAAGTGGTTGGAATGAGTAGTGTAGCGGTGAAATGCATAGATATTACTCAGAACACCTATTGCGAAGGCAGATCACTAATAATATATTGACGCTGAGGGACGAAAGCGTAGGTAGCGAACAGGATTAGATACCCTGGTAGTCTACGCCGTAAACGATGGTTACTAGCTGTCCGGCCTAATTGAGGGCTGGGTGGTTAAGCGAAAGTGATAAGTAACCCACCTGGGGAGTACGTTCGCAAGAATGAAACTCAAAGGAATTGACGGGGGCCCGCACAAGCGGTGGAGCATGTGGTTTAATTCGATGATACGCGAGGAACCTTACCAGGGCTTAAATGCAGTCTGACAGGTCTGGAAACAGACCCTTCTTCGGACAGATTGCAAGGTGCTGCATGGTTGTCGTCAGCTCGTGCCGTGAGGTGTCAGGTTAAGTCCTATAACGAGCGCAACCCCTGTGGTTAGTTGCCAGCACGTAATGGTGGGAACTCTAGCCAGACTGCCGGTGCAAACCGCGAGGAAGGTGGGGATGACGTCAAATCATCACGGCCCTTACGTCCTGGGCCACACACGTGCTACAATGGTAGGGACAGAGGGCAGCTACCCCGCGAGGGGATGCGAATCTTCAAACCCTATCACAGTTCGGATCGCAGTCTGCAACTCGACTGCGTGAAGCTGGAATCGCTAGTAATCGCATATCAGCCATGATGCGGTGAATACGTTCCCGGGCCTTGTACACACCGCCCGTCAAGCCATGGAAGCCGGGGTACCTGAAGTCCGTCACCGTAAGGAGCGGCCTAGGGTAAAACTGGTAACTGGGGCTAAGTCGTAACAAGGTAGCCGTACCGGAAGGTGCGGCTGGAACACCTCCTTTCTAGAGCTTTGTCACCTAGTGACAAGCGACAATTACGAAAGGGAAGTTCAGAGGCCAATTTGGTCTTGATTCTTATCGTCAATTCGATTATATATAGATGTGAGATCTTAAGATATAAGATGTTAGATTGTCTAACGCCTAAAGTCTGAAGACTGGTGTCTATTTATGGACAGTCTCATAGCTCAGCTGGTTAGAGCGCTACACTGATAATGTAGAGGTCGGCAGTTCGAGTCTGCCTGAGACTACTTTTTAATTAAAGTAAGCCATCAGGTTTATGAAGTTCATTGATTGAAATACTGAAGGAAATTCTAGAAGCTAAGGAATTCTAATTCTAAATTCTGAATTCTAAATTCTGAATTCATTATGGGGGATTAGCTCAGCTGGCTAGAGCGCCTGCCTTGCACGCAGGAGGTCATCGGTTCGACTCCGATATTCTCCACGATTCCTTGAGGTATAATGGGTATAGTTTTTACAAACAACCAGGAAACATACGTTTTTAGTTTGTAGGATCATCGAAGTTATATCGCTAGATAAGGAAAAAGTTCATTGACATATTGAGAAACAAAGAATACGAGAACACTATTAGATAGAAATATTTAATATAAGTAATACATTATAATACTTCTAACTTGAGCAATCAAGTTAGATTAGAGCATTAAGCAAAGCGCATACAAGCTAGATAAGGGCGTATGGGGAATGCCTAGGCTCTCAGAGGCGATGAAGGACGTGATAAGCTGCGAAAAGTCGTGGGGATTGGCACATACAAATTGATCCGCGAATATCCGAATGGGGCAACCCGGCATATTGAAGATATGTCATCCGCAAGGAAGCGAACCCGGAGAACTGAAACATCTAAGTACCCGGAGGAAGAGAAAACAATAGTGATTGCGCTAGTAGCGGCGAGCGAACGCGCAGTAGCCCAAACCAATGAGTTTACGGACTTATTGGGGTTGTAGGACCACGATATTGTTTGTACAAGGAATTAGAACAGGTTGGAAAGCCTGGCCATAGACGGTGACAGCCCGGTATAAGCAACTTCGTATAAAACATAGTGGTATCCTGAGTAGTGCGGGGCACGTGAAACCCTGTATGAATCCGGCGGGACCATCCGCCAAGGCTAAATACTCCTGAGAGACCGATAGTGAACCAGTACCGTGAGGGAAAGGTGAAAAGAACCCTGAACAAGGGAGTGAAATAGATCCTGAAACCATACGCTTACAAGCGGTCGGAGCCCCTTCGTGGGGTGACGGCGTGCCTTTTGCATAATGAGCCTACGAGTTACCGTTGCCAGCAAGGTTAAGCAGTTCAGCTGTGGAGCCGTAGCGAAAGCGAGTCTGAATAGGGCGTTTTAGTTGGTAGTGGTAGACGCGAAACCGTGTGATCTACCCTTGGGCAGGT
>NZ_CP048410.1:3592500-3770983 GCF_019357415.1 Gramella sp. MT6
TCATTTCGGTTCCTGTTGTTCCCCTTTGATCATAAATGATAGTTGTGTTATCTTCAGAAAACAACTTTGCTAATGGCGCAAATCCATTACTGTTCATTCCCGGTCCGCCATTAATAATTAAAACAGGATAGCCACTACCAAAGACTTTGTAATTGGTTTGAAATCTTTTCTTATCAAATTCCTGCTCCTGACCCCGCACATAAGAGCCCAATAAGATCATTAGTAAAATAAAAAAATGAAAATGCATATCGAAAATTTCTTAAAATTAGCTAATCCAAAATAAAGAATGCTTGTTCCAGAATTAACGTCTGATATTAAAAATTTAAAAGTCAACCATTACTTTAAAGAAAATCTTTCATAATTGCTATCTTCACGGCCGTTTCCCCAAACTAACTTAAATGATCAGAAAGTTTTTTCTTTTAATTATCCTGCTTGTTTCCGTGTGTGGGTTCTCCCAGGAAATTCAGGAAAAAAATACAGATAGTTTATATTTCCAGGGTCTGAAATTCTATAAAAACCAGGAATTTAAAACTTCACTTGCATACACCAATCGCGGGTTAGAATTAGCTCCGGAATACCACGACATAAGGATATTAAGAGTCCGTAATTACTGGGCTCTTGATATGATCCAGAATGCCACCAGCGACCTTGAGTTTCTTTTGGCTGAAGCTGAAGACTATCCAGGTGTTAGAGAACTTGTACTCAGACAAACCAAATTGCTTAAGGATCCCGAAACAGCTTTAAAATTTTTAAATAAAATAGAAGAAACCGGCAGTTTGAGTACGAATTCACGGATCCTCAAATCGCAATTATTACTGGAAAACAAACAGAAATCTGAATCCCGGGAAATCGCACTGGAATTATTTAATGATCCAGATCTCGATGAAAAAGACCGGTATTTACTTCAGAATATTCTGAAAAGGACCATTAGCAATGAAATTGGGATCAATTACCAATACATTTACTTTAGTGATAGCTACAACCGTGAGGCCTGGCAAACCATTAGCCCTGAATTTCAACATTATTTCAATCGTACAGCAGTTATTGCCCGTCTGAATTATAATGACCGAGGTTACCAGAATGGGACTTTATATGAACTTGAGGCATACCCTGTATTTAGTGACAAGGTATATTCTTTCCTTAACGTAGGAATTTCCAATGGCTCATTATATCCAGATCTAAGGACCAGTGCATCTATATTCGTGAATTTTCTTCGGAAATTTGAATTTGAAGCAGGTGGTCGACTTTTACATTTTTCAGACCAGGATTATTTTTCTGCCATTGCAGGACTTACGATGTATCAGGGAAAATTCTATCTGAATACCAGAATATTTATGGGACCGGAGATCAATGACCAGTATACGCAGAATTACCAGTTGAATGTTCGTTACTATCTGAATAATACAGACAACTTTCTAATGCTTCGTTTGGGAACAGGAATTTCTCCAGATGAAAGTACGATCTTCACCCAGGTACAGGAAAATCCGGGACTGGAAGCCTATTACTCGAATCTTGGAATAAATTTCACCATAGGACCACGCCATATTATCCAGGCAGGGATTGGATATTTGTTTGAAGATATAACGAGCGAAAAAGAAGGTGACCAGGCAATAGGAAATATTGGATATAGATTCAGGTTTTAAGAATCTGAAACTTTGAATCCCTTTCTTGTCATAGTTCCCCAACCGGATTTTATACCAAAGATCTTTTTATAGTAACCTTTCATCTGTCCGTACACCAGTATGGGGTGGTATAGGAAAGGTTCAAGATAAGCGGCCAGTAATAATTCTATGATCTGCTTAGGTTTATGATAATGATCAAAATTCTTAACATACATAAAGATCGCTGCCGTAGAAAATACACATCCTATCAGATAGGCAGCTGTAAATAGCAAGATTGCCATAGGCCAGTTGATCATTCCGAAAAAAGCGAATGCTATAATGCAAATAACACCAAGGAATTCAACAATTGGTGCACCAAACTCGAAGAACAACCAATATGGATAAAAAATTAATCCCATGTAGCGATACTTACGATTGAGAAATAGCTTACGATGCATCTTCAGGGTCTCCCATAGCCCCCTCGCCCATCGATCTCTTTGTTTAATCAAGATACTGTGATCTGGCGGACCTTCAGTCCAGCAAAGCGTTTCTGGAAGATATACCACTTTATAGGGTAATTTCTTCTCTTCCATAAGCATGCGAAGTCGAATACAAAGTTCAAGATCTTCTCCAACGGTCTTCGCGTCAAAACCATTCACCTCAATAACTCTTTTCCTGGGATACATCCCAAATGCACCGGAGACAAGCATGAGACCGTTGATCTCGCTCCAGGCCATTCTACCTAATAAGAATGCCCTGATATATTCTACGACCTGCACCATAGGCACCAGATTGTCAGGAAGTCTCAATTCCTTGAGAACGCCATTCTTAATTACAGAATCATTGGCAATTCCAATTCCACCGCCACAGGCGATAACTTCCTTTTCATTTTCTTCCAGGTATGGCCTCACCATTTTTAAAAGAGCATCCTGTTCTATGATACAATCGGCATCTGTACAAACTACCAATTCAGAAGAAGCAAAGTTTATCCCTGCATTCAACGCGTCTGCCCGTCCACCGTTATTTTTATCCAATACGGTAAGATGAGTATATTTTGAAAGTTTGCTGCGATAAAAATACTTTACTGAAGCCGTTGGAATAGGCTGTGTGATAAACGTCGCGTCCCTGCGTTCCAGCTGAAATTCTTCAATAAGCTGCTCCAGAGAATCATCTTTACTACCATCGTTAACCAGGATCAGTTCATAATATGGATATTGAATGGATAGCAAGGACTTCACATTTTCTATGATCGTTAATCCTTCATTGTATGCCGGAGCTATAACCGATATCGAAGGAATATCTGTAGCACTTACAATATCATTTACCTGTAAGAATAGAGATTTTCTTTTATTCCTTTTTATGGCGCGGCTTGCCAGGACCACCCCACTAAAGTAAAAGGTCATTAATATTATTCCATAGAAAAAGAATATATAGTTCGCCGCCAGGAAAACATACTCACTGCTGAAAAATTCTCTTAGGCTACTCAACATTCATTTCTGTTTTTGCCGGGTATTGCTGATAATAGAATTCCTGAACTTTCTCTTTATAGCCATTGTTCCATAATATTTCGGCTATACTCAGTTTAAGATCGTCACTAGCTGAATTTAATTGTTTCATGTAGAAATCCAGATCCATTTCAGAATTGTGATATAAATAGTTCAATAATTGTCCCTGCTGGGTTGGATCTGAAATATCCTCAAAAAGCACCTTTATATATTTTATTTTCGATCTCGAAAGTGCAAAAGTTTGTAAACAGTAGATAGCTGTTTCCCTTACTTCATAATCTTCATGATTCAGGTTATCAACAATATAACCGGTCTCGGCATGCAGCTCGTATTTCCTAATGATCCTCATAAGGAGTTTTTTACCAAATAATCTTTCGGTTTTATAAGCCCGATGCAGCCATTTTAATTCAGGAGTTGGATAAAGATCATAGAGCTTTTCAACAATCTTGATCTGCTGCCATAAGGTCATATTACGCTTCAAATAAGGTAAAAACCTGAGACTCTCCCAGCCTAAGAAAACAACCAGGGCGATCTGGGCTTCACGTCTAACATATATATTCTTGTGGTTTCGGTACTTAAATATCTCATCAAGATATTGAGATTGGTTCATTTCATAGATTTCTCTTATCCCTCTCGCCTTTCTATACCAGCTCCAGCTTGAGATTTTATTTACTGAAACCCTGTATGGCGGAATCTGCGTGTACAGCTTTTGAAGCTTATAAAAGTTGGTTCCCAGAATGGTTCGCTGAGTACGAATCATTAAACCAATAAGAAATTGAATATTATTCTTATTCTGTTTTTTAATTCCAACTCTATTCAGGGTTTTATTGATTTCGGTAAGAGTCAGTGGGTCTTTTGGATCATTATATAAATAGCCACTAACGATCTCAGCGAAAGTCAACTCGATCTTTTGAAGTCTAGAGGTCCTTCTTCTGCGATAAATTACGCTTATAACTATGGAGATCCAATATACCACCAGAACCGCAAAAACGAACGCGATTAGAATAAGTATGGATGCTTCATTCATTAATAGGCCTGTATTATAGCTTCGATTTCATCGAGGTCTATAGGTACTGCATAAAAACCGGTAATACCTCTCAGGGAAAAAATTTCCTGTTTTATCTTATCCTGTCCCATATTGGTTACTATCAATAGATTCTTATGAAGCAAAACCTCTTGTACCTGGGCAACAAATTGTAATGGTGCGATCCCTTCAAACAAAATATCTGTAATGATAAAATCAAAATTGGTTTGTTGATCTTCAATATTAAGAGCATCTAATGACCTAATTGCTTTACAATCGAAACCGTTCAGCGTTGTTAGTCTTTCCAGAATCTTAAGGATAATGATATCCTCTTGGATCACCAGGACCTTCTTCATTAGAATTTATTTGCTTCGAAATATACTAAAACCATCTTAAATATTGCCTTATAAAGTTTTTTACGGTCTTTTAACCAACTGTATAAGTGAGGGCTGTAAGATTTTCCCCTCGCTAAAAAATTTACATCAGCATATGCCCAGAGTCAGTAAAAACTTACGCAAGAATACATCAATTGGATTTATTTTCCAGAAAATTTTTCTGTAGAAGAAAAAAAAAATTTAGAGCGGTAGTGTTCTTAATATGCTAAAAACTTCCTGAGCTTACATTTTTCTTACATTTTACCCTCCTGAAAAAGTTTAAAATCTGAACGTAGGTTAACTCTATTAGACTAAACCAATTATTTCCAAAACTTTAGAAATAAACCCTTTAACATCTGGAATAATAAAAGCCTCAAACTTTCGTTCAAGGCTTTTATTTGGTCGGGGTGGCAGGATAATTTATTTTTGTACAAACGCCCTAACCACAATACTTTCACTGTTAACTATTTTGATGTTTCACCGAATGATTCACCAAACTTCATAAAACAAAGAGAGTTCATTTTATTTGCTCGCCTTTGTGGTATAAAGATATGATTTTCTATAAAATAGCCCCTTCAAAAAACTACTTTTCCGAGTCTCTACTATTTTTCTTTAAAGATGCTAATGGACAAGATTTAGAAGTTAGCCGGACTGCATAAGCCGGGCTTCTCCTTCACCCTTTTATAAGTCCTTAATTGAGTTACTTTTTAATTTGAAACATCCATTTTTATTGCCGCTTAGATGTTGGATTAAATTTTTCATTAAAGCTAGTTATTAAAGATGAAGAAGTAAATTATTCCTGACAAAATGCTCACAGCAATGGTTTTTAGCATGTCCCATTTAAGGATGAAATAAACAAATGCAGCAATAATTCCAATTACCATTGAAGGAATATTAATGGTTTCCCATTTCGGAATTAACCATCTTATTCCGTATGAGTGGCTTTCATTTACTCGTCCAAAAAGTGTATAGATAGCAAACCAAACCCCAAGATTGAGTACAACGCCTACGACTGCAGCCGTAATTCCTGACAAGGCAGTGGTTAGGTTTTTTGCCCCCGGAGGTATTCAATATAGGGTGCGCCGGTAAATATAAACAGGAAGCAGGGAATAAAAGTTGTCCAGGTCACCAAAAAGGAAGCTAAGATGCCGGCCATAAGAGGATCCATCGTACCAGATAAGCGATAAGCTCCCATAAACCCAACAAATTGAACGACCTGGATGAGGGGGCCCGGTGTTGTTTCTGCCATTCCCAGACCGTCCAGCATTTCCCCACTTCTTAGCCAGCCATAATCTTCCACTGCTTTTTGAGCAATATAGGCCAAGACTGCATAAGCTCCTCCAAACGTAACCACTGCCGTTTTACTGAAAAATATCCCTTCTGAGAAGAAAATGTTCTCCGTTCCAATCCACATGGCGATCAGTATCAACGGTAGTGCCCATAAACTTAAAAAGAGGAATATGGTTTTCAGGCTTTTTACAAGAGACGGCTTTACCGGCTGGATATAGCTGTCTATATAAAAGGCATTATCTTCATCCCTTTTTTCTCTATGTCCCTTTATTACATGAAATTTTTCTTCCCAAAGTTTTCCGCCTATAAAACCTATTAACCCAGCAGCCAGAACAATATAAGGAAAGTCGATCTGGAAGAAAAAAATAGCGATAAAAGCGAGTACTGCCATACTCACCATGACCTCATTTTTTAGGGCTCTTTTCCCTATTTTGATGACTGCACCAATAACGATGGCCAATACAGCAGGTTTAATGCCAAAAAAAATGGCTTCTACAATTCCTATATCCCGGTATGCTGCATAGAGAATACTAAGGATTAATATGGAGATAAAACCTGGTAGGACAAATAATATCCCCGCAACCAGTCCTCCCTTGTTTCTGTGAAGCAACCAGCCGATATAGGTAGCTAGTTGCTGTGCTTCTGGTCCCGGCAATAACATGCAGTAATTGAGAGCATGTAGAAAACGGCTCTCACTGATCCACTTTTTTTCTTCTACCAATATTTTATGCATTACTGCAATTTGCCCAGCTGGTCCTCCGAAACTGTGGATAGCTACTTTCACCCATACTCTCAGGGCTTCCTTGAAAGGTAATTTTTCCAATTATCGAAGTTTAATGGCGGTGTTATATCTATCTGCTACATTATCCCAATCAATAATATCTAACACAGTATCTACAAAATCTCCTCTTTTATTTTTATGCTTTAAATAATAGGCGTGTTCCCATACATCTATTACCAAAATAGGAATAACCCCCCATTGTGTTAATTTTTGATGGTTTTCACATTGCAAAAGTGTAAGGGACTGTGAGTAAGGCTGATAACCTAAAATACCCCAACCACTGCCCTCAACACTTTTGGAAACTTTGGCTATGTATGCTTGGAGTTTATCAAACGAACCAAAATCTTTTTCTATCTGTTTTAATAAATCTGCTTTTGGCTGGGTTTTTTTATTGGTCAGGTTAGTCCAGAAAATAGAATGAAGTACGTGGCTTGAAAAATGATAGGCTAATTTCCTTGTCCATAAATCGACCATTTCCATTTCACCAGACTTAAGGTGCTTTTTAATATTGTCGAGATCTTTATTAGCTCCTTTTACCGCTCCACCATGATGAAATTCGTAATGTAGATGCAGAGTTTCTTCATCCATATGAGGTTCCAGAAAGGTTTTATTGTAAGGTAGCGACTTCTGAATAAAATTACCATTGTTATCTACTAATTTATCAATACCATTTTCATTCACACCTCGAGAAAAAACGTTATTAACGGGGAGGATAGTTGCACTACCCAATATTGTTGAATTTTTTATAAAATCTTTTCGGTCCATTTGCATTTATATTTAAAAGTTAATTAATGATTTTTCTGGCCTTATTTTAAAATAGAATACTAAACTCCAAATTCCGGGATCTCATTGCCAAAAAACGAACAGCAATGGGCATAGAAAGAAAAATTTGAATCTAATACGTATCAAAAGTAACAAGGAAACATATTCAAGTATTTCTTCTTATTTTTCCTCTTTATTAATCCAGAGGATGGTAAAAGATTAAGAGCTGAGATCTACACAAGTCGAAATTCTTCTTGGCAGCCCTCAGCTTCTATAAAAGGTCTGAAATCCTTTAGATTTTATTAGTTGAAGCATTATCGATGATCATCTTCACCATCTTTGTGGCTTTTCTCTTTTTTGAGCACTAATTTTCCTTCCGGACTAAAATAAAGTTCATAATAGGTTTCATCTTCGTTTTCGACCTCAAGCTCATACATAGTGCCCTTATTGGTCTCAACCTTTTCCACCTCCTCTATTTCCCATTCGGCGTATTCCGAGTTCTTAAAAGCATCCTTTACGGCTTCGGGTAGTTCAGAGAACTCAATGGACTTTTCACTTAACTCTTTGATCTCCGATTGGGCAGTTGCTGTAGCCACATTACCTCCTATAAAAAGTAAGGAGAATAATAAAATGCGAAATAAATTTTTACTTGTTTTCATAACAATAAGATTTTAAAATTAAACATTTATTGAAATTGAAATTTAAAAAACAACTCTGTAGAAATTTTGGAGAATCAGAAATATATTGTGAAAATGTGTTGATTCACTTCGAAATTATATTTTAATTTCAAATTACTTTTATCGGCAATTTTAAAAGCAATTGATAACCCTAAGCCCCAAGATTCAGGATTATTAGAAGATTTATTAAATCTTTGGTACAGCCTTTTTGACTTATACTTTTTTGATTGCCAGAATTGGTAACAACCAATTGTTTCTTGTCTAATTTTATGTCTACCATTCCATCTTCGACATTATGTAAAAAGGCATTTTTAAGCAAATTCTGGATGAGGATTTCGGTAAGCATCTTGTTTCCTGAAATTACAACCCTTTTTCTTATATTAATTTTCATTTTAATATTCAGGATATTTTTCTGTTCGTCATAATATTCCAGGGATCTGCCGATTATTCCATTGACATTAACCTCGTCCGTCATCAGGAACTGACTATTTTCTATTTTGGCCAGCAGTAAAAGGGTTTTGTTCAGTTTTTTTAGCCGTTGCGTAGAGCCAATGATACTGTCTACAATAGCTGCTTGTTCTGCGGTTAACGTGGTTCTGCTCACTAGCGCTTCCAATTTTGACTGAATTATGGATAAGGGTGTTTGCAATTCATGGGAGGCGTCTTCTATAAACTGCTTCTGATTTTCAAATACCTCCTTGTTTTTCCGGGTCAGCTCATTAACGGCTTCATTTAGCATCCGAAACTCATCTATATATGTAGATGGCAGTTCTTGTAGTTCCTGCTTATCCAATCGGAAAAGCCGAATTTTTTCGAGTATTCCAAAAAACGGCTTCCATATTTTTCGTGAGATAAAACGTTGGAATAAATAAAAGACAATACTAACCCCAAAAATAAACTTCCGAGAGTAATAGCGATTGTACTGATCATTTCTGCCGCCTCCAGGTGGGGCTTTATTATTTCCAGCCGGTAATGTTCACCTTGTAATTTCGCAAAAGTGGTTAGTTTGCGGTATTCATCGAACTCATTATCAACAGGCTCATAAATAAGAGTGTCGGAGTAACTTTCGTAACTTTCCTGGAACACAGTTTCTGCAACAGTATAAAAAGTAAAATCGTCTAGCGGGTTGTCTTCTTTAAATGGAGCTTCAGGATTTTCTTCAAGATAAGCCAGCAGGTTGTCTTTGCGGTTATACAGTACTTCATCCACATTCTGAAGTACGTTCCAATTTAGTACCAGGTAAAACAATATTGAAAAAATCCCGAACAGGATCAGGAAAAAAAGTAATTGAATGCGGGAAGTGTAGGTAAGTAGTTTCATAAAGACTTAATTTGATAACCAATACCATAAATATTGCTTATTTCCACCTGTGCCCCGGCATCTTTTAATTTACGTTTTAGGTTTTTGATTTGAGAGAATAAAAAATCAAAACTCTGTGCCTCATCTACATAATCTCCCCATATATATTCTGCCAATGAAACTTTGGTAAGTACCCGCTTGTGATTACTAATCAAGTGAGTGAGTATTGCATATTCTTTTTTAGTCAGAGAAAGTTTACTTTCAAGTTCATTGACTCCCACAATGTACTGATCTGGTTCGATTATAAGGTTTGAATAACGAACCAATTTATTAGTCTTAAATTGTTTCCTTCTGATAATTGCCTTTACACGGGCATTTAGTTCTGAAAAATAGAAGGGCTTAGTCAAATAGTCATCCGCCCCCAAGCCCAGTCCTTTTATTTTATCATCAAGGGAATTACGAGCAGAAAGGATAATTACTCCATCGGTTTTATCTGTTTTATGGAGAGCTTCAAGTAAATCGAACCCACTTCCATCAGGGAGATTGATGTCTAGGATAATACAATCATAATCATAGAGATTGATACGCTCAGCACCATCCCAATAATTGCCTGCGGTATCACAAGTAAACCCTTCCTCTATGGCAAAATCTTCAAGGCTTTTTAGCATTTCAGGTTCGTCTTCTATTATAAGCAGTTTCATAATTCCAAATTACAGAATTAATTCTGTAGAAATATTGCAAAGGATACTTTTGAAATTTTAATAACAATCAATATGTTTCTAGAGCTGTAGTTTTATATGCTTCCATTAATCCTGGAGCTTCGGCTGTTCAGATTAAAAATGCGATCTGAAGTGCTGCACTACCTACTTCTTTAAATGCCAAAATCTTATGACTTTAACAAAGTCCTATGTGGTAATTTTTGCCAAATAATACTTTATCATTCAAAAAAAGAAAACAAAGCAAGATGTGTCATTGTCATGACAATCTTGCTTTGCGCCCGGAGGTTGCAAAGAATAATTTGTATCTTTAAAATCACGGTAAACTTTTAATAAAGTTTATTCCACAAAGGGTCACCCCCCAAGTGGAATTAAAAGGGGAAATGCAGGTAAAAGCGTCATTTCCCTTTTTTCTTAACAAACTGCTCCTATTTCAATTCCAATCATAAAATTTATTATATTTTATAAATCACCTTAAAAACCAGTAACTATGGAATTTCAGAAATTAGAAGATGCGGTCTATATTCCTAAAATTAAAGGCTCTCCATTGGCAGATAAAGAGCATATTGAGTTTAATTATTATTTACACACCAAAACTCATGGAAATAAGGTAGACCTTGATTTAACCACTAAACTTTGTGATAATAAGATGGAATATAAATGCAAAAGCAGCTATCGAATTCCGATGGATCAAATCGAAAACTGTGTAAAAGCTAATTTGATTGATCATATGCGTACTTTGGGAATGAAAAGAAAGAATATTCCCAAATCCTTAATGCCATGAATGGAAAGGTAGTTTATTTAGCGACCAAACATTTCATAGTATTAGTTCGATAGATAGGGGGCTTTGATTCTACTAATTCTGATGTTTGGTTTCCACAATAAACATCTCTTTTTTCATTGCGACCATCGGGAGTAATCAAATATTTGAATACTAAAAAAGGGCCGTGACTGCAATAACAGAATTAACCCTTTTTTATCTTTGATTTTACTTTAAATGTATAATAAATAATATTTGAAAATTACTAGCAAAAAGTTAAAAGAGAAAACACTATTTACTTTTTTCATCTTGAGCATTTTCCGTTTGCTGTGAAAAAAAATACTGTAGATCAGGATGAACTGGTTTTTATTTATTTCTATTTACTTCTTCCAGCGCCATCGCATTACCTTTTGATGCTCCTAGCTTCAAGCTTTAAAATTATAGAGGAGCTATAAAAATAACAGAGTGGTTTATGGGCTCCGGTTAATTTTAAAGTTTGTCATTTTCGCATCGAAAGATAAGGTGATGAAAGAAGATAAAGAATTCTGAAATCCTGATCGGTGAATTTTAGTTACCGCCTAGTGAACTTAAAAAAATCTTTTTGATATTATTCTTTCAAACATTTAATAATCTAAGCTTTTTGGCTCGTGTCCAGGACAATTAGGAATGAACCTCTTTTGCTGAAACAGAGCTATTGGTTTTTTAGAAAACTCCAGGCCTACTTGCTTAATTGAAACCTTTTTTGGGCAAAATGGATACTATTTCATTATATACTGGCTATAGCCTTCCTTATTTTATAGGTCTTTTCAGATGGGTATATCCACTTGGGTGGATATACTATAGGATAGTTTAACTTATAAAACACTGAACAACAAATATTTATGAATTTAAGGAATCGAATAACATCGCGTAGCGTGTTACCGTCTTGCTATTCGATTTCGTCCCGCAGGCGGACAAAATTTCATACATGTTGGTTTGTACCAACTGCTTTTTTGAAGGATTTAAAAATCCCGTTATTACTTTTTTTCGAGTATTGTGCCTTCTTGGAAATTTTCGTGGATATCACTCGCGCATAAATCTGGGTTGTTACTATTTTGATATTCCCTAAAAGTTTAGATACTCCATAAACATCTCATTTTCTTCATGAGAACATCGGAAATAATCAAGATTGAGCCCACACATATTGTAATTAGCACGGAATTAATATATTAAGCTGATCCTAAATTGACAATACTAATTGGTAAAACGGCAATCGTCTCCATAAGAAAGAACTTAATTGCGACTTCAAATTATCATATGTTCAAACTAAAGATTGTACATTATTTAATTCTTATAATTGGTATAATTATGTCCCTTTTAGGATTAGGGCTATTTTTATACCTACTTCAAAGTCAATCATCTTTATTTTAATTTCTTTTTTAAACATTCCATATCACTGGATATTTTGGAATCAATCACCCTGGCATAGATCTGCGTAGTCGATAATTTAGTATGTCCTAATAACTTAGAGACCGTTTCAATTGGCACCCCGTTAGATAAAGTTATGGTGGTGGCAAAGGTATGCCTGGCAGAATGAAAGGTGATAGTCTTTTTTATTTTCAGTTGCTGCATCACCTCTTTTAGGTATTTATTGACCTTTTGATTGGAACAAACAGGAAACAAATAATCACCTGATATAATTTGGTCCTTGTATTTATCTAATAAGATTTGCGCCTGGGGAAGTACAGGCACCTTTATAGTTTCTTCTGTTTTTTCCCGTTTGGTATAGATCCAGTTACTCCCATCAATTCCTTTTACAATCTGATGAAGGGTTAATTTTTTAATATCAACATAAGCAAGCCCCGTATAGCAAGAGAAAACAAAAATATCTTTTACTTTTTGCAAGCTACTTCTCGTAAATTCGGTCGTCTCTAATATTTGAAGCTCCCGTTTATTGAGATACTGCCGTTCATTTTTCTCAAACCGGAATTTAAAGTTGTCAAATGGATTTTTTACCAGCCATTCCAGTTTAATAGCCAGGTTAAGCATCTTCTTGAAACGTTCCAGGTGTTTCATGGTACCATTATTCCCACAGGTCTTGCGTGAAACTTTTGCCGAATAATTGCGTAAGAACTGTTCAAAGTCCGTTACAAACCGGTAATTGATCTGTTTAAGGTTAATATCATTGCATTTCAGTTTTTTATTTAAATACTCCTTTAAATAAGTTTCGGTCGTATAATAGTTTTTGAGGGTGCCGGGTTTTAATACATTCTTCATATTAGTATTATGATAATCCATCAGTTCCAGTAAAGTTTTGTGATGTTCATCCTTCCCATAGAAACGGGCTTTGATAGTCTGGGCGGAGATAACTTTATTCTCTGACGACAGCTGCTTATGGCAGTCTAACAGCTTATTGTAAACCTGGTCTAAGTACTGGTTTAGAATTCGTGATTTTGGAGCGGTTCCCCTGGCGCGTCCTTTTGAGGTATCCCATTGATTCACCGGAATTGATCTTTTCAGACTAATTTCGGAGCGTTTTCCATCAACAGTAATTCGGGCATAAATAAATAATTTCTTGGTCTCATCATGATGTTTTCGGACAAAGAATAATACGGAAAAGGTAGTGTAATCAGGCATTTCAAGCGTCTTTAATGAAACAATCAGTTCGCAAAGACGAAAATCAAACTAACTCAAATGCCTTAGGAAGTTACGGAATTATTTGTAAAAATTGATTCACCGAATGATTCACCAGACTTATGCTTTAAAATGATATTATTTGATATCCCTAAAAACAAAAAACACTGAAAATCAAGAGATTAACAGTGTTTTGTTTCCACTTATTAGGTGGTTCGTCGGGGTGGCAGGATTCGAACCTGCGGCCTCCTGCTCCCAAAGCAGGCGCGATAACCGGGCTACGCTACACCCCGAATTGGTTTTTCAACCACAATTGGGCGGCAAATATAAGAATTATTCATCTCCCACAATGAAAACTTTTAATTTTTTATATCTTAGTTCACTTAATGCTTACTTAAGCCTTTAAATTATTGCTATGAGAAGAATATTATTGCTATCGGGACTTGCCTTAAGTCTCATTGCCTGCGGGGAAAATGAAAATAATTCTGAAACCGCACAAACTAAAGAAAACGCAGAAACAACTAACGGCGAACAGGTTCAGGAACCTACCGATGTTCCAGACCCTATCGAAGCTGAAAGTTCAGATCAATATTCCTATGAAATGGTCGTAGAAGACCTGGACATTCCCTGGGGATTTACCTTTTTACCAGACGGAAGTATCCTGATCACCGAGAAAAAGGGTGAGATAATTCATTTTAAAGATGGTAAGAAAACCAAAGTTCAGGGTGCGCCAGATGTTTATGATCGTGGACAGGGTGGACTTTTAGATGTAGTGCTTCACCCGGATTATGAAAATAACGGCTGGATATATTTTACTTATTCCTCTAAAGAAGGTGAAGGTGATGGTGGAAACACAGCCCTTATGAGAGCAAAACTAGAAGGGGATCAACTCACAAATAAAGAAGTACTTTATAAGGCCTCTCCAAATACTACCAAGGGACAGCACTTTGGTTCCAGAATTGCCTTCGATAATGAAGGACATCTTTATTTTAGTGCCGGAGAGCGTGGAGCACGTGATGTGAACCCGCAGGATATTACCCGTGATAATGGTAAGGTCTACCGCCTTAATGATGATGGAACTGTCCCATCAGACAATCCTTTTGTAGATGAGGAAAATGCAGTAGAAGCGATTTATTCTTACGGGCATCGTAATCCGCAGGGTATGATCCTTAATCCTGAAACCGGAGAGATCTGGGTTCATGAACATGGTCCACAGGGTGGAGATGAGATCAATGTGGTAAAAAAAGGAGCGAACTATGGCTGGCCCGTAGTCACTTATGGTGAAAATTATGATGGCACGCCTATCACCGAGGAAAGATCAAAACCAGGCATGGAAGATCCTATTTTTTACTGGTTACCTTCTATTGCACCTAGCGGATTTGCTTATGTGACTTCAGATAAATTCCCGGAATTAAAAGGAAATTTATTAGTAGGATCATTGAAATTCCAATATCTGGAACTTTTAGAACTGGATGGTAAAAAAATCAAAAAAAGAACTAAATTGCTAGAAGACTCGGGAAGAATGAGAGATGTGAGACAGGGACCAGATGGCAATATTTATGTTGCTTTAGAAGGTAAAGGAATCGCAAAACTAACTAAGAACCAATAATATGAAAAAACTTTTATTTGTATTTGGACTGGCTGCAGCTATGGTGGCCTGTAAATCTGACAAAAAGGATAAGGATGCTGAAGAAGAAGAATCCTATGTAATCCCATCTTCAGAAAAATCTAGTGAAAACTCACCTTTAACAGCAAGTATCGATAGGGGGAAGAAGATTTATAACGACCTATGTGTAACCTGTCATTTACCAACCGGTAAAGGAATTCCAGGGACTTATCCTCCACTCGACGGATCTAACTGGCTTACAGAAAAACGTGAGGAAAGTATTCGCGGTGTGAAATATGGTATGCAGGGACCAATTGAAGTGAATGGTGAAAAGTATGATAATATTATGACTCCTATGGGCTTAAGCGATCAGGAAGTTGCAGATGCCATGAATTATGTAATGAATTCATGGAGTAATGATATTAAAGATATGGTTACAGTAGAAGAAGTAGCAGCCGTTCAGGAAAAAGAAGAATAGATAAAATTTGATTTTCTAATTGGACCGGATTGTTATGCAGTCCGGTTTTTTTATTTCAATGGAGTACGTTTTTCAGTAAATTGATTAGTAGATCAGCAAAAGTTTTTTAAAACTAATATTACCTTTGCCGAAATTTCAGGAACATGCTTATAATTGGTATTGCCGGAGGAACCGGTAGCGGAAAAACCACTGTTGTTAACCAGATCATCGACGAGTTAAAACATGAAGAAGTCGATGTGATCTCTCAGGATTCCTACTATCAGGACACGACCCACCTGAGTTTCGAAGACAGAAAAAAGATAAATTTCGACCATCCTAAATCCATAGATTTCGATCTATTAGGTGAGCACCTCAAAACTTTGAGATCTGGACAAAGCATCCAACAGCCTGTTTATTCTTTCAAAGAGCATAACCGTACTGGTGAATTTGTGGAGATAAAACCAAGAAAAGTTGTTATCGTTGAAGGTATTCTCATCCTTACACATCCCGAAATTCGCGAACTTTTTGATATTAAGATCTATGTTCATGCCGATAGTGATGAAAGATTAATTCGAAGACTGAAACGTGATATCGCAGAAAGAGGTCGTGATCTGGAAGAAGTATTATGGCGTTACCAGACCACTTTGAAACCTATGCACCAGCAATTCATTGAACCAACCAAAGAATTTGCAGATATTATTATTCCAACCAACCGTTATAATACTGTTGCTGTTGATATTGTACAAACCATTATCAAGGACAGACTGTTCTAAAAGAATTTCACACTCTAAAATACTAGACAAGGCCTCGGAAATTTACTTTCGAGGCTTTGTTAATATATAGTTGATAGTTAAATCTATTGGAAGTTACAACGGTACTGATTTTTAGTAATTTAACCTTATTACAAACCTAAAAAACACTTACTCTTATTACCTAACACTAAAAATTATCCTAACCACTAAATTCATTTTATGAAAAAACAGTATTCAAAAATCCTTGAAAATGGAAAGATCTGGCTTCTATTGGCTGTTCTGTTTTTAAGTTTTAATGCGAAAGGCCAGGAAGCGGTTTATAGCTTCTCGGGGACTGTGATCAATCCAAGTAATAATCAGCCAATTGCTGGTGCGACGGTTTCAATTGAAAACACCAATTATGGTGCGATCACAGATTTTGATGGTAATTATAATTTTACCGCGAGTTTAGATGCGGGAACTTATAATTTAATGACTAGTTATGTTGGATATGTCACCAAGACGGTTCCGGTAGAATTAGCAGGCCAGACAGATATTACAACAGATTTTCAATTACAGGGAGATCTTCTAAATCTTGATGAAGTTGTGGTAACTGGATCTACTATTGGTGTAAATAAAAGAACCCTGGGAAATGCCATTTCTACCTTAACCGGAGATGATTTAGTGAATAATGGCGCTACCGCGGTAGACCAGGCCATTGCCGGTAAGATCACCGGTGCCCTGGTTCAGCAGAATTCCGGTGACCCGGCTGGAGGTATAAGCATTAGACTTAGGGGCCCCAGTACAGTTTTAGGTAGTTCAGATCCATTATATATTGTAGATGGAATCATCATCGACAACTCTAGTAATGAACTTATAGATCTTGGAGGAAATAATCAAAACCGACTTGCAGATATTAACCCAAATGATATTGCGAAAATAGAAGTTCTAAAAGGTGCAGCTGCCGCCGCTATTTATGGTTCACGTGCGAGTAATGGAGTTGTGCAGATCTTCACAAAAAAAGGTCGGGCTGGAGAAACTAAATTCACCTATTCTACCAATTTTAAATTCCATGAGCTCAGAAAAGAAATCGATTATAACAATGTTCCCCTGGCCTGGGCAGATCCCTTTACCAGAACCGACCTGGAAACAGTTCCGGTTACCCGGTACAATTATCAGGATCTTTTCTTCGACAGTGCATTTGGAATAGAGAATTATCTATCGGTAAGCGGAGGTTCAGACAGATCCTCTTATTTTATTTCAGCATCGCAACTTGATAATGAAGGTATAATTAAAAATACCGATTTTAAAAGATATGGACTAAAGGCTACAATTACCCAAAAAGCCTGGGACTGGCTCAATATTACTGCTGGCTTGAACTATGTTAGAAGTGAAAGTAATGATATTCCAAATGGTGGTATTAATGCGGCCTACGGTGCCATTACCGGTTTCGTTTTTAGCGATAACTCTATAGATCCCTATCCCAATGAATCTGGGATTTATCCTGTTACTTCCCTCCTGGTTCCCAGAACCAACCCTTTGGAAGCAGTTAACAGGTTTGATTTTGGCCAGAAACTCAACAGGATCATAACCAGTGTGGGGCTGGATGCGGCCATAACCGATAATCTTTCGGCAAGTTACAAGTTAGGTGTGGATTTCTATAACCAGTCTGCTACAGCTTACATTCCAATTAATAATACTTCTCCAAACGGTGACGGATTTGCAAGAAGGTCAGATGTAAACAGGTTTCAGTATAATAGTGACCTTAATTTAGTGTACCAGTTCGACATCAGTGATGACCTAAAATCTACTTCAACTCTTGGTGGTTCATGGCAATACGAAGAAGGTGACAGAATTGGAATTAATGCCAACGGCCTTCCTCCTATTGTTGAAACTGCCTCCAGCGGTAGTATTGTGGAGCAAGGGGAAAGCAGATTCCAGATCTCTTACTGGGGTACATTTTTTCAGCAGTCTTTCAATTTCAGAGACAAGCTTTATGTAAACGGTGCGCTTAGAATGGATGGCGCCTCTACTTTCGGTGAGGACGAAAGAAATCAGCTATACGCCAAAGCCAGTCTATCTTATGTACTTTCAGAAGAGGATTTCTGGGAAAATACCTTTGGTGATTCCTTCAACACTTTCAAATTAAGAGCGTCCTGGGGGCAGGCGGGTAACCTCACCGCATTAGGGGCTTTTCAAAGATATACCAGGTTCAGTCCGTCAGCGATCAATGGGTCTACCAGTTTAATTCCCAATGCACAGCAGGGAGATCTGGATATAGCTCCAGAAAGACAGGATGAAATAGAATTTGGTTTTGATGCCGGATTACTTGATAACAGGCTGGGGATTGAGTTTACCTATTATAAACAAAAAGTAACTGATCTTCTTTTACCAAGGGAGTTGGCTCCATCTTCAGGCTTTAGTTCCCGAATAGAGAACGTGGGTAACCTAGAAAATGAAGGTATTGAACTTCTATTAAAAGGTACACCAATTAGAACCGAAGATTTCAACTGGGATATTACTGCTACCTATACTAAAAATGATAACGTGGTGACAAAAGTTGCCGGTGGAGGACAATTTGCCCTTGCCGGAAGTTTCGCGACCAACTATGTTATAGAAGGAGAACCGCTAGGAGTTTTTTACAGGCAGTTCTACGCCCGGGATCCCGATGGCAGTATAAGCCTTGATGAAAATGGATATCCATTCAGCGGTAGAACTGAAGACGGTTCATCATCTAAAGTTATTGGAGATCCAAATCCAGATTGGTTTGGCTCTCTTATCAATGAATTCCGCTTTATGGGCTTCGATCTACGTGTCCAACTTGATGCAGTACAGGGATTTGATGTTTTCAACTGGAACAGAAGACTGTTAGATAATGTGATCTTTGGAGGTGGCTCAAATGTTGGTGAAGAATTGTTAGGAAACCGCCCAAAAGGTTATGGTGGTGCACAGGCGAATATTTTTGAAGAGTTTGTGGAAGACGGCTCATTCGTGAAGCTAAGAGAAGTTTCTCTGGCCTATACTTTTTACAAACCTTTCAATTATATTGATAACATACGTTTAAGCCTTGTAGGAAGAAATCTTGTTTCCTGGGACGATTATTCCGGTTGGGATCCTGAAATCAATGCCGCAGGACAAAGTAATGGTGTAAGAGGATTCGATTTTGCCGGAGTTCCTATCCCAAGAACCTTCCAATTCGGTGTAAACGTTAGCTTCTAACTCAAAAAAGATAAAAATGAAAATCATATATAAAAACACTAAATATTTGATGTTGGGATTACTGGGAATCTTTTTAGCAGCTTCCTGTGAAACAGATTTTGATAATCCCAACGAGGCGACCAGTGAGCAAACTTATTCCTCACGAGAAGGAATACTTTCTGCCAGCGTAGGTCTGCAGCAAATCTATTCGACAACCGGGTTACGCTGGATAGTGGAAACACCTGCGATAACAACCCGTGAAGGTGGCATAACCACCACTTTCCAGAATATGATCGAGCTTGAAGATGGTGGGGCTTCCTTACCCAATTTCAATTCGAATGTTCAGGGACTCTGGTCTACCATGCTACGCGTGGTGAAGATCGCTGAAGATATCCAAACCAATGCTCCCAATATTACCCTTGATCCTGGTACCGAAAGTGGGTTGGTAGCCCATGCTAAACTTTTCCAGGCAATGGCCATTGGTAGCCTATCACAGAATTTTGAGCAGGTGGTAACGGTAACAAATCCAGATAACAACGCTGAATTCGTTTCACGTCAACAGGGTTTCGAATTTGCTATTAATCAATTGAACGAAGCCGAAGCTATTCTAACCGCCACTCCCCCTTCAGACGAGTTTACAAACCAGGTTACCCAGGGAAATATTGATCTTTTGAATTCAATACGTGCGATGAAAGCCCGTTATAACCTCTTCGCAGGAAATTATGAAGCAGCTATTTCTGCGGCAAATTCGGTAGACCAATCCTCGGTTTCATTGTTCGTATATGATTCTCAGAATTTGAATCCTATCTGGAGCCGGGTTTATCTAAATGATTCACCAAACTTCAAACCCAGAGATAATTTTGGGTTACCAGAATCTTTTGATCTTGATCCTGAAGACGGTAGAATTGACTTTTACCTCATCCCTCTAGATGTAAACAACCAGAATGGTTTACCTATAGAGGACCTGGCCGGTTTCTTTGATGTTAATACTGAAGCTATTCCTCTATATATTCCAGATGAAATGGATCTTATAATTTCTGAAGCAAACCTTAGAAAGTCACCGGCGGATATCGATGCTGCTATCTCGGCACTAAACGCTGTTTTAACAGACAGCAGTGATCCACTGGGATTGAGTGCAGATCTGGATGCATATTCTGGGCCTGAAACAGTAGAAGCCGTATTAAAGGAGATCTATAAGAACCGTAGAGCAGAACTTTTCCTAACCGGAATGAGTTTGGAAGACAGCAGAAGGTTTAACAGACCTGCTCCAAGCGGACAGTCAATGATCTTTACAGAAGAAAGGAACAGGAACTTTTATCCATATCCAGACATTGAGAGAAATAGCAATCCTAATACGCCGCAGGATCCGGCAATTTAGTAGTTGGATAATTTTTTAAAATCAGAAAGCAGGGATCTGACCTTAGGTTATTTCCCTGCTTTTTTTGATTAAATTGAATTGTTTTTAAACTATTCCTTAAGCAAATGGTAAATGATGAGATAAAAAGGACCTGGGAGAAGAATGCTTCAGAATGGATCAGGGCCATTGAAGGCGGGATCATAGAATCCCGGAAATTCACGAATGCGGCTATTATTGATTCAGTAGTTAGCCATAAACCTAAAAATCTTCTGGACCTCGGATGTGGCGAAGGCTGGTTAACCAGGGAATTATCCAGAACGGGAATTACATGTACCGGGAGCGATGCTTCTGCTCCCCTGATCGAAAATGCGAAGAAAAAAGGAGATCAGAACTACCTGAACCTATCTTACGAAGAAATCATATTGGATCCTAACATTACAGGAAACCCATTTGATGCGATCATCTATAATTTCAGCCTATTTTTAAATGAAGAAACAGAACTACTCTTCAAAAGTTTAAAGACGATAATGTCTAAAAATGGTAGGATCTTTATCCAGACATTGCATCCAGCTTTCCTAATTAAAAACTCCCTTCCATATAAAAGTCAATGGATAGAAGACTCATGGGCGGGATTAAAAGGTGATTTTAAAGATCCCCATCAATGGTATATAAGAACTTTTACCGACTGGTATAAAGCATTCAATACCTGCGGTCTATACCTGGAATCCATAAAAGAACCAGTAAATAACGAAAATCAACCTTTATCTGTGATCTTCGAATTGAGTAAGGCTACTTCATAACTCATTAGCAGAAATAATGATCAATCTCGATCCTTAATAATCTTTTAGTGGAAAAATCTCTGTTAGCCCGCTAAAAAGCCTTTCCTATATTTTGTATCTTAGCCGGGTATGAAATTTAAAGACCTGCGTAAAAAACCCTGGTTCAGAATTATTAGCAATAAATATATGCTGATAAGCCTCGTATTCGTTATATGGATGTTCTTTCTGGATACCAATTCATGGTTTATTCATCATGAACTCGATCAGGAAATAGACGAGTTGCAGGACAATAAAGAATATTATCAAAAGGAAATCGCGAAAGATAAGGCAGTCATAGAAAAACTTCAGGATTCGGTAGAGCTTGAAAAGTTCGCCAGGCAGAAATATTACATGAAAAGGCCAGATGAAGATATCTATATAATTGAATATGACACCATAGATTAAGGTTTTCGCTAATCTTTCCAACCAAAATCAACGAGAATGAAAAAATTGTTATTTCAGGAATTTGAAGAAGTTTCTGCAAAACAATGGAAACAAAAGATCCAGGCCGATCTAAAGGGTGCCGATTATAATGAGAAATTGGTTACCAAAACCCTTCACGGTATAGACATTAAACCATTTTACTCCTCAGAGGATTTGCAGGAAACACTTCAGGTTTCAAATCCCGCTCACTGGAATATTTGCGAAAAAATATATGTTACTTCTGCCGAAACCGCCAATAAAAAGGCGCTGGATAGATTGCAGAAAGGAACCGAAGCGCTATGGTTTATTTTACCCTCACAAGAAATCGATTTCGCTGAACTTTTTAAAGATCTTCCCGCAGGGATCACGGTCTATTTAAAACCAGAATTTCTTGATGCGGAATACGTTCAGAAATTGAATGAATTTATAGCAGGTAAGGATCTTAAGGTATTTCTTCAGACCGATATCATTGGAAAACTGGCCAGATCTGGAAACTGGTTTGACAGCTTAAAAGCAGACCATTCAGAACTTGAGAAGATCCTGAATAACTCTTCAAATTTAGAGTCGGCTGTTAGTATAGACCTGGGATTATATCAAAATGCAGGGGCTAATATTCCGCAACAACTGGCCTACTCCATTGCCCATGTCACCGAGTATTTAAATCACTTGGATCAACTTGAATTTTCAGAGAAGGAAAAATCAAAATTTACCTTTCAGTTTATCGTTTCGGTAGGCTCAGATTATTTCTTTGAGATCTCAAAGATCAGGGCACTTAGATGGATATTGGCGACAGTAGCAGAAGAATTCGGTTTCAAAACAGATTGTCATATTGTGGCCCAACCAACAAAACGAACTAAAACATTGTATGACTATAATGTGAATTTCCTACGTACAACTACTGAAGGTATGAGTGCGATCCTGGGAGGGGCAGATTCTATTTACAACATGCCATATGATGCCATTTATCATAAGGACAATGAATTTGGAGACCGCATAGCCCGGAATCAGTTGCTTATCATGAGGAATGAGAGTTACCTGGATAAAGTTGGTAATGTGGCTGAAGGCACCTATTATATTGAAACCCTGACGAAACAACTTGCTGAAAAAGCACTGGAAATCTTCAAGGAAATTGAAAAAGGCGGAGGCTTTTTGAAAGAATTAAAATCTGGAGTCATTCAAAAGAAAATAAAAGAAAGTGCTGCAGCAGAACAGGAGAAATTCAATAACGGAGATCTTGTCCTAATAGGAACAAATAAGTTCGAAAATCCAGATGACAAAATGCAGGATGATATTGAGTTATACCCATTCCTGAAAAAAAATCCGAGAAAAATTTTAATTGAACCTATACTTGAGAAACGGCTGAGTGAAGAGAGTGAACAGAAGAGATTAGAAAAAGAAAAACAAAGCTAGCCAACCCAATAAAATTAAGATTTATGCAACGCAAAGATCTTCAAAATATAAGCCTTGCCGATAAGGAGTTCTCCAGTAGAAAACCTGATTCGCAAAAGGAAACTTTTAAAACACCTGAGGAAATTGAGATCAAGACCTCATATTCCAAAGAAGATATTTCAGAAGCTGAACATTTGAATTTTGCTGCTGGTATCCCACCTTATTTGCGCGGACCTTACAGCACCATGTATGTAAGCAGACCATGGACAATACGCCAGTATGCAGGATTTTCAACCGCTGAAGAAAGCAATGCTTTTTACAGAAGAAACCTTGCTGCAGGCCAGAAAGGACTTTCGGTAGCATTCGACCTCCCAACGCATCGTGGTTATGATTCAGATCATGAACGAGTTGTAGGTGATGTCGGAAAAGCCGGGGTAGCCATAGATTCAGTAGAGGATATGAAGATCCTATTTGATCAGATCCCGCTGGATAAAATGTCGGTTTCCATGACCATGAATGGAGCGGTGCTTCCTATCATGGCCTTTTATATAGTTGCTGCCGAAGAACAGGGAGTAAAGCCAGAACAACTTTCAGGAACCATACAGAATGATATTCTGAAGGAGTTCATGGTTAGAAATACCTACATCTACCCTCCTACTCCATCGATGAAGATCATATCAGACATATTTGAGTATACTTCTCAAAATATGCCAAAGTTCAATAGTATTAGTATTTCCGGATATCATATGCAGGAAGCCGGTGCGACCTGCGATATTGAGCTGGCTTATACTTTAGCTGACGGATTGGAATACATTAGAAAAGGTTTGGATGCGGGAATGGATATTGACAGTTTCGCTCCAAGACTTTCCTTTTTCTGGGCAATCGGGATGAACCATTTTATGGAGATCGCGAAAATGCGAGCAGCAAGAATGTTGTGGGCAAAACTGGTAAAACAGTTCAATCCTAAAAATCCAAAATCCCTTTCATTAAGAACCCATTCCCAAACCAGTGGATGGAGCTTAACTGAACAGGATCCCTTTAATAATGTCGCGAGAACCTGCATAGAAGCTGCTGCAGCTGCTTTTGGCGGAACCCAGAGTTTACATACCAATGCACTGGATGAAGCCATTGCACTGCCAACAGATTTTTCAGCAAGGATCGCCAGAAATACTCAATTATACCTGCAGCAGGAAACCAATATTACCAAAACTGTAGATCCGTGGGCAGGAAGTTTTTATGTAGAAAAATTAACGGAGCAGATCGCTGAACAGGCCTGGAAGCTTATTGAAGAAGTTGAAGAACTGGGCGGAATGACCAAAGCTATTGAAGCAGGAATTCCAAAAATGAGAATTGAGGAAGCTGCTGCCAGAAAACAGGCTAGAATAGATAGCGAGACCGATGTGATCGTAGGGGTCAATAAATACCGCCTGGAAAAAGAAGATGAACTGGTCACCCTTGAAGTAGACAACCAAACGGTTAGAAAACAGCAGGTAGCCAGACTTGAAAAGATCAGGACTGAAAGGAATGAAGAAAAAGTTCAGCAGTCACTGGAAAATTTAAGAAAAGCTGCTAAAGAAGAAAATGCTAATTTACTGGCTCTTGCGGTAGAAGCTGCGAGAGAAAGAGCAAGTCTGGGTGAGATAAGCGATGCTTTAGAGGATGTTTACGGAAGATATAAAGCAAAAATTCAATCCTTTAGCGGAGTATATTCGAAAGAAATGAAAGATAACAGTTCGTTTAATAAAGCAAGAGAACTGGCCGATATATTTGCCGAAATGGAAGGTCGCCGGCCAAGGATCATGATCGCTAAAATGGGCCAGGATGGCCACGACCGCGGCGCCAAAGTAGTTGCTACAGGTTATGCCGATCTTGGATTTGATGTGGATATTGGTCCTCTATTCCAGACCCCTGCGGAAGCTGCACAACAGGCTGTTGAAAATGATGTGCATATTTTAGGAGTTTCTTCCCTTGCTGCGGGACATAAAACCCTGGTTCCTCAGGTAATTGAAGAATTAAAGAAATTAGGCAGAGAAGATATTATGGTAATTGTTGGCGGGGTAATCCCATCCCAGGATTATCAATTTCTTTTTGATGCCGGTGCAGTTGCAGTTTTTGGTCCGGGTACCAAGATCAGTGATGCTGCCATACAATTATTAGAAATATTAATCGACGAATAAAAACCAACCAACAATATGGATTTAAAGAAAAAAATGCTTCGGGACGATGCTCTTGAAGGGAAAAATATTATCGTAACCGGAGGAGGAAGCGGACTTGGAAAATCAATGACCAAATACTTTCTTGAACTTGGTGCGAATGTAGCCATCACTTCCAGGAATATAGAAAAACTTGAAAATACTGTAAAGGAACTTGAAGAAGAGACCGGCGGAAAATGTTTTGCGGTGCAATGTGATGTAAGACATTATGATCAGGTTGAAGCTATGCGCGATGCAGTAGTAAAAGAATTTGGATCTGTAGATATTCTACTGAACAACGCTGCCGGAAACTTCATTTCTCCTACTGAAAGATTAAGTGCGAATGCTTTTGACACAATTATAGATATTGTATTGAAAGGAAGTAAGAACTGTACCCTGGCTCTTGGTAAACACTGGATAGATAAGAAGGAAGAAAATAAGACCATCCTTAATATAGTGACTACTTATGCCTGGACGGGTTCAGCTTATGTTGTGCCGAGTGCAACTGCAAAAGCCGGAGTATTAGCAATGACCAGATCTCTAGCCGTGGAATGGGCTAAATATGGAATCAGATCCAATGCCATCGCTCCCGGTCCCTTCCCTACCAAAGGTGCATGGGACAGGCTTTTACCGGGTGATCTGAAAGAGAAATTCGATCTTGCTAAAAAAGTACCCTTAAAAAGAGTTGGTGATCATCAGGAGCTCGCCAACCTTGCCGCTTACCTGGTTTCAGATTTTTCTGCTTATGTAAATGGTGAGGTTATCACCATAGACGGTGGAGAATGGCTAAAAGGAGCCGGACAGTTCAATTTACTGGAAGCAGTTCCTGAAGAAATGTGGGATATGCTGGAAAATATGATCAAGTCTAAGAAGAACGGCTAAAAGAGGTCAGTAATAAATTTTATTCAAAAACCGTATCGATTCCTGAAATTCGCAGGATTTGATCCGGTTTTTATTTTACAGCATACCGTTAAACTTTTTCGTTAAAAATATACCGGTTTTATGAGAATCTTTCTGAAAAATTCTATCTTACAGACATATTTAATAACACCTATATAAATTTTTATGAAAAATTACTTTACCAGTACCTTTTGGGTATTATTTCTGGTTGTGACCAACTTTGCTTTGGCGCAAAACAAAACACCAGAAAAGATCCCAACAGACCCCAATGTAAAAATTGGTAAGCTAGACAACGGACTTACTTATTATATTAGAAATAATGGGAAACCGGAAGACAAATTAGAATTAAGACTTGCCATAAAAGCCGGGTCTATTCTCGAGACAGACGAACAGCGGGGACTTGCTCATTTCGTTGAGCACATGAACTTTAATGGCACCAAAAACTTTGAGAAAAATGAATTAGTAGACTATCTGCAAAGTATAGGTGTAAAATTTGGCGCAGACCTCAATGCCTATACCAGTTTTGACGAAACAGTCTATATTTTACCTATTCCCAGTGATGATCCTGAAAAATTAGAAGGTGGATTCACTGTTCTGGAAGATTGGGCACATAATGCCCTTTTAACTGAAGAAGCTATCGACGGGGAACGTGGAGTGGTTCTGGAAGAATACCGCTTAGGTCTAGGTCCGGATAAGCGTATGATGCAGGAATACCTTCCTAAGGTTATGTATAATTCAAGGTATGCTGAAAGATTACCAATTGGCAAAAAAGAAGTGATTCAAAATGCAGATTATGAAACCATTCGTAGTTACTATAAAGATTGGTACAGACCAGGTTTGATGGCTGTTATCGCCGTTGGCGACCTGGATATTGAAACTATAGAAGAAAAAATAAAATCACATTTTTCAAATCTTGAAGCCAGAGAAAATCCGGTTGAAAGAAAAGAATATGGAGTTCCTAATCATGACGAGACTTTTGTAGCGATTGCATCAGATCCCGAGGCCAATTTTAGTAGAGTTCAGATCTATTATAAGGATTTGGAAGAAGCTAAAGATGTAGTTACCATAGATGATTATAAGGAGAAGCTAGAGCAAAATATGTTCTCTACCATGATCAATAACAGGCTTGAAGAACTTGCCAACAGCCCTACTCCACCTTTCACTTACGGATATTCTTATTATGGCAGTACTTATTCTCCTTTAAAAAATGCTTATCAGTCCTTTGCCATGACCGGTGAAAATGATCAGTTAACTGCTTTAAGAGCCCTGGTTACTGAAAATGAGAGAGTTAAAAGATATGGTTTCAATCAGAATGAATTCGAACGTGCCAAAAAGGAATATTTAGCCAGACTGGAAAAAGAGTATAAAGATCGTGATAAGCAGGAAAGTAACCGACTTGTAAATCAATACGTATATAATTTCCTTGAAAATTCACCGATCCCGGGAACTGAATGGACTTACGAGTTCGCTAAAGAAAACCTGGATGACATTAGCCTTGAAAATATTAACGCACTCATAAATGATTTTATTCATGATGAGAACAGGGTTATCGTGCTAACCGGTCCTGCCAAGGAATCGATTAAACAAGTAACAGAAGAAGAAGTACTCGCGGTATTAAATGAAGTGGAAAATTCAGAGATCGCCGAATATTCATATGAAGAAGTTCGTGAAAACCTGATCACCGAAATGCCAACCGCGGGAAGTATTAAAGAAGTTAAGGCAAACGACGAGCTTGGTTTTAATACGCTTATACTTAGCAATGGTGCAAAAGTAGTTTATAAAAAAACCGATTTTAAAAATGATGAGATCCTATTTTCAGCCTATAGCGCGGGAGGAACCTCTCTATATTCAGACGAGGAATTCCAGTCTACAGTATTTGCCAATGCTGGGTTAACCGAAGCGGGTGTTGGAGGCCTGGACAAGAATGAGCTCAACAAGATGATGAGCGGTAAAATTGTAAATGTGAGACCCGGAATCAGCACTTATTCTGAAGGTTTCAATGGAAGCACTACTCCAAATGATTTCGAGACCATGATGCAGATGATACATCTTTATTTTACAGATCTGAATAAAGATGAAGAAGCTTATAATTCTTTCACCACCAAGCAAAAGAATTTCTTGGGCAACCTGATGTCTAATCCTAACTTCTATTTTCAGAATGAACTTAATAAGTTCAGAAATGAAGGCAACCCTAGACATGTAGGTTTCCCTACTCCTGAAAAATATGATGAAATGGATTACGATCTTGCCTACGAAAAATACCAGGAAAGATTTAGTGACGCTTCAGATTTCATTTTCTACTTCGTAGGAAATATCGATGAAGAGAAATTAAAGGAATTCTCTTCTAAATATATTGCCAGTCTTCCATCTAATAATTCTGAAGAAGATTACAAAGAACCAACTTTTCGTGAAAACACAGATTATTACAGGGAAAAAACGGTTTATAAAGGTTCAGATCCAAAGAGCCGTGTAAGCATCATCTGGAATGGTGAAACTGAATATGATGAGGAAGACGACCTTGCTCTAACTGCTCTGTCGGAGGTCTTGACCATTAAACTGGTTGAAGAACTACGTGAGGAAGAAGGCGGAGTGTATGGTGTAGGAGCGCGTGGAAACATGTCTAAGATCCCATACGAAAGTTACAATTTCTCCATTGGGTTCCCTTGTGGGCCTGAAAATGTTGAAAAATTAACCGAAGCGGCATTGGCTGAAGTTGAGAAGATTAGAGAAAATGGTCCAACAGAAGAGGACCTTGCAAAGGTCAAGGAAACCTTTAAACTACAGCGAAAAGAAAAGCTTAAGGAAAATAAATTCTGGATAGATCAGCTGGAAAAAGCCGATAGTGAGAATTATGACCTTTCGGAAATCAAGGATTACAACGAAATGGTTGAGGAGCTTGAAGCAGACGACCTTCAGAAAATGGCTGAAAAATATCTTAATGACAATTATCTATTAGGAGTTTTAATGCCTGAAACTGAAGAATCAGCAAACTAAAAAAGAGGTTTATAATTTTTATGAACAATCTTTAAAACCGGTATTTCCATATAACTACGGAAATACCGGTTTTTCTTTAGAAGCTGTTAACAATTTCATTTTCTAAACCTATAATAAATTGTATTTTTACCTTTCAAAAATCATACATTTTTAATGGGTAAAATCATTGCTATTGCCAACCAAAAGGGAGGCGTGGGTAAAACCACAACATCTGTGAACCTTGCTGCTTCGCTTGGGGTTCTGGAAAAAAAGATATTATTGATTGATGCCGATCCTCAGGCTAACGCTACCTCAGGTCTTGGTATAGACGTAGAAGAGGTTGAAAAGGGTACTTACCAGTTACTGGAACACTCCATAAAAGCCGAAGAGGCGATCCTAAAGACCAGTTCACCAAATCTGGATATTATCCCGGCGCATATTGATCTTGTTGCCATAGAAATTGAACTGGTAGACCAGGAGAACAGGGAATCTATGCTTAAAAAGGCAATAGAACCACTTAGAGACAAATATGATTTTATACTGATAGATTGTGCTCCTTCCCTGGGATTATTGACGCTGAATGCGCTTACAGCTTCAGATTCAGTAATAATTCCAATCCAATGTGAGTATTTCGCACTGGAAGGTTTGGGCAAATTATTAAACACTATCAAAAGTGTTCAGAAGATCCATAATAATAAACTGGATATCGAAGGTCTGCTATTAACTATGTATGATTCGAGATTAAGACTTTCTAATCAGGTTGTGGAAGAGGTTAAGAAACATTTTGACGAAATGGTCTTTGAAACAATCATTCAGCGAAATGTACGTTTAAGTGAAGCGCCCAGTTATGGAGAAAGTATCATTAACTATGATGCTTCAAGCAAAGGAGCCAGCAATTATTTGAGCCTGGCACATGAAATTATCAAGAAAAATTAAGACAAATGGCGAAGGCTACCAGAAAACAAGCGTTGGGAAGAGGACTTTCAGCCCTACTGAAAGATCCGGAAAATGATATAAAATCTGCTGAGGATAAAAATGCCGACAAACTGGTTGGCCATATTGTTGAACTGGAATTGTCTTCTATAGAAGTAAATCCATTTCAGCCAAGAACTAGCTTTAACGAGGAATCTCTTAAGGAGCTTGCTTCCTCCATCCGTGAATTAGGCGTAATTCAGCCAATCACGGTAAGAAAACTTGACTTTGATAAATATCAGCTGGTTTCAGGAGAGAGAAGATACAGGGCATCTAAACTTGTTGGCCTGGATACTATCCCGGCTTATATAAGAATTGCCAATGACCAGGAATCACTGGAAATGGCGCTTGTAGAAAACATCCAGAGACAGGACCTTGATCCTATCGAGATTTCCCTCTCTTACCAGAGATTAATCGACGAGATACAGTTAACCCAGGAGCAATTAAGCGAGCGTATAGGTAAGAACCGTTCTACGATCGCGAATTACCTGAGACTCTTAAAGCTCGACCCAATCATTCAAACAGGAATGCGTGATGGCTTCTTAAGTATGGGACATGGTAGAGCACTTATTAATATTGATGATCCCCAGAAGCAACTTGATATATACGAAAAGATTATTCAGAAATCACTTTCAGTTCGGGAAACAGAGCAACTGGTTCGTGAGCTGAATTCTGACGGAAAACCTTCTGCTGCAACTAAAAAAGTTAGCGTCCCGAAAACCTATAAAAAAGGAGTCAAGGAATTTACTGAATACCTTGGTACCAAAGTAGATGTGAAGGTCACAAAAAAAGGTAGTGGAAAATTAACCATCCCATTTTCTTCAGAAGAAGATTTCGAAAGGATCAAAAAATTAATCCGGGGTGAAGAGTAATCCTAAATTTTTCCTATTCTTTTTTCTACTGATCGCTTCGATAGCTACGGCTCAGCAGGATTCCCTGTTAGTGACTTCAGAAAAAAAATCCAGAAAAGAGCTGAAAAGAGAACAAAGGGAAAAAGACTACGAACCCTATAACGCCCTTGCTCCCGCCAAAGCAGCATTTTATTCAGCAGTTCTTCCTGGATTAGGACAGGCCTATAATGGCAGTTACTGGAAGATTCCCATAGCTTATGCCGGGATTGGAACCGGAATTTATTTCTACCTGGATAATGACAAGGAATATGATCGTTATCGTAATGCCTATAAAGACAGACTTGCTGGAAGAAAAGATGAATTTACAGTAAATGGAGAACAAAGAATCCCAACGAACCGTTTAATCGATGCGCAGGAATTCTATCAAAAAAATAAAGAGATTTCCATCCTGGTAACGGTTGGCGTCTATATTTTAAATATTATCGATGCCAATGTAGAGGCGCATTTAAGGCAGTTTAATGTTGACGAAGACCTCTCAGTAAAACCAGGGCTTGATTTCGATGCCCTGACCGGCAAAACAAATTACGGACTCACACTTAATTACAGATTCTAATATGAATATCGCTCTTTTAGGTTACGGAAGAATGGGAAAGACCATCGAGGAGATTGCTGAAAACCGTGGCCATAAAATCGTATTAAAGATCAGTGATGATATAGAAAATCACGATCTAAAAGATAAGAATATCGATGTTGCCATAGATTTTAGTATCCCAAAAGCAGCGTTTAAAAATATAACCACTTGTTTTAAAAATAACATTCCGGTTGTTAGCGGTACTACCGGCTGGTTGGACCAATATGAAAAAGCCAGAAATATCTGCAAGGATGAAAATTCAGCATTTATTTACGCCTCTAATTTTAGTTTAGGGGTAAATGTATTTTTTCAGTTAAATCAAAAACTTGCTGAAATGATGCAGGGTCTGGAGGATTACAAGGTCGATATTGAAGAGATACATCATACAAAAAAGTTAGATGCACCTAGTGGAACCGCTATTACCCTGGCTCAACAGATCTTGGAAGAAAATTCAAGATTAAAAGGCTGGCAACTAGATGATGCCGATGAAGATGAGATCCCAATATATGCTAAAAGAATTGAAGATGTTCCTGGAACTCATACCGTGACTTATGACTCACCAGTAGATAAAATTGAAATCACTCATACAGCTAAATCCAGACAGGGTTTTGCCTTGGGAGCTGTTGTCGCGGCAGAATATCTAAAAGATAAGTCTGGAATATTCACCATGAAGGATGTCCTGGCAGATCTTTTTCAAAATTAAAATGTAACAATTCGAGGCAAATTCTGCCTTATACAGTAAAGATTCTAAAATATGACTTTTACCGAATGGTTTATTTTCTTCCTGTTATTACAGGTAGTCCATTTTCTAGGAACCTGGAAACTATATCAAAGAGCTGGTAGAAAAGCCTGGGAAGCAGCAATCCCTGTTTACAATGCGATAGTACTAATGCAGATCATTAACCGTCCAAAATGGTGGGTGATTTTGATGTTTATCCCTATCGTAAATCTTATTATCATTCCGGTGATCTGGGTGGAAACCATTAGAAGTTTTGGTAGAAATTCTACTGCAGAAACTTTCGCGGTCATACTTACCTTAGGTTTTTACATCTATTATGTGAACTACGCGACAAACGATGCTTACATCGCAGATCGTGACCTTAAGCCTCGCAGTGAGGCCGGGGAATGGATTAGTTCTATTCTTTTTGCAGTTATTGCCGCTACGATAGTTCATACTTATTTTATGCAGCCGTTCACCATACCAACATCCTCCTTGGAAAAGACCTTGCTGGTTGGTGATTTTCTTTTCGTTAGCAAATTCCATTATGGCGCTCGGGTGCCTGAAACAGCCGTTGCCTTCCCTATGGTTCACGATACAATTCCGGTGCTTGGGATCAAATCTTATTTAAATAAACCGCAGATCCCATATTTACGTTTTCCGGGATTTGAAAAAATAGAAAGGAACGATATCGTTGTTTTCAACTGGCCTGTAGATACAGTCCGTAAATTTTTTGATCGCTCGGGTAAGCACTACAAAAAACCGGTAGATAAAAAGTCGAATTACGTTAAACGAGCTGTAGGAGTGCCGGGAGATTCCCTTTCGGTAGTTGATGGCTATGTTCATATTAACGGGGAACAACTTGAGCTTCCAGACAGAGCTAAACCTCAATTCTCATACATAGGACAAACCAAGGGGCAACCTTTCAATCCGCAAAGCCTTTATAAGTTATATGATATAACCGATGGTTATTCCTATAATCCTAATAACAATGCTTTCTTTATTCAGTCTTTATCAGACGAAAGCTTCGAGCGATTTAAAAATCATCCGAATGTTGCTTCAATAAAGCGTTACGTAGATTCTGTAGGTATTAAAAAGACCAGCATGTTTCCTAACGACGGAAAAAGAAGCTGGAATAATGACCAGTTTGGTCCAATTTACATTCCGGAAGAAGGAGTTACAGTAGATATCACTCCTGAAAGTATGGCCTTTTATAGGGAGATCATAGAAACCTACGAAGGATCTGAAATGGGTATGGATAATAAATTATCTATTAATGGCACCCAGGTTTTATTAAATGGGCAGCCGATAGATAGCTATACTTTCAAACAGAATTACTACTGGATGATGGGTGACAACAGGAATAACTCTGAAGATAGCCGTACCTGGGGTTACGTTCCCGAAAATCACGTAGTAGGAAAACCAGTGTTCATCTGGATGAGTTGGGATTCTAATGCCAGCGGATTCAAAAAGATTAGATGGGATAGAGTTTTCACCACCGTAAAAGGTGATGGAGAACCTACCTCTCTATTGCCATACTTCCTTATCATTATGGTGATCTTCTTTGGATGGAAATATTTCAAGAAACGTAGAGAAGAAGCATAGGACCATGAGATCTGTTCTATTACATCCCTCCTATTTTGGGCCAATAAGCCAATGGGTGGCAATTGCACAAGCCGATAAAGTGGTTTTTGAGAACGAGGATAATTACCAGAAGCAGACCTACAGGAATAGAATGTACATTTATGATGCTAACGGTAAGCTTACACTTAATATTCCCATCAAGCATAGTTCAGCGCTGGGCCTGAAGACCAAAGGACATCAGAAGTATAAAGATGTGCAGATCGAGAATGAATTTAATTGGCAAACTCAGCATTGGAGAGCTTTTAAAGCCTCTTACCAGACGTCCCCGTTCTTCGAGTTCTATGAAGATGATCTTTATCCTTTATACCACAAAGACTTCAAATTCTTAATGGACTTCAATTATCATTGCATGGAATTCGTTGTAGATAGTTTACAGCTGGAGTGGGAATTCGAAAAGACCGGAGAATTTATTCTAAGACCAAATGATATAATAAACCACAGGGAGTTGGTGAATGCTAAATCTAATGAGGGGCTTATCAATGCTAAGTATACCCAGGTTTTCGATTCTAAAGCAGGTTTCCTGCCCAACCTTTGTATCCTGGATCTGATCTTTAATGAAGGTAACGCAGCTTTAGATTATCTGGAATCGCAGAAATTAGATACCAATCCTGGTTAGCACTGGGTAATGATCCGAAAAATCGATCTCAAATTTCTCAAATTCGTTGATCTTCATTCCGTTCTCAATCAATAAAAAATCTATTCTAAGCGGAAAATAATTCAGCTTAAAGCTTTTTCCGAAACCATTACCAGCCTCCAGGAAAGCATCATTATACCTTCCATCCTGCTTGATAAGATTATAGATATACGAAAAACTGGTATTATTAAAATCTCCAGCGATTATCGTCCTGTATGGAGAGCTATTAAGTTCGTCCATGAGCATTTCTGCCTGTTCCTGCTGCAATGAAAAACCATAGCCTATCCTACCCAGTAATTTCTTCGAATCTTCCTTCTGAAGGTCGTCTATACCCGGTTTTATATTCAGCGATTGAAAATGAACATTAAATACACGAACGGTATCTTTTTCCCTGATCACAATATCGGTATAAATAGCATTATTATTGCCATTATGCGGAAAATCCAGGGAAGCTTGATTGATGATCGGGAACTTCGAAAATATAGCAGATCCAAATTCAGCATTTTTACCCTTCAGCTTTACATATTCATAAGGGTAGATCTTGGCCAGCTCTGCCGCACCAACATAATGCTCCTGCACACATAGTATATCGGGATCCTTGTCTTTGATAAAACCGGTGATCTTTTCAGGAATATCCTTCCTGGAGGACCATTGATATGCATTGAACATACGCACATTATAGCTCATCAGGGAAAGGTCTGATACTTTTTCATCCTCTTCATCTCCTAATGATACTCTAACAAAACCGGCCACATATTTATATCCAAGAAGCAGAACGATAAGAGAAAGTAATACCTGTCTTTTAAGTCTGAAAAGCCAGTATACAAGAAATAATAAATTCAAAATAATAAGCACGGGTACACCGAGACTTAATACTGAAAGAAGTGGAAATGATTTTGGTGGAATATGAGGTAGTAAATAGGAAAATAATAGAGCCGTCGCCGCTAGGGAATTCAGAATAAAAATGAATTTATCAAATAAGCCTAATTTCTTCATTTAATCTTCTTTACCGGCCTGGAACAGGAAATCCTTTTCAGCTTTGCTTAAACTCTCATAACCACTCTTGCTTATCTTATCCAGGATAGCGTCTACTCTTTTTTGCTTTTCGTCCTTATTAACGTTTTTACTAGTTGAAGTTCGTCTTGTGGTCTTGGCTGTTTTCCCGGTTCTGTGTACGGTTTTCATCCTGGCCTTTCGCTCTCTTGGTTTAAAGATTGAAGCGATAGAATCCATGAGGTTTTCGAACCATTTCCCTATATCATTCCCTTTTTTAAGCTGATTGGTGTAAAGATATCCAAGCCCTGCTCCACCAAGGTGAGCCAAATGTCCGCCAGCATTTCCCATAGGGATCTGGATAACGTCCAGCACTACTAAAAATGCCGCGATCCACCAGAATTTCACGCTCCCAATAAGCATCAATCTAACCCGCATATTTGGAACATGAGAAGCGATGCCTATCAAAACCGCCATAACTCCGGCAGAAGCCCCCATAAGATAAGACTTCCCTGTTCCCTGAAAAGCAGGGAAAAGATTATAGCTAAGCATATAGACCAATGCTCCAATTATGACTCCAAGGAAATAATAGTTAAGGAGTCGTTTGGGTGAAAAATAGTTCAGAAAGTATATCCCTGAAAAATAAAGGATCAGCATATTTGACAGAATATGCCATATTCCGCTATGTAAAAAAGAATAGGTAATGATAGACCATGGTTTCAATAAGAATTCCATGGGCTCCTTAGGGAATACAAACCATTCCAGTAAAAATTCTGAAGGCAACTGGAACAGGTAAGCTATAGTTCTCAACAGAAAGAACACGACAAAGACCAGCACATTGATGGCAATGAGCTTCTCTGTGACCGTAGCGGTCTGGATCTTATATCTAAGTCTGTCTGATGATCTCATCAATACCAGCGGTTATTGTTAAATTGATTCTTTTTCCAGTAATACATCATGATAAAACCGAATAGCGCACCTCCAACATGGGCAAAATGTGCGATCGAGCCACCAAAAATTGAATAACCGGTAACTCCAGAAAACAAATCTAAGACAATTAAAGCGGGAATAAAATACTTGGCTTTAATTGGTACCGGAACAAAAAGAAGGAAAAGTTCCACATTAGGGAACATCATTCCAAAAGCGACCAGTATACCATAGATGGCACCAGACGCTCCAACGGCTGGATTGGAAAAGGCTCCATAAAGGTTTTGAAGCTGATCCATAGAAACATTTTCCAGAATGCTCTTTGGGTATTCGCCGGTATAAAGGAAATTATCCACTTGGGCCATACTCATCCCGGCATTCATCAATTCCTGCATCCCGGTTTGATAGCCGTAATAGTTCACTAAGGTATGTAAAAGAGCCGCTCCTATCCCGGCAGAAAAATAGAAGAATATAAATTTTTTCTGGCCAAGCATCTGTTCAATAGGGCTACCAAAAGCCCACAAAGCATACATATTAAAAAGTATATGCATAAAGCCTCCATGCATGAACATATGGGTAATTATCTGCCAGACCTGGAAATTTGGATTTTTAATAAACCATAGTGCGAAATACTCGTAGGCGACTTCACCGATTAGCTGGCTACCAATAAAGAATATTACGTTGATTATTAATAAAACCTTTACGGTTTCGGTCATTCTTCCCATTAGGCAAATTTTTTATCGAGTTCATCGACAGATAAAGTCGTGAACACTGTTTTATTAAAAGGATTAACCGCCGGCTCTTTACAGGCGAATAACCTATTTACAATATGTTGTTGCTCGGCCGAATTCAGCAAGGTACCAGATCTAACGGCCATGGATTTTGCTAGAGACTTAGCCAGGAGATCGGTTTGTGAGAACCCGTTATCAGGTACATCTTTTTCAAAATCTGCCAGTAACTGTTCCAGCAGGATCTCCACTTCACTTTCAGAAATCAGGGTTGGTATCCCGGTGATCTCCACCTCATCTTTCTTGATCTCAGAAAAGATAAAACCGGTTTGTTCCAGAGATTCCTTTATCTCCTTCAGCATTTCTACCTCATGATGATTAAACTGAAGCCTTAATGGAAATAATAACTGCTGACTAACTGCAGATGAAACGGTTATATTTTTCAAAAGTTCTTCATACAAAACTCTGGTGTGCGCTCTATGCTGATCTATTACCAGTATTCCACTCTTAAGTGTGGAAACAATATATTTCTTCTGAACCTGAAAAGTTGACTTTTCTGTCTGTTCCTGTTTAGCTCCAAAAAGATTGCCGGTCACCTCTTCGCTTTCAAATTCTATCTGCCCAACATCCAGATCGGTTTCAGTTTCAGATTGCATTCCGGAATAAAGACTTTCCCATTCCGGCTGCTTATCCCTTTTATAACCGGTACCTCCGCCCGAATATTGTGTTTTCGGCGCTGAGTCCTGCTGAAAAGGATTGAAATTACGGTCTACCTCTACCTGGGGCATGTCTGCTTCCTTATTCTTGTATTCATAAGGCGTATCCAATTCAGAATCTCTTTCAAAATCCAGCATTGGAGCTACATTGAACTGGCCCAGGCTATGCTTTATAGAACTTTTAAGTATGGCATACAAAGCATGTTCATCATCAAATTTGATCTCGGTCTTGGTTGGATGAATATTGATATCTATAGACTTGGGATCTACTTCCAGATATAGGAAATAGCTCGGGTAACTTTTATCTTTTAACAAGCCTTCAAAAGAAGCCACCACCGCATGATTGAGATAGGGACTCTTTATGAACCTGTTATTCACAAAAAAGAACTGCTCACCACGACTCTTCTTAGCAAATTCAGGCTTTCCTACGAAGCCTGAAATTTTTACGATTTCGGTATCTTCTTCTACCGGAACCAGCTTTTCATTGGTCTTCCCGCCCAGGATATTGGTAATACGCTGGCGGAAATTGGCCATTGGTAATTGAAAAAGCTCATTGCCATTATGCATAAGGGAAAAACTGATATCTGGATGTGCCAGCGCCACTCTCTGAAACTCATCAATGATATGACGGGTTTCCACGTTATCAGATTTCAGAAAATTACGACGGGCAGGGATATTATAAAAAAGGTTCTTTACCGAAATACAGGTTCCTTTTGGCGTTACACATGGATCCTGCGAAACAACCTGGGAGCCTTCCACCTTAAGACAGGTTCCTACCTCATCTTCTTCTCTCCTGGTCTTTAACTCCACATGAGCGATCGCGGCTATAGAAGCTAGTGCTTCCCCACGAAAACCTTTCGTCTTAAGACTGAAAAGATCATCTGCTATCTTTATTTTAGATGTGGCATGCCTTTCGAAACTCATACGAGCATCGGTAAGGTTCATACCCACACCATCATCAATGACCTGAATAAGTGATTTACCCGCATCCTTGATCACAACCTGGATACGGCTGGCCTTTGCGTCTATTGAATTTTCGAGAAGTTCTTTTATTACCGAGGCCGGACGTTGCACCACTTCACCCGCAGCGATCTGGTTAGCAACATGATCGGGCAACAATTGTATTACGTTACTCATTTAACGGGGATTCGAGAAAATGGACAAATCAAAATCTAATATCCACAGACAAATGAAAAGTAAAATTATAATTATATAGATAACGCGACGGTTAATGCTTCGGTTTCCCCTGGTTCTGCTGGACTCTCTAGCCTCAGCCCAATGAGATCCAAAATCTATCGCGTTGGTCGTCTCTCTGTATTTGTTGAATTTTGAATCAAAATCATAAATATTCCCGGTATCCTTACCCTTATAATAACGCGGGGTATAGTTATACCTGGTGTTTTTTCTGATCTTGTTAAAATTGATTTTCAAAACTGTAGATTATTTGCTGATCCAAATTTACTCAAAATGCTTCAAAAATCCGAAGCATCAGGGTATTATTAAAGGAAGCAATAACAATGCCGTTTTGAAGACCTAAAAGACTGAATTTTAACCCTTGTAGAATTTAGCGTCTTTTCTTAACTGGGCCATTTTAATGGCAGCGATAGCCGCTTCGGTTCCTTTATTACCATGCTTCCCACCACTACGGGCACGGGATTGTTCGATATTATTATCTGTAAGCACACAAAAGATCACCGGGATATCACCCTTGACATTCAGGTCTTTTATTCCCTGGGTCACACCGTCACATACAAAGTCAAAATGTTTGGTCTCTCCCTGGATCACACTTCCTACCGCAATAATAGCATCAAGCATTTCAAAACTTTCCTGAAGCTTCTTACAGCCGTAGATCAATTCAAAGCTTCCGGGAACATTCCACCTAACGATGTTCTCTTTTTTTACGTTGTTCTCCATAAACGCATCGAAGGCACCCTGAAAAAGTCCTTCTGTGATCTCGTCATTCCACTCAGAAACAACGATCCCAAACCGAAAATCTTTCGCGTTTGGGATCGTGTCTTTATCGTATTGTGAAAGGTTATTACCTTCTGTAGCCATATTTTAATTTTTCATAGCGCGGGCCTGCCCAAGGTAAATTGGCACCTTATCTGCCTCTGGAGCTTCAGGATACTCATCTTCGATCTCTAGAAGATAACCTTCAGCAGCATCTGCATCGCCAATCTTAATGGCAGTGATCGCAGCTTTTAATAAAAATCTTGGAGTAGTGAATGAGTTTGATCTCATTTCAGCAGCTTTCTCATAGTAATTTAAAGCTTCTTCTGGTTGCTCTAACTGTGCAAAAGCATCACCAATACCGCCAGTCGCCAAAGCAGCAAAGATCTCATCATCACTTTCGAATCCTTCTAACTGCTCGATAGCTTCCTGATACTTTCCGGTTCTAAGGTATGCGAAACCAGCATTGTAATGTGCCAAGTTTGCCGCATCTGTTCCTCCGTAATTATCAATAATATCTAAAAATCCGTACTTACCTTCTCCCCCGTTCAACGCAAGATTATACAAAGAGTCACTTTGTGCTCCATTGGCTCTTAAAGCAGAAGCCATATAATCCTGAGCCTGGGACATTTCATTAGCCGCCTCATTTTGTTTCGGCTCTAATACAAAACGGTTATATCCCAAATATCCTAAGACAGCAACTATAGCCACACCAACGATGATGTAGATATATTTTTGATTATCGGCTACCCATGTTTCAGTTCTACTCGCTCCTTCGTCTAAAGTATTAAAAACCTCTGCAGTGGTAGATTCCTGTTCTGCTACTTGTTCTCTTTCCTCCTTATTGGAAGGCTTGTATCCTCTTTTCTTATACGTTGCCATAAAAATTTGTTAATGCGTGGCAAAAATAGAATTTTTTGTGAAAATTAAAAGATAAATTATTTGTATTTTTTGAATAATTTCGGGTCCTTTTGGAACTCAATTTCATATAAACCTTTTTTATCAATTCCGGCTGAAATACAGCGATTTATGCATTTAAAAAATCTTAGCCTGCTTAATTATAAGAATCTTAAGACGGCTGAATTTGAATTCGATGAAAAGATCAACTGCCTGGTTGGAAATAACGGGGTGGGTAAAACGAACGTTCTGGACAGCATCTATCATCTCTCCTTCGGTAAAAGTTATTTCAATCCCATCACCTCACAGAATATAAATCATGATTCAGACTTTTTTGTCATTGAAGGTGAATTCGAGAAGAATGATAAATCTGAAAAGATCCTGGCGAGCGCAAAAAAGGGACAAAAAAAGATCATAAAGCGGAATAATAAGGCTTACGATAAAGTTAGCGACCATATCGGGTTTATCCCCACCGTTATAATTTCCCCCGCAGACCGGGACCTTATTATTGAAGGTTCTGAAACGCGAAGAAAGTTCATGGATGGAGTGATCTCACAAAGCGACCAGGTATACCTGAATAAGCTATTACAATATACCAAACTCACTTCACAGCGTAATTCCCTCTTAAAATATTTTGCTGCCAATAATACTTTTGAAAGGGATACTTTAGAAGTTTACAACCTGCAGTTAAGCAGCCTTGGACGGGATCTGTTTGAAAAGAGAAAAGAATTTCTGAAAGAGTTCATCCCTATATTCAACAAGCGATATGCCGATATTACAAATAATAAGGAGGAAGTTCAGATCATTTATAAGAGTCAGCTTTTTGACAATTCACTTTCCAACCTGTTAGAAGAGAACCTGCAGAAAGATATGGCCCTGCAATATACTTCTGTAGGCACGCATAAGGATGACCTGAGTTTTGAGATTGCCGGTCACCCTATTAAAAAATTCGGTTCCCAGGGACAGCAAAAATCATTCTTGATCGCATTAAAACTGGCACAATTCGATTTTATCAAGGAAATAAGCAAAGTGAACCCGATATTATTGCTGGATGATATTTTTGATAAACTGGACGAAAACCGCGTGGCCCATATTGTGGCTTTGGTGGCGACCAACGAATTAGGACAGATATTCCTGAGTGACACCCATGCCGACAGAACTGAAAAAGTTGTAAAATCCAGCAACCAATCTTATAAAATTTTCAAGCTTTGAAAAAACTCATCTTAATCTTATCCATTATCGCCGTTGCAGCCTGCTCTCAACAGGATCCAGAGGAACAGATAAAACACCTCAACGGATACTGGCAGATCGAAAAAGTAGAAATCGAAAAAGATTCTGTCATTGAATATAGTCTAAGTCCGTTTATAGATTATATTGAGATCAATGACTCTGTTGGTTTCAGAAAAAAACTAAAACCAAAGATCGATGGTGGCTTTATTAAAGCCTCAAATGATGCAGAAAAAATAACAGCCAGGATCGAGGATAATGCGCTAATGCTTTATTATTCCACTCCTTTTGATGAATGGAAAGAAGAAGTACTTGAAGCAGATGAAGAAGAGCTGGTTGTAAAAAACAGGGATAATAAAAAATACTACTACCAACGATATAAACCTTTACTAAGCCAAGATGAAGAAGAGACGCAAGAATGAAGAAATGAAGCTCGGTGACCTGCTCAAGAGTTTCGTAGATGAAAATAAACTGGATAAAGGATTAAACCAGGTAAAGATAAGAGATGTATGGAACAGCCAGATGGGCCCGGCGATCGAGAAATACACCACCGCTATAAAATTAAAGAACGATACACTATTTGTTCAACTCAGTTCTTCTGTACTAAGAGAAGAATTAAGTTACGGAAAAGAGAAGATCATTAGAAACCTCAACGAAGAAATGGGTCAGGAGATCATTTCAAAACTGGTACTGAGATAAAAAGTTTTTAAAATGAATCACACGTTAAAATTATTCCTGATATACTTTTTTGCTTTCTTTATTCTTTTCGCAGGAAGCCAGTACATTCTGGATCTGATTTTTCCAGAAATGGACCACCTTTATAAACTAATAGGATCCGGAGTTTTTACAATTATCCTTTGCCCAAGGTTACAAAAAGTAAAAACTGAAGATGGCACCAGGCTGCAATTGAAATGGTTATTCAAAAAAGAACCTCTTATTAAATAGACATAAAAAAAACCGGACCCAAAAAGTCCGGTTTTTTAATTTATTGAAATTGTTCTCTTAGAACATCTCTCTTCCTGCAAAATGGAAAGCACCTTCTATTTGTGCATTCTCATCGCTATCACTTCCGTGAACGGCATTTTCTCCAATGCTCTTCGCGTATTTCTTTCTGATAGTTCCTTCAGCAGCCTCTTCTGGATTTGTTGCTCCAATAAGAGTTCTGAAATCTTCTACTGCATTGTCTTTTTCAAGAATAGCTGCAACGATAGGACCACGAGTCATAAATTCAACTAATTCTCCGAAAAAAGGACGCTCTTTATGGATCGCATAAAAAGTTTCAGCATCTCTCTGAGTCATTTGAGTAAGCTTCATCGCTACGATTCTAAATCCTGAAGCTGTGATCTGGTCTAATATTCCACCAATATGCCCGTTCTCTACTGCATCTGGCTTAATCATGGTGAATGTTCTATTATCTGCCATTGTATGGTTTTTAAATTCCGTGCAAAAATAAATAATTCCTTTCCATATACAAGCCCTTTAAGCTTTTATGTTCACCTACTGAAATTCAACCAGATAATCCTGCTGCAGTTTATTGTTTTCACCCCTCATTTCCATCCGTACTTTCTTTTTACTGAAATCGAATTTCAACAACCCAAAACTTTTATACTTCACTACCTCTCCTACCCTATACCTGTTAGGCTCACCGTCAAAATCTTCATAGGTATGGGTAAGTCCGCTCGAGGTGAAATCAACCAGGGGATAATCCAGTCCGTCTACATTGGTTTTTGAAAACTCTGAAATATGGCGATCTCCACTCAGGAGGATGACATTTCTGGCTTCGGAAGAGACCAGTAATTCTTTCAATTTTTCAACTTCAGAAGGGAAATTTGCCCATTTTTCGAATCCATGCTCTTCTGAAAGGATCTGTATACTTGACAGAATAACATTGAAATCGGCTTCACTATTATTAAGCTCCGCTTCCAGCCACGCCCATTGCTGTTCTCCCAGGATCGTCCCTTCAGAAGGTTCATATCGCCTGTTAGGATCATTACTTTTCTTCAACTCATCTCTAAAATACCGGGTATCCAGCAGGATCACTTTTATGCTTCCCTTTGGTGTTTCAAATTCTTCAGCGTGATAAACTCCTTCCCTGTTTCTTCTTTTACTGTTGGCCGGGACATCCATAAAATCCAGAAATAATTGCTGACTCTCCTCTTTAAAATGCCATTCCTTTCCGCCGTCATTCAGCCCATAATCATGATCATCCCACGTGGCCAGAACGGTAGTTTGATTCAACACTTTTTGATAATTCTTATTTTGCTTTTGCAATGAGTATTCCCCTTTCATTTTTTCGACATTATCAGTATCGCTGTATATATTGTCGCCTCCCCATAAAAATACATCGGGGTCATTCTTAAGAATAGCACTCCATAAAGGCTGCGGCGAATCTTCACGGTTACAACTTCCAAAAGCGAACACAAAATCGGCTTCATTTTCAGAATCGACGCTGGAAGAACTTGCGCAGGAAAGTAAGAACAGGAATATTGGAAAAAGCTTAAATACTATCTTCATGAGTTCATTTTTGTATTACAAATTTAAAGGATGCATTATTTCTGAAGTATTATTAAATTGTATATTTAGCCCCGATTATGATAGACACAAGAATACTGGAGATCACGGCTGAACTGGCCAAAGCAGAAAATATAGTGATTGTACCCCATAAAGGCCCAGACGGAGACGCGATGGGCTCTACACTTGGGCTCATGCATTTTTTAAGGGATAAGGGTCATAAAGCGACCGTTATCGCTCCTAATGATTATCCGCATTTCCTTAAATGGTTACCAGGGAATGAAGAGGTGATCATCTATGAATCTGAAAAGGAAAAAGCCGACAAACTCATTGAGGAAGCCGAGATCGTTTTCACCCTGGATTTCAATCATCTTTCCAGGTGTGGTACTATGCAGGATTCATTGCTCGCTTCAGACGCTGTTTTTGTGATGATAGATCATCACCAGGAGCCTTCAGATTATGCACACTACACTTATAGTGATTCAAAGATGAGCTCAACCTGTGAAATGGTATATAAATTCATTGATAAGCTAAGAGCAAACAAGAAGATCACTCCGGAAATCGCTACCTGTCTTTATGCCGGAATTATGACCGACACAGGTTCTTTCCGTTTCAGCTCCACTTCCAGCGAGACTCACAGAGCCATCGCAGATCTTATTGAAAAAGGAGCTAAGAACGACCAGATCCACAATAATATTTTCGATACCAATTCTGAAAATAAATTACAGTTATTAGGCACTGCCCTGCAGAACCTAAAAGTAAATAAAGAACTGAGAACGGCCTATATAAGCCTGTCCCAGGAAGAACTGGACCGTCATAATTTTCAAAAAGGAGATACTGAAGGATTTGTGAATTACGGTCTTTCCCTTGATGGAATAATTTTCGCAGTAATTTTCATAGAGAAAGCGAACGAAGACCTTATTAAAATGTCTTTTAGGTCTAAAGGAGATTTCGACGTGAATAAATTTGCCCGTGCGCACTTTGAAGGTGGTGGCCACATTAATGCTGCCGGCGGAAAAAGCAATCTATCGCTGAATGATACTATTGTAAAATTCAACGAGATCTTACCAGAATATTCTGAACAACTGAACAAATGAGAATTTTAATTCTATTATTATTGATCCTGTCTGTTGCCGGATGTAAATCCCCAGAGGCGAGATATCCTGTTTCTCAAAATTCCGGTTCTTATATCGATGAATCGGTAGAAAGGAACAAGGAGATGATCGCCAAGGAAGAGGATTATATTAAACAGGTGATGGGTGAAAATGCAGATACCGAATACCTCTCCTCGGCAGATGGTTTCTGGTATTACTACAATAATAAATCAACCGATAGCACAAATACCAGGACTCCGGAATTCGGCGATGTGGTCGTTTTTGATTATACCATTTCGACTATAGAAGGAGAAGCTATTTATGCCGAAGGCGATAAACCAACCAGAGAGTATTCCATGGATAAAGAGAAGCTCTTTACAGGTTTAAGACAGGGATTAAAATTGATGAAAGAAGGAGAAACTGTCACATTTCTTTTTCCTTCTCATAAAGCTTTCGGTTATTACGGCGATAAAGAGAAAATAGGCAGTAATGTGCCAATTACCGCAAAGGTGACTTTGCATGAAATAAAAGAAGAATCTGAACCAGAAACCAACAATTAAGAATGAAAACAAAAAGCATTTTTTTACTATTAACAGTAGCACTTTCCTTATTCGCTTGCAATGAGGAGTATCCAGAATTAGAAGACGGTATGTATGCCGAATTCAACACTTCTATGGGACCAATAGTTGCTGAATTATATTTTGAAGAAACTCCCATGACCGTAGCCAATTTTGTTTCTCTTGCAGAAGGGACCAGTAAAATGGCTGACAGTACTTACAAAGGAAAAAAATATTATGACGGATTAGTATTTCACCGTATTATCGATGGATTCATGATCCAGGGTGGTGACCCAACAGGAACCGGAAGCGGTGGTCCTGGTTACAAATACCCTGATGAGTTCGTAGACAGTTTAAGCCACGATTCAAAAGGTGTTCTTTCTATGGCCAATGCAGGTCCAGGAACAAACGGAAGCCAGTTCTTTATCACTCTTGCACCGGTACAACAACTGGATGGGAGACATACCGTATTCGGAAAGATCGTTAAAGGTCAGGACGTTGTAGATTCTATCGGGAAAGTTGAAACCGGACCTCGTGACAAGCCTTTAAAAGATGTCGTAATGAACGAGGTTAATATCATTCGTAAAGGAAGTGCCGCAAAAGATTTCGACGCTCCAAAAGTTTTTGAATCTGAATTAGCAAATGTTGAAGCTGAAAAAGAAGCAGAAGCTAAAAGAATGCAGGAAATGGCTGCAGAAAAAGCTTCAGAATTTGAAGCTCTTGAAGCCAAAGCTGATTCTTTAGATAGCGGAGTGAAAATTTATTTCGAAAATAAGGCCGATGGTGAAAAACCTAAGAACGGGCAGAAAGTAAAAGTTAATTACGAAGGATATTTCGCTGATGGAACTATCTTCGACACCAATAAAGAAGAAGTTGCCAGAGAAATGGATATCTATAATGAGCAAAGAGCTGCTCAAAATGGATACGGTCCTATGGCGATGGTTTATGGACCAGACGCTCCAATGATCCCAGGATTTAAAGAAGGGATACAGCAAATGAGCATTGGCGATGAAGCTGTGATCTGGATACCAAGCGCGCTTGGATACGGAGAAAGAGGAGCCGGTGGAGTTATTCCTCCAAATACAGACCTTATTTTCAGAATAGAACTAGTAGAAATGGCAAACGACGCTAAATAAGACGTTCCTCCTGAATATAAAAAAGCCCTTAAGAAATTTCTTAAGGGCTTTTTATTTTTCGAATTCTGAATTCTAATTCTCAGGAATGTTCTTTAATACTTCCAGTAAGAACTTCCAGTATTTTTGAGCTGAACTAATACTCGCTCTTTCATCTGGAGAATGCGCCCCCCTTATCGTTGGTCCAAAGGAGATCATATCCATATTCGGGTAGTGACTTCCAATAATTCCGCATTCAAGTCCTGCATGGCAAGCAGCAATATCTGCTTTTTCGCCATTCATCTTCTGGTAGATCTCATCCAGGGTTTTCAATATAGCTGAATCACTGTTTGGTGCCCATCCAGGATATTCACCAGAAAGCTTTACATCAAAGCCTGCCAGTTCAAATACCGCTTTAAGCGATGATGCCAGGTCATTCTTAGAAGATTCAACCGAACTCCTGGTAAGGCATTTAATATGAACCTCCCCATCCCTAAGGGTAACATTGGCCACATTATTCGAGGTTTCCACAAGGCCTTCTATCTCAGGACTCATCCTGTAAACTCCATTATGAGCGCCCGCTAAAGCCAGTAAAACTTCACGCTGAGACTTCAGGTCCATAACAGAATTTTGAGAAGTAACCATTTGTACCTCGATCGCCAGGTTTGGCTCAAGAGAGGCATATTCAGATTTTAGGTCTGCCGCACGGGATTCGATCTCTGTTTTAAAGCTTTCCACTTCAGTATCGGGAACGGCAATGATCGCCTCGCTTTCCCTTGGAATGGCATTTCTTAGACCACCTCCATTAATTTCTGAAATTCTAAGCTTTAGATCCTCAGAGGTATTTACCAGTAAACGGTTCATCATCTTATTGGCATTTCCAAGACCTTTGATGATATCCATACCGGAATGTCCTCCTTGAAGACCTTTAACCTTTACGGAAAAACTCCTGTAACTATCAGGCATTTTTTCCTCATTGTATTTTTTTGTAGCCGTGATATCCACACCACCGGCACAGCCAATACCAATCTCATCATCTTCTTCAGTATCAAGATTCAGAAGTATATCACCTTCCAGAAGTTCCGGACTTAAGCCTTTGGCTCCGGTCATTCCCGTTTCTTCATCTATAGTAAAAAGAGCTTCGATAGCAGGGTGCTCGATAGAATCACTTTCCAGGATCGCCATCATAGTAGCTACTCCAAGACCGTTATCGGCTCCAAGGGTTGTTCCCTTCGCGCGTACCCAATCTCCATCAACATACATATCTATACCCTGGGAATCAAAATCGAAATCTGTGTCGTTATTCTTTTGATGAACCATATCCAGGTGAGCCTGTAATACGATCTTTTTACGGTTCTCCATCCCTTTGGTGGCAGGTTTGTAGATAACCACATTCCCAACGCTATCCACCTCAGTTTTAAGATTTAGATTATTTCCGAAATTTTTTATGAATTCTATTACTCTTTCTTCCTTTTTGGATGGCCTGGGAACGGAATTCAAGTCTGCGAATTTATTCCATAAGACTTTGGGTTCCAGCTCTCTTATTTCTTCATTCATTGATCTAATTTTTGGTATCTTCACAAAGGTATTCGAAATTACCGATTTCTAAAATTTGAGGCCTTCCTAATATTTGTATTTTTTAGCTGTGAAGAGAAAATCAGTACTACTACTCGCCATCCTTTTTCCGGTACAGATCATTGCTATCAGGTTTTTATCTGATCATTCTAATTTTGTCGAGGAATATTACTCGAACGGAATGTATCCGGTAATTTCAAAAGTAATGCGTTACAGCCTTGGCATTGTGCCATTCTCCCTGGGGGATTTGCTTTATGCTATTTTTATCCTTCTGGCTATTTCATGGCTGGTAAGGCGTATTTCGCAAAAATTCAGAAATCCGAAAATCTGGATACCAGACACCCTGGCCACTCTTTCTGTTATTTACTTTTGCTTCCACCTATTCTGGGGTTTCAATTATTATAGACTTCCACTACACAAAAGCCTGGAAATAGAAAGCGATTATACCACCGAAAAACTAATCAGCCTAACGGAAACCCTTATTGATAGATCGAATAAACTTCATTTGGAACTGGTTCAAAATGATTCTGTAAAAGTAGAATATGATTTCACCAAAAAGGAACTTTTCGATATTACCCTGGAAGGTTACGACCATATTCAGAAGGATTTCCCAGAACTAACGTATAATGGAGAGGCACTGAAAAGATCTATTTACAGCCTGCCTCTAACGTATATGGGTTTCAATGGATACCTGAATCCGCTTACCAATGAAGCTCAGGTAAATACCGTGATCCTGCCATATAAGATTCCAACCACAGCGAGTCATGAAGTTGGGCACCAGCTCGGATTCGCCAAGGAAAACGAAGCTAATTTTATTGCCTGCCTGGTTACCATGAACCATCCTAATAAGTATTTCAGGTATTCGGGATATACCTTCGCTCTTAGCTATTGCCTGAGTGAGCTTTATCGCAGGGATCCTACAAAAGCCGAGGAATTGATTTGCGGAATAAATCCGGGTATTATCAAGAATTATCGTGAGGTAGATGAGTTCTGGTTAAAACATCAAAATCCTTTTGAACCAATTTTCAAGGCTACTTACAATCGGTATCTTATCGTAAATAATCAATCAGATGGGATGAAGAGTTATAGTTATGTGGTCGCCTTACTGGTAAATTATTTCGATGATACGCGTAATGCCTTATAATAGCTTAAGAATTCTCTAAATTTTATTACTTTAAGCCTCTTAAATTTTTGACCAATCTATTTTATACTTAATCCACTAAATTTTATGAAATTAAAATTACTCTTTTTAGGGCTATTCCTAGCTGCATTCACCATGCAGGCCCAGGAATACTTCCCTAAGAATGATGGTGTAAAGACCCGAAACACCAATTACACCGTTTTTAAAAATGCGAAGATCCATATAGATCCTCAAAATGTGATCGATAATGGTATGTTCGCAATCAAGGAAGGAAAGATTACCGCTGTTGGGAAATCTATCAACGTTCCTAAGAATAGCATTGTCATAGATCTTGAAGGCAAAGAAGTCTATCCTTCTTTCATAGATCTTTATAGTGATTTTGGAATTCCAAAGCCTGAAAAAGCTAAGGAAGGAAATTCCCCGCAATATGATGCCGGCCGCGAAGGATACTACTGGAATGATCATATAAGACCTGATACCAAAGCGATTGCTAATTTCAATTTCGATACAAAGGAAGCCGAGAAATTTCAGAAAGCTGGGTTTGGAGTGGTGAATACTCATGTCCCTGATGGGATTATCAGGGGAACTGGGATGCTCGTCGCACTAACTCCTGAAGAGACCGAAGGTGACAGAATTCTGGATGAAAGTTCTTCCCAATTTCTTTCTTTTGATAAAAGTGTACAATCCAGCCAGGCCTACCCTACCTCAATTATGGGAAGTATGGCCTTGATTCGGCAGGCGTATTTAGATGCCGAATGGTACGGCAACGGAAATGCTAAAAACAAGGATCTGGCCCTTGAAGCACTTAATAAAAATAAGGATCTGGTACAGATCTTTGCAACAGATAATCTTCTTAATGAAATTAGAGCCGATAAGATCGGGGATGAATTCGGTATTCAATATGTAATTGTTGGAAGCGGGAAAGAATATCAAAGGCTTGATAAAGTGAAAGCTAGTAACGCCACTTATATTGTCCCTTTAAAATTCCCGGATGCTTTTGATGTTGAAGATCCATACCTGGCAAATAAATTGAGCCTTAAAGAAATGCGGGAATGGAACCAGGCACCGGCAAATCTTAAGATGCTTGCAGAAAAACAAGTGCCTTTTACATTAACTGCTCATTCAATAGATGCCGAAAAGGACTTTAAAACAAACCTTTTAAAAGCAGTGGAATACGGGTTACCTAAAGAAGCGGCATTAGCTGCCTTAACCACAGTTCCTGCAAAAACCATTGGCCAGGATGGCAAACTTGGAGTGATCAAAGAAGGTGCATGGGCAAATTTCCTAATAACCTCCGGGGATTATTTTAATAAAGAAACCACGCTTTATGAAAACTGGATCCAGGGGGAAAAGAAATTGCTTAATAGTATGGATGTAACCAATATCACCGGTAATTACGACCTGAAAGTTGACGGTAAAACCTATGATCTCAAAATTACAGGAGAACCATCCAGCCCTAAAACTGAAGTTAAGTTAGGAGAAACCAAAATAGGTTCAAAAATCAGTTTTAATGACAACTGGATGAATTTATTACTGTCTTCTCCAGATACTACCAAAACTGAATATATAAGACTGGTCGCGAATATTCCGTCTAAGACAGAGCAATTCTCTGGTAAAGCGATACTTCCTAATGGAAACCAAACAAGTTTCCAGGCTATTATTAAAGAGGATTCTGAAAAGGACAAGGAAGATAAAAAGGAAAAAGAGGCAAAAGCCCATAAGGTTGTTCCCGTCACTTATCCAAATATAGCTTATGGGTTCACAGATAAGCCAAAACAGGAAAATGTACTTTTCAAGAATGCTACCGTTTGGACCAGTGAAGATGAAGGAGTACTGGAAAACACAGATGTGCTGGTAAAAAATGGAGAAATCGTAAAAGTTGGAGAAGGTCTTAATGCAGGTGGCGCTAAAGTAATTGATGCGACAGGGAAGCACCTAACTGCAGGTATCATAGATGAACACTCACATATCGCCGCATCGGCTATTAACGAAGCCGGACATAATTCATCAGCTGAAGTTACTATGGAAGATGTGGTAGATCCTACCGATATCAACATCTATAGAAACCTTGCCGGTGGAGTTACCACCATTCAATTATTGCACGGTTCAGCTAACCCGATTGGAGGACGTTCAGCGATCTTAAAATTAAAATGGGGTGAATCTGCCGAAGATATGATCTTTGAGCAGGCACCACCTTTCATCAAATTCGCTTTAGGTGAAAACGTGAAGCAGTCAAACTGGAGTGGTGGAAGATTTCCGCAAACACGTATGGGTGTAGAGCAGGTATTTACCGATTATTTCAGCCGGGCAAAAGCTTACGAAACCAGTAAAAATGATGAAGATTTCAGAAAAGACCTTGAAATGGAAACCATCGTTGAAATTATGAATGGTGAGCGATTCGTTACTTCCCACTCTTACATACAGAGCGAGATCAATATGCTGATGAAAGTGGCTGAGGAATTCGGTTTCAACATTAATACTTTTACCCATATCCTTGAAGGTTACAAAGTAGCCGATAAAATGAAGGAGCACGGAGTTGGAGCTTCAACATTCTCAGACTGGTGGGCATACAAATATGAGGTGAATGATGCCATCCCTTACAATGCCTCTATTATGAATGAAGTTGGTCTTACCGTGGCTATTAATAGTGACGATGCTGAAATGAGTAGAAGACTGAACCAGGAAGCAGCAAAAAGCGTTAAATATGGCGGTATGAACGAAGAGGAAGCCTGGAAGATGGTAACCATAAACCCTGCAAAACTTTTGCATGTTGATAATTTAGTGGGGAGTATTAAAACAGGAAAACAGGCAGACCTGGTCCTTTGGAACGAACATCCTCTATCTATTTATGCGAAACCTGAAAAAACCATGGTTGAAGGTGTTTTCTATTTTGATATCGATCGCGATTCAGATTTGCGTGAAAAGATCAAAAGAGAGCGAAATGAGCTTATAGGCCAGATGCTGAAAGCTAAGAATAACGGAGTGAAAACTCAGCCTGTTACCAAACCAGAAAAGCAAAGAGTTCATTGCGATCTATTGGAAGAGGTTAAATAAAAAATTGAAAAAAATGAAAATATTCAATACATATATAATAATCGCCCTCCTGATGATTTCAGGAAATACATTTGCGCAACAAACTCCGGCTGCTAAACAGTCGGAACCTATCACGATCGTTGGAGCAACAGCTCATTTAGGTAATGGCGAGATCATCGAAAACAGCCTTATCATTCTTGAAAATGGTAAAATAACCGAGGTTATCGCAGCTAATCTCACTAAGAGACAGTATCCTGGTAAGATCATAAACGCCAAAGGAAAACATGTTTATCCCGGAATAATCGCGCCAAATTCCACTCTGGGCCTGGTAGAGATCGATGCAGTAAAAGCGACGGTAGACCAGGACGAAATGGGAGAAATGCTACCTAATATACGAAGTTTGATAGCCTATAATGCCGAAAGTAAGATCGTGGAATCCATGAGGCCTAATGGTGTTCTTCTTGGACAGATCGTACCTCGCGGCGGTAGGATTTCCGGAACCTCATCTATCGTCCAGTTCGATGCATGGAATTGGGAAGATGCGGTGGTCAAGGAAAATGACGGTTTACATATCAACTGGCCAGATTCCTACCAGAGAGGTCGCTGGTGGAGAGGTGAAGATCCAGACCTAAAGGCGAATAAAGATTATCAAAAAGAAGTTCAAAAACTTTCAGATTTTTTTGTTTCAGCAAAGGCTTATCTTGAAGGAAGCAGAGACTATAAAAACCTTCCATTTCTTGCCATGGAAACCGTTTTTAACGGAGATAAAAAAGTCTTTGTGCATGTTGATGGTGAAAAGGAGATACTTGACGTAGTTCAGTTCAAAAAAGAGCAGGGTCTAAAAAGCGTAGTGATAGTGGGAGGATATTATACTGCTGACGTTGCAGAAACTTTAAAGAAGAATGATATCCCGGTGCTGGTAACCAGACCTCATAGTACTCCTGAAGAAGATTATGAAGACTATGATTATCCCTATAAATTAGCTAATCTCCTTCAGGAAAAAGGTGTACTGGTAGCTATCGAAAGTAGCGGGCAAATGGAAAGAATGAATTCCCGAAATTTACCTTTTTATGCCGGCACTGTTGCGGCCTATGGAATGGATAAGGAGGAAGCCCTTAAACTGGTCACATCGAATACCGCGAAGATCCTGGGAATAGATGATATGTATGGCAGCCTGGAAGAAGGAAAATCTGCTACATTGTTCATTTCTGAAGGAGATGCATTAGATATGCGTGGAAATATTCTTTCGCATGCATTCATTGATGGTCGTGAAGTGAGCCTGGAAACTCATCAAACAGAACTTTGGAAACGCTATTCCAAAAAATATAAAGACCTGGAAAGCAAATAGCATTTTCAAAAATTTTAAAGTTGTCTGAAATCTGGACACGTCAAAGCTGAAATAATTTCAGAAGGACGTTATTTCGGTTTTCAGACAACTTTTTTTATGCCTAATATCTACGTATTTTTGCGTCTATGCTAAAACAGATCACCAGCCCGCAGAACAAGGAGATAAAATGGCTGCTTCAGTTACAGGAAAAGTCCCGGAACCGAAGAAAAGAAAGTGCTTTCGTAATTGAAGGTCAAAGGGAAATATCCCTCGCAATCAAAGGTGGTTACACTCCCCTTCACCTCTATTTTGTTCCAGAACTGGTCGATTTTCAGGAGGTGCTTGATATTTCAAAATCGAATACTGAAAAACCTGCCGCTATCACCGAGATAAGCCACGAGGTTTATGAAAAAATAGCTTATCGCGGGAGTACTGAAGGTTTGATCGCGGTTTTTGAATCCAGAGACCACACTTTGGAAGATTTGAATTTTGAAAATTCATCTCCTCTTATCCTGGTCGCAGAAGCCCCTGAAAAACCCGGAAATATCGGTGCGATCTTACGAACTGCCGATGCGGCTGCCGTAGATGCAGTAATTATCGCTAATCCCAAGACCGATCTTTATAACCCTAATATCATACGAAGCAGTGTAGGTTGCATTTTCACGAATAAGATCGCTACAGGGTCAACCTCTGAAATTATCGAGTTCCTGAACCGGCAAAATATTCAGATCTATGCGGCTGCATTACAGGCCTCAAAACCGTATCATGATATAGATTTTAAAAATGCTTCTGCCATTGTGATGGGCACCGAGGCTACAGGATTGAGTGAGGATTGGTTGAAAAATTCAACTCAGAATATCATCATTCCCATGCATGGTGAAATAGATTCGATGAATGTTTCTGTTGCTGCTGGGATCTTAATTTTTGAAGCTAAAAGACAACGAATTACGCACCCCGAATAAACCTGATTAACTTGACACCAGAAACCCTGTTCTATATAATTATAGCCATTATTGTGGTCGATTTCATAATCGATAAGATCCTTGATGCTCTTAATGCAAAACATTTTAACGACCCAATACCAGCTGAACTGGCAGATGTTTATGATAAAGAAGAATACGAAAAGTCGCAGCAGTACAAAAAGGAACGCTTCAAATTTGGTATGTTAACCAGTACTTTTTCTGAGCTGTTAACCTTAGGGTTTATAATATTCGATGGTTTCGCCTATGTTGATGAGATCGCCAGAAATATTACAGATAACCCGATCCTTATTGCTCTAATCTTCTTCGGCATAATTATGCTGGGTAGTGATATTCTAATGACTCCGTTTTCCTGGTACAGCACTTTTGTTATCGAAGAAAAATACGGTTTCAACAAGACTACGAAAGCAACTTTTTTTCTAGACAAATTAAAAGGACTCGCCATGACCGCCATTATCGGCGGCGGTATTCTTGCTCTTATTGTTTGGTTCTACCAGATCGCAGGAGATAATTTCTGGTGGTATGCCTGGATTCTAATCGCTGTTTTCTCGGTCTTCATGAATATGTTTTATGCGAAACTCATAGTGCCTTTATTCAATAAACAAACTCCTTTGAGCGATGGATCGTTAAGAACAAAGATCGAACAATATGCAAAAAGTGTAGGTTTCCAGCTGGATAATATATTCGTGATAGACGGCTCAAAAAGAAGCACCAAGGCTAACGCCTATTTTTCAGGATTTGGCAGTGAAAAAAGGATCACTTTGTATGATACGCTCATCAATGATCTGGAAGAAGAGGAGATCGTGGCGGTCCTTGCACATGAAGTAGGCCACTATAAGAAAAATCATATTATCGTGAACCTGGCAGCCTCGGTTCTGACCACTGGTTTCACCCTGTGGTTATTATCGCTTTTTGTAGGGAACCCAGTTCTTTCGGCGGCACTTGGAGTTGCAACACCTAGTTTTCATATAGGCCTGGTTGCTTTTGGAATTTTATACAGTCCTATTTCAGAAATTACCGGATTGATCATGAACTACTTATCCAGGAAATTTGAATATCAGGCAGATAATTATGCCAAAACCACTTATAATGCTGATTCTTTGATTTCAAGCCTGAAGAAACTTTCAAAAAACACTTTAAGTAATTTAACTCCGCATAAAGCCTATATTTTTGTACATTACTCTCATCCCAGTCTGCTACAGCGATATCGCAATTTGAAGGCCGGGATTTAGTTGTTTCCTTATAATCTTAATTGTATTTTTATCCCATGACAGAGGCGGCTATAGCAAAAGAGAACAAGCAGATCGCAAGGCAGTATAAAGAGCTCCTGCGTATAAGCTATCAAACCCTTACCGAAGATGATAAAAAATTAATTCGGAGGGCTTTTGATACGGCTGTAGATGCTCATAAAGATCAGCGTCGTAAATCTGGAGAAGCTTATATTTTTCATCCTATCGCAGTGGCGAAGATCGTAGCTTCAGAAATTGGTCTTGATGCAACTTCTATCGCTGCAGCCCTGCTTCATGATGTGGTAGAAGACACAAAATATACCCTGGAAGATCTTAGGAGTATGTTTGGAGAAACAGTGGCGAAGATCGTTGACGGTCTTACCAAAATTTCCAGTCTTAAAAAAGATAAGGATGTTTCGCTCCAGGCCGAGAATTTCAGGAAAATGTTGCTTACTCTTAACGATGATGTAAGGGTAATTATCATAAAGATCGCAGACAGGTTGCATAATATGCAAACCATGGATGCAATGAGGCCAGATAAGCAGGTGAAGATCGCTTCAGAAACACTTTATATTTATGCCCCATTAGCCCACAGGATCGGGTTATATAATATTAAAACCGAATTAGAGGACCTTGGTTTAAAATATACCGAACCTGAAGTATATAATGATATTCTTACTAAGATCAAGGAAAGTAAGGAAGATCAGGATGCTTATATCAAAGAATTCAGCAAAGTGATCCAGGATTCACTGGATAAGGAAGATCTTGATTATGATATCAAAGGTCGTCCTAAATCCATCTATTCCATTAATAGAAAGATCAAGGCACAGAATATAAGTTTTGATGAGATCTACGATAAATTTGCGATCAGGATCATTTATCGCAGCGAACCTTCCCAGGAAAAGTTCCTGGCCTGGAAAATATATTCTATAGTAACAGATCACTTCCGCCCTAACCCAACAAGGTTAAGAGACTGGATCTCTTCTCCAAAATCTACCGGGTATGAAGCATTACACATTACGGTAATGGGCCCAAAAGGTCGTTGGGTTGAAGTTCAAATTAGAAGTGAGCGAATGAATGAGATCGCAGAAAAAGGTTATGCGGCTCACTATAAATATAAACAGGGAGGTAACAATAAAGAAGAACGAGGTTTTGAAGAATGGGTAACCCGTTTACAGGAAGCTCTGGAAAGCCCCGATGTTAACGCGGTTGATTTTGTAGAGCAATTCAAACTGAACCTCTACTCCAAGGAGATCTTTGTTTTTACTCCGCAGGGTGATCTAAAATCTTTACCAAAAGGCTCCACTCCGCTGGATTTTGCTTTTAGTATACATACCGAAATAGGATTACATACCAGGGGAGCCAGGGTTAATAATAAACTGGTGCCTCTAAGTCATGAATTGAAAAGCGGTGACCAGGTAGAGATCATTACTTCAGATAATGCCAAACCAAATATTAACTGGCTGGATTATGCCAATACAGCCAGGGCACGGGCAAAGATCAAATCTTCCCTTAAAGAAGAGAAAAAGGAAATTGCCGAGGAAGGAAAAGCAGTGCTGGCAAGAAAACTTAAAGCTCAGAAGATACAGTTCAATGAAAAATCTATCAACGAGCTGGTAGTACATTTTAATCTGAAGACCAGTCTGGATCTTTTTTATCGTGTGGGAATCGGCAAGATCGATAATAAAATGCTGAAGGAATTTGCCAATTCCAGAAGTAATTCCCTGGTAAGTTATTTCAAGAGCAAGATCAAGAAGCCCCAGGTTTCCATAGATCTGGACAAGGAAGAATTTACCGCGAAGTATGATCAGCTGGTATTTGGAAAAGAAGAAGAAAAACTCGAATATAAATTATCAAATTGTTGTAATCCTATTCCGGGAGATAGCGTTTTCGGATTTATTTCTGTAAATGACGGGATTAAAGTACATAAAAAGGATTGTCCGAATGCGCTGCAATTACAAAGTAATTATGCCTACAGGATCATCCAGGCGAAATGGATAGACAGTTCACAACAGGACTTTAAAGCTGTGATCAACCTTCAGGGTATAGATAATTTGGGACTGGTGAGCGAGATCACTCAGGAAATTTCCAGTAACATGCACGTGAATATGAAAAACCTGAATTTCGACAGTTCAGATGGCGTATTCAGCGGCCGTATTACCCTGGTAGTAAAGAATAATAATATTCTGAATACCATCATTCAAAGGCTGAAAAAAATTAACGGGATAGACAAGGTTAGCCGTGAATAAACTTTTACCTTTGCAGAGCAAATTATGAGCAAAAAAGTCGTAAATAAGAACGATCAGGCGGTCGTTAAAAACGTTTTCACCAAATATCTTGAAGAAAAAGGGCACCGTAAAACACCGGAGCGCTTTGCTATTCTTCAGGAGATATATAACTCAGACGATCATTTCGATATTGAGTCTCTTTATATTAAAATGAAGAACAAAAAATATCGGGTAAGTCGCGCTACTTTATATAACACTATAGAGTTATTATTGGAATGCGGTCTGGTTAGAAAACATCAGTTTGGTCAAAACCAGGCTCAATATGAAAAATCATATTTCGATCGTCAGCACGATCACATTATACTTACAGATACCGGTGAAGTAATCGAGTTTTGCGATCCAAGAATACAGAGTATCAAGCAAACTATAGAAGAAGTTTTTGATATAGAGATCAAAAAACATTCACTTTACTTTTACGGAAATAAAAAATCAACCAATTAAGTTTCAAAATTCATGGCAGTAGATTTACTACTAGGTCTTCAATGGGGTGATGAAGGAAAAGGCAAAATTGTTGACGTCCTAACCTCCAAATACGATATTATTGCCCGTTTTCAGGGTGGTCCAAACGCAGGTCATACTTTAGAGTTCGACGGTCAGAAACACGTTTTACACACAATCCCTTCTGGAATCTTTCATGATGACAGTATCAACCTTGTGGGGAACGGAGTGGTAATAGATCCCGTAATTTTTAAAAGGGAACTCGATAACCTCGCCAAACACAATGTAGATTACAAATCTAAACTTCTAATCTCGAGGAAAGCGCACCTAATTCTGCCAACCCATAGACTCCTGGATGCAGCCTCTGAAGCTTCAAAAGGGAAAGCAAAGATTGGCTCTACCCTTAAAGGAATTGGACCAACTTACATGGATAAGACCGGTAGAAATGGTTTACGTGTGGGAGATCTTGAACTTGAAGACTGGAAGGAGAAGTACCGCACCCTTGCCGATAAGCATGAAAAAATGATCGCCTACTACGATGTAGACGTACAATACGATCTTGCTGAACTGGAAAAGGAATTCTGGACAGCGATAGAAACTTTAAGAGAACTTACTTTTATAGACAGTGAAGAATATTTGCACCAGGCGATGAAAAATGGTAAAACCATTTTGGCTGAAGGTGCACAGGGTTCTTTACTGGATATTGACTTTGGAACATATCCTTTTGTAACCTCCTCTAATACCACTGCTGCCGGAGCCTGTACAGGCCTGGGAGTTGCCCCAAGAGATATTGGCGAAGCCTTTGGAATCTTCAAAGCTTATACCACAAGAGTTGGTAGTGGACCCTTCCCTACCGAACTTTTTGACGAAGTAGGTGAAAGAATGGGTAAGATAGGAAATGAATTTGGCGCTACGACAGGTAGAAAAAGACGTTGTGGATGGCTTGATCTTGTTGCACTTAAATACGCAGTACAGGTTAATGGCATCACGCAGCTTATCATGATGAAAGGTGATGTTCTTAGTGGCTTTGATACTTTAAAGGTTTGTACGGCCTATAAATATAAGGGCGAAGAGATCACTCATCTCCCTTTCAATATAGAACCAGAGAACCTAGAACCTATCTATACCGAGGTAAAAGGATGGAAAGAAGACCTAACTAAAATGAAGGACGCTTCATCTCTTCCGAAGGAATTTAACGATTACGTAGATTTTCTGGAAAAGGAACTTGAAACGCCAATTACCATAGTTTCAGTTGGGCCAGACAGAAAACAAACTATCAAAAGATAATTTTTAATTTATAGCATTAAAAAAGGCTGCTCTAGAGCAGCCTTTTTTATTTTCTAACAATCTTTTATTACTCGTCTGAAACAATAAAAAGACCAGCAATTGCTGTAGCCTGTTCAGCTGTTATTGGCTCATCAAATGCCTGAGTCACCGCTGCGTTCACATCTCCTACTATCGGATCTGCAAAAGTTAATGTGGTAACATCTACTCCACCTTGAGTAACGTTGTCTTCACCGTCATAAACCGGCTGGGTAGCTTCCGGCATATCATCTCCCCTCATAGATCCCGTGATCCAACCTTCAAGTCCGCGAATCTGGCGGATTTCTGAGGCGTGACGTGCTTCTACTGAGTGTATCTGTAGTGCTGGTTCTAAAAAGGCTGTTCCCATTAAGTTTCCAGCCTGCCCTTTATAGGCTCTAACGCCGGTATCTTCAAAAGCCTGTGCTAAGGCAAGTAACTGCGCATAAGCTGTTTCCTGACCAATTCCGTTTTCATTGAATGGATCAAAAGCACCACCTGCGGTAAAGTCAAAAGTTGGTGATTCAACCGGAGTTGCTCCAGCGCCTTCAAGTCCCGCTTTAAGGAATGCCACGTGAGCATCCTCATGCTTGGAAATCTGCATGTAAGCATCCATAGCCCTTTGATTTCCGTTTAATACTCCAGAATCTAACGCCTTCATATAAAATTCGGCCTCCAGGTATTCCAGGGTCAGTGCAAGTTGTAATGCATCTACTGCTGAATTCTCCTGGAAGAAAGTTGCAGCACTGGCTTTGTTTGTAGCCATTCCAAAAGGAACTGCCGCCATTGCCGCTTTTTTTCCGAAAGAAGAAAGAGTAGAGAACATTTCCCTTCTGGAACTAGATTTCGTAGTCAATTTTTCGGATGTAAATTCATCCAGTAATTTTATAATACTCATAATTTTTTTATTTAGAAGTGGTTAATAGATTAGGATCCGGTCATTGGTTCCGGCAAGTTGTTGGCCGTGAATTCTGTTGTTATAAATCCACCCGCAGCAGCAAGTACAGCTGAAGGATCTGTAGCCACATCTAATCCATTATCTGGGTTTACAATATCGTCTCCGGCAAAATATCCTCCGGTTGGATCTATTAAAGATCTGATAGCTGCAGCATGTCTTGCTTCTACCGAAACAATTTTTCCGGCAAGAGTGAGGTAAGTTGCATCTGCGATACGGTCTCCTGCACCATTATAAGCACCAACTCCAGTATCCTCTAATAACAGGGCAGTTTCCAGAACAGAAGTCCTGTCATCAAAATCTATTGACGAAACATCAAACTCAAGGTCTGGTAAAGTATTCTCTTCACCAGCGGCAGTAGTGATCGCTGCTTTAAAGAAATCTCTATGGATAACTTCGTGGTTATACAAGTCATCAAAAAGATCTTTTTCTTCCTGAGGTGCGCCGGCATAATATGCTCCGGCTCGAACCTGCGTATAGAATGCAGCCTCCAGCTGCTCTAAAGCATAAGCATAATTAAGGATTCCCACGTCTCCGCTACCAAGGTCGAAAACCTCCTCTCCTGGATTTGGATTAGGCTGCGGTTCTGGCATACCTGGATCTGCACCGGGGTTGAACTCTTCCTCGCTACATCCATACATTAAAAAGCTGGCTCCGGCAACTCCGAGCCCTCCCATTTTAATGAACTTCCTTCGCGAATTATTTTTCGATTTTTTGGAAGATGATTCTACAACATCCACCTTAACTAAGGGTTTTTTCATAATTAAATTTTTAGTTTCTAGTGAAACTTACGTAGGAAAGCACGCATTGGATTTGCTGAGGAAGTTAAGATTGTCTTAAATGAAGGAATCTTTAGAAAGGTTTAGGCTTTCAGCGGTTTTTTTAATCTTTAATTATGATAATTTTTTAAGCCATTGCAAATTATTTGAACTTTCCTTCTAAGATATCATAGCTGTAATTTTCTTACTTTTGGAAAAAATTAAGCTACTTGAAAACTTATTTTATTTCATTATTTGTTCTCCTAACTTCATTACAGGTTTTAGCTCAAAAAAATCAGGAGATTAATTATGATTCAGACCGAACTTTAAAGAATGAGGAAAGATATCCGGGAGCCCTTATCTTGAGTAAAGTAAATAACCAGGTATATTTTGATCATGACGGAATAGAAGTTTGGTGTGACAATGCGGTTTTTTATAAAAGTGCCAATTTCTTCAAAGCTTACGGTAATATTAGAATGCAGCAAGGTGATAGCGTTAGCATGACCAGCAATTATGCTGAATACAATGGAAATACTGAATTTGCTTTTGCCAGTGGCAATGTAAAAATGGAAAGGCCACAAACAACCCTTGAAACCGACAGTCTTTTCTTTGACCGGATCAAACAACAGGCTTATTACCGTAGCGGTGGAAAAGTTACCGATACTGCCAGTGTACTTACCAGTAGAATTGGCCGGTATTATATGGAAGAAGATAAATACAGTTTTATCAATGAGGTAGTTGTAACAAACCCGGAATACACTATCAACTCTGAACAACTGGATTTTTATTCAGAAAGCGGACATGCCTATCTATATGGGCCTTCGACGATTGAAAGTGAAACTAGCACCGTTTATTGTGAAAGAGGTTTTTATGACACCAGGGCAGATAACGGGTACTTCGTTAAGAATTCCCAGATTAATTATGACAACAGGATCCTTAAAGGCGACAGTCTCTACTTTAACAGGCAGAATAGTTTTGCTTCGGCCACCAATAATATTAAAGTTATAGATACTATAAATGACAGCCGGGTTACGGGTCATTATGCCGAAGTGTATCGTGATAAGGATTCGGTCTTCATTACGAAAAAAGCATTGGCAGCCAGTCTGCAGGACAGGGACACTCTTTTTATTCATAGTGACACTATCATGATCACGGGGAAACCCGAGAAGCGAATTATCAGAGGTTATTACGATGTTAGGATTTTCAAGGAAGACAGGCTTGGTGAGAATCCGATGAGTGGAAGAAGTGATTCGATATTTTCAGATCAGCAATCGGGACTTACAAAATTGATCAACATTAGCAGCATGGGAAATGGAAAGCCGGTGCTATGGTCTGGTGAAAACCAAATGACCGGTGACAGTATTCATCTTCAGAGCAATACCAAAACAGAACAACTCGATTCCCTGCTGGTTTTTGATAACGCATTTTTGATTCAGAAAGATAGCATTGAAGGATATAACCAGCTTAAAGGGATGGAACTCGTAGGTTATTTTACCGATAACAGCCTGAACAAAGTGGTTATCGATAAAAATACCGAAACTCTGAATTATATGCGGAATAACGACAATGAACTCATTGGTATTAACAAGACCCTGGCCAGTTCAGTTGAAATTTTGTTTGTAGATCAGCAAATTGAAGATATCTACTATTATAACCAGGTTGATGGAAAACTTACTCCGGAGGAAGATTTTCCTCCCAACGCCCGTCAACTACAAGGTTTTAATTGGCGTGGAGAACAGCGTATCCTTAGCAAGGAAGGCCTTTTTGAAGGAGAACCCGAACCTACTCTCCCCAAGATCAAGGGAATCGAACTACCAGAGGAACCCGAAGAATTCTTTGATGAAAGAGAGGAAGATGATCTATTGCTAGATGAAAATTCGAGATTAAATCCCAGTGTTCTAAAAAATAGAGAAACCGATAGTTTAAAGTTCAAAAACAAAGTATTGCCAGATTCACTGAAAAAAGACATTAAGGAAAAAGATAGTATTAAAGACGTTATTGAACAGGAGAAGTAGATTGAAAGAAGATTTTTTAAAATACCAGGCGCAAACAACGCCGCACCCACTTGCTTTGGAAGTTTCTCATGCAAAAGGATCTTATATAACCACCGCAGACGGGAAGCAACATCTGGATTTCGTTGCCGGGGTTTCGGCCTGCAGTTTAGGCCATTCCCATCCGGCAGTTGTAAAGGCAATTAAAGACCAGGCAGATAAATACCTTCACGTGATGGTCTATGGGGAGTATGCCCAGAAACCTGCGGTAGACCTTACCAAATTGCTTGCAAAACATTTACCAGATCCACTTGAGAAGACCTATCTGGTAAATTCTGGCACTGAGGCGATTGAAGGCGCTATGAAACTTGCCAGAAGGGCTACTGGAAGAAGCGAGATCATCGCCGCTAAAAGCGCATATCACGGGAATACCATGGGATCTCTGAGCCTGATGGATTTTGAGGAAAGGGTAAAACCATTCAGACCTCTTATTGGTGATATTTCCTTTATCGAATTCAACAACAAAAAAGAGCTATCTAAAATCACTTCCAGAACAGCCGCTGTGATACTTGAAACCATCCAGGGCGGTGCAGGATTTATAATGCCAAAAAACGACTATCTCAAAAAGGTTAAAACTAGATGTGAAGAAGTTGGTGCATTACTTATACTCGATGAAATCCAGCCGGGATTTGGTAGAACCGGTAAACTTTTCGGATTTGAAAACTTTGGGGTGGTTCCAGATATAGTCGTTCTTGGAAAAGGAATGGGCGGCGGACTACCAATCGGAGCATTTTCAGCTTCAGAAAAACTAATGGACCTGCTCATGGACAATCCTAAATTAGGGCATATAACAACTTTTGGTGGAAATCCTTTAATTGCTGCTGCTGCTTTAGCAACCCTTCAGGAATTGACCGAAACAGATCTAATTCAGCAAAGCCTCGAAAAGGAAGATTTAATCAGAAAAAACTTACAGCACCCTCTAATTGAAGAAATTAGAGGAAAAGGATTAATGCTGGCTTTAATTTTAAAATCTGCCGAAATTGCCGATAAACTTATACTTCAGGCAAAAGAAAAAGAACTAATTCTCTTCTGGCTATTGTTCGAGAAACGGGCTGCAAGGCTCACTCCGCCACTAACCATCTCTAAGGAAGAAATTTTGAAAGGTTGTGGCATTATTGTTGACATACTCAATGAGATTGAAAAGAATGAAAAGGACTGTTAATTATTTTGTTAACAACAATAAACTGTAAATCCCGAATCGCTTTTAATCATTTTTAACTTTAGTACAGTAGAAATCCCTTAATCACTCTCTTATGCAATTAAGCCATAACGAAGAAGATAATTTCTCACTTGCTCGCTTCGAATCAATGCTTAAGACTAACGATGTTTTATTCTTTGACTCAAATGAGTTTGAAAATATTATCAATCACTACCTGGAGAACGGTAAGATCTCTCTTGCCAAAAAGGCGGTGAAGATGGGTCTTGCCCAACATCCGGCTTCAGTGAACCTGAGATTGTATAAAGTAGAGATCCTGGTTTTTGAAGATAAACTTGATCTTGCCGACGGGATTCTGAACGAACTCAAGGAGCTTGAAACTTCTAATGAGGAGATCTACATTCAAAAAGCACAGATATATTCAAAAAGGGATATGCACACTGAAGCGATAAAAATGCTGCAGTCTGCCCTTGAAATAACTCTGGAAGATGCTGAAATATTTTCACTTATCGGAATGGAATACCTATTCCTTGAAGATTTTGAAAATGCCAAGTACAGCTTTATGAAATGTCTGGAAGCAGATGAAGAAGATTACTCTGCTCTTTACAACATCATGTATTGTTTCGATTTTCTAGAACAGAAAACCGAGGCAATTGATTATCTGAACCTGTACCTGAACAAAAATCCATATTGCGAAGTGGCCTGGCACCAGGTTGGTAAGCAATATTTTGACCTTAAAGAATACAATAAGGCTTTGGCCGCTTTTGATTTTGCTATCATCAGTGACGATAGATTCGTAGGTGCTTACCTTGAAAAAGGAAAAGTGCTCGAAAAATTAAAGCGTTATAATGAAGCCATAGAAAATTATAATATCACCCTGGAACTTGATGATCCTACCTCCTTCGCCTACCTGAGAATAGGTAAGTGTTTTGAAAAACTGGGTTGTGATGATTTTGCTCTAAAAAATTATAAGCAAACAGTTCATGAAGATCCATTGCTGGATAAAGGCTGGATCGCGATCACAGATTTCTATATCAAGAAACTGAATTTCCAGAAGGCATTATATTATATCAATAAGGCAATAAATATTGATGAAGAAAATGTCCTTTACTGGAAGCGCTACGCTAAAATCAACAGAAGGCTTAATTTCTATGAAGAAGCTGAACAGGGTTATAAGAAAAGCCTGGAACTAGGTAACTATGAACTTGAAACCTGGATCAGAAGATGTGATATTTTAATAGGTCTGGGCGAATACGAAACTGCCATTAGCAGTATGCTACAGGCCTTGGAATTCTATCCAAATACCGCCGAAATTGAGTATCGTCTGGCTGGTCTTTTCTTTTGCACTAATAAAGGCGAAAAAGGCTATTTTCATTTGAATAATGCTCTTAAGATAGATTCAGAATACTATATCATAATCGAAGAGTTATTCCCTAATATTTTTGAGCGTAAAAGCGTAAAACAAATTATAAATTCCTTCGTAAAGCTCTCTTAGTAATTTTGCTACCTTTGGGCGAATTCATAAAAAAAGAAGATGCAACGAAGTTTTTTGGATTACCTGAAGGTCACTTTTAAAGGAATGGCTATGGGTGCTGCAGATGTGGTGCCGGGAGTCTCTGGAGGAACGATCGCTTTTATCTCAGGTATCTATGAAGAATTAATATCTACTATTAGCGGGGTAAATCCTGCCTTGTTTGTAATCTGGAAAGAAGATGGTTTCAGGGCCATGTGGAAAAAACTGAATGGTAATTTCATTATAGCCCTTTTCACCGGTATCCTTATCAGTATCTTTACCGTGATGCGACTGGCCAATTATTTATTGGAAAACCATCCTATACTTATCTGGTCCTTCTTTTTTGGACTTGTAGTTGCCAGTATCTGGTTTGTGGCCAAGCAGATCCCAAAATGGAATTATACAGTAATCCTGGCGCTGCTCATAGGAGCTGCCATAGCTTTTTATATTGTAAGCCTCCCTCCTCTTTCACCCAACTCCAGTTACCTGTTCCTGTTTTTTGCAGGTGCCGTTGCAGTTTGCGCAATGATCTTGCCTGGAATTTCCGGTGCTTTTATTCTGGTGCTTCTGGGCGCTTATAAATCAGTGACTGAAGCTGCGCACGATTTTGATGTTAAGACCCTTGGAATTGTTGGGCTTGGAGCCATATTTGGCCTGCTAACCTTTTCTAAAGTCTTAAAATGGCTTTTTGTGCATTATAGCAGTATCACACTGGCAGTACTTACCGGGTTTATTGCCGGATCCCTTAACAAAATATGGCCATGGAAAGAAGTGCTGGAAACCGCGATATATGGTGATAAGGAAGTAGTACTACGTGACGCTTCTGTTCTACCATGGAACTATGACGGAGATCCTCAAACGCTATGGTCTGTCTTATTGATGCTGGCAGGATTTCTATTGATCGTTATCCTTGAAGTGGTTGCCAATAAAAATCCCGAAATTCCAGATGCAACAAACTAGAACGATTACCGATAAGATCCTTCTTGTGCTTAAGGGTCTTGCCATGGGTGCCGCGAATAAAGTTCCCGGTGTTTCTGGTGGTGTGGTGGCGTTCGTTGCTGGCTTTTACGAGGAGTTTATCTATTCTCTACAGAAGATAAATCTTAAAGCCTTCAAACTTTTAATTTCAGGCAGATTCAACAGCCTTTACAGATATGTAAATGGTAAATTTCTAGGACTATTGATCCTGGGAATGCTCATTAGCTATTTTAGTGTTTCCAAGATCCTGGATTACCTTATTGTTCATTATGAACTATATGTTTGGGCTTCTTTCTTCGGAATGATCATTGGCTCTATCTATTACATTAGTAAAGATTTTGGTGAATGGGACCGTAATTCGGTCATTTTTGCAATTCTCGGGATCATAGGTGGGATTGGTATAAGTTTTCTTGAACCTGCGCGGGAAAATGATAATCTCTGGTTTGTATTCGTCTGCGGAATGATAAGTGTTTCCGGAATGACGCTTCCAGGCCTCTCGGGTAGCTTTATTTTGATCCTCCTCGGTAATTATGTTTTGTTGCTGGTAGACTCGGTCAATGCCCTTTATGACACTATTGCTGAAGTAATTCTCCTAGACTTCAGTTTTATCGATAATTCGGAAAGATTAAGAATGCTGCAGGTATTACTGGTATTTGCCGCAGGATCTTTAGCAGGACTGGTCTCTCTTTCCCATCTACTTGGTTATGTTCTGAAAAAAAGAAAGAAGGAAACCTTTGCCGTAATTATTGGTTTTATTACCGGTTCCCTGGGCGTGGTATGGCCTTGGAAAGAAAAGATCTTTAAACTGAATGAGAACGGTGAGCCTCTAATAGACAGAGAAGGCAATAAAATAATCGACAACTATGACCGCTATCTGCCACAAATAGACCTTTCAGAAACCTGGCTGGCAATATTCTTTATTGTTATCGGAATCTTTATAGTTTTAGGACTGGCATGGTACGAAAACCGAAATTCCAGAAAATGAGAACCTTTGGCCTTATTGGAAAAAATATAGATTATTCATTCTCCAGAAAATACTTTTCTGAAAAATTCAGCAAGGAAAATCTGAAGGATCAATATGTTAATTTTGATATTGCGTCTATTGAAGAGTTTCTCGGCATTCTCGAAAATAATGAGATCACCGGCCTTAATGTTACCATACCCTATAAGGAAGCGATAATTCCATATTTGGATAAACTTGATCCTCATTCAAATAAAATTCAGGCGGTCAACACCATCAAATTTGAACATGATGGTACGATCACCGGATATAACACAGATTACTGGGGATTCTTAAATGCACTCAAACCTCATCTAAAACCTCAGCATACAAACGCTCTAATACTTGGAACAGGCGGAGCTTCAAAAGCTATTGCCTATGCCCTTGAGCTACTTGACATCAATTATAAATTCGTTTCAAGAAAACCTGAAAAGGAGCAATTCTCATATTCAGACCTGGATAAAGACATTTTAGATTCTTACACCCTCATCATTAATTGTACTCCTTTAGGCACTCACCCAAAGGTAGAGGCCTGTCCAGACCTGCCATTTCAATTCATTTCTAAGCAACACCTGGTTTTCGACCTTATCTACAATCCTTCTGAAACAAGATTAATGAAACTTTCATCAGAAAAAGGAGCACTGACACTGAACGGATTAGAGATGTTAAAACTTCAGGCGGAAAAAGCCTGGAACATCTGGAATTCCTGATAAGCCTCAATAAATACTGCTTTAGCTTCATATAAATAAAACCAATCCCTTGCCCAATTTTAGGGGAGTTGTTATCTTTCAGCAATAAATGATTTTGAGGAACCCTAACATTGAAAGATATGTCACAGCAAGAGAATGAAAACAAGAAAAAAGAGCTTTCCTCTGATAACGTAAATAAGCCTGAAGACGCTAACCAAATGGAAGAAAAGTCTAAGAAAGTGAGTAAGGAGGATGCGCAGGAAGAGTCTGTTGGTGCCCAGGAAAAAGATACTAAAGAAAATACTTCAGAAAATATAAAAGCATCTACAACCAGCCAGGAATCTGATTCTACAGATCATGAAGACGCCATGCTGGATGAATCTGCTTCAGGAAAAGCGACTTCAGATCAATTAGCCCGGGAAAAGGAAAATCCCGATGAAGATCCTTATACTGAAATTGAAGAAAACCTGGAACCTGAAAATCCATTTTTTAAGGAACCGGAAGTGGCGAAAAAAACTGAAGATTCAGAGAAAAAAGAAAGGAAAATTTCAGATTCTACAGATCATGAAGACGCTATGGTTTCTGAATCTGCTAGCAGAAGAAAAAAGGCCGAAGACGAAGACGATGATGAAGACGATCTTGACAGCGATATTGGCGATGCCGTAGTTGGGGAGAACAAAAAATCTTCTGCCACCAGCCATGAAGAGGATATGGAAAGCGCCGTAGCTGAAGATAGTGAAGATGAAAGTGCAGGCGAAAGGCACGACATAGAAAAGAAGGATTATCATTCCATGAGCAAGGAAGCTCTTGCCGATGAACTGGAAAGATTATTGAAGAATGAGAAGATCCAGGCCATAAGGGAACATGTCGCTGAAATTCGTGCTGAATTCAATGCGAAATTCGATGAAGAACTGGAAGAAAAGAAAGAGGACTTTCTTGCCGACGGCGGGAATATTATAGACTTCCACTACTCTACTCCGCTTAAAAAGAGATTTAGTTCCCTTTATTTCGATTATAAAGAACAAAGAAATAATTACTATAAAAGGCTCAAAAAAGACCTCAACGAAAACCTGCATAAAAGGCTGGAATTGATCGAGGAGCTTAAAGGCCTACTGGATGTAGAAGAAAATATTAATACTACGTATAACCACTTTAAGGAGATACAGGAAAAATGGCGTACAGCAGGACCTATTCCACGTGACAAATACAATAATGTCTGGAACACCTATCACCACCACGTAGAGAATTTCTATGATTTCCTTCACCTAAACAGGGAGTTCAGGGATATGGACTTTAAACATAACCTGGAACAGAAATTAAAAGTGATAGATCGTGCTGAGGAGCTGGTACAGGAAGAAAACACGAATCGTGCTTTCCGAGAATTGCAGATGCTCCACAAAATGTGGAAAGAAGAACTGGGACCTGTAGCCAAGGAATATCGTGAAGATATCTGGGAAAGATTCAGTAATGCTACCAAGAAGATTCATGATAAGAGGCAGGAATATTTTAATCAGCTTGATGAGCAGAACGAAAAGAACTGGGAGCGCAAGCAGGAGATCATTGAAAAGATCAAGGAAATAGCCGATCAGGATTTTGACAGTCATAATAAATGGCAGCAGAAGATCAAGGAGATAGAAGCTTTAAGGGAAGAATTCTTCAATGCCGGGAAAGTTCCACGCAGTAAAAATCAGGATACCTGGAATGCTTTCAAGGAAAATGTTAGAAAGTTCAACAGAAAGAAGAATGCATTCTATAAGAACCTGAAAAAACAGCAATACGATAATCTGGAGAAGAAAAAGGAACTTATCCAGATTGCAGAAGATAACAAGGACAGTGACGACTTTAAAACGGTCACTCCTTTAATGAAGAAGATACAGGCCGATTGGAAAAAGATTGGTCATGTTCCTAGAAAGGACAGCGATAAGGTCTGGAAGCAGTTTAAAAAAGCATGTAATCATTATTTTGATCGCATGCATGCGCAGAAGAATGAGGATAATAAAGAAGAGATCGAAGCTTTTGAAAAGAAGAAAGAGATCCTGGACCAGGTAAAAGCCATCGAACTTTCAGGAAACAAGAAAGAAGATCTGCCTAAGATCAAGGAACAGATCAACGCCTGGAAAGATGTTGGAAAAGTGCCTTATAACAAAAGATTTATTGAAGGGAAGTTTAATAAAGCCCTGGATCAATTATTCAAGAAAATGGATATTGACAACACCAAGGCAGAGATGATGAAATATGAAAATAAGGTGCAGGCTCTGGATGATGCAGATGATGACAAGAAAATAAGGAATGAGCATTATTTCCTTACCAAGAAAATAGAGGAAACAAAGGCTGAAATTAGACAGCTGGAAAATAACCTGCAATTCTTTTCTAATGTAGACGATGATAATCCATTAGTACAGGAAGTTCATAAGAATATAGAAAACCATAAGGCAGATCTTGAAGTTTGGAAAGAAAAACTGAGAAAGATCAAGTCTCTTTATTAAGATCATGAAAATGCCTTGCAGTTTATGCAATTGCAATACCCGAAATTTTGAAACCATAAATGACCGGGAATATTTGCAGTGTATAGGTTGCAAGGCAATTTTACTTTCTCCTGAAAATTACCTTACCCCACAGGAAGAAAAGTTTAGATATAGCCTCCATAATAACGATGTGAACGATCCCGGCTATATTGCTTTTGTTAGTCCTATTATTGAGGAAATAAGATCTAACCATTCAAAATATTCTATAGGTCTTGATTTTGGTTGCGGGACAGGCCCTGTGATCGCTTCTGAATTAAAAAAATCGGGATACGAAGTAAATCTTTATGATCCCTATTTCCAACCTGATAAAGCGGCTCTGAAGAAAAAATATGATTTCATCATCTGTTGTGAAGTGATGGAGCATTTCCAGGATCCATTAAAGGAATTCCAATTACTAAAATCCTTATTAAAGGAAAAGGGCAAATTATACTGCAAAACAGAGATATGGAACAATGCCATAAAGTTTAGCGACTGGCATTATAAGAATGACCAGACACATGTTATTTTTTATAACCGAGAAACCCTCGAATGGATTCAGAAGAACCTGGATTTTTCTGAAATTGAAATTTTTGAAAAGTTTATAGTCTTTAAAGCCTGATCATTGCTTCTTGGCCTCGTTCCAGAAAACATCCATTTCAGCAAGGGTCATATCCTTTAAAGCTTTATTTTTCTCTTTTGCTTTTCCTTCCAGGTATTGGAAGCGCTTTATAAACTTCTTATTGGTTCGTTCCAGGGCGTTCTCAGGGTTTACTTTAAGGAACCTGGCATAATTGACCATGGAGAACAGAACATCGCCAAATTCGGCTTCTATTTCATCCTTATTATCAACGCTTACTTCGTGCTGTAATTCTTCGAGTTCTTCTTTGAGTTTCTCAAATACCTGTTGTGGCTCTTCCCAATCGAAACCGACTCCGGCCACTTTATCCTGTATCCTGTTGGCTTTCACGATCGCAGGCAAAGACCTGGGCACTCCCTCGAGAACACTTTCCTTTCCTTCCTTAAGTTTAAGGTTCTCCCAGTTCCTTTTTACCTCTTCTTCATCGGCAACCTCAACATCACCGTAAATATGAGGATGCCTATCAATTAACTTATCGCAGATACTATTTGCCACATCGGCAATATCAAAATCATTGGTTTCGCTTCCTATTTTCGCGTAGAATACAAGATGTAAAAGCACATCGCCAAGTTCCTTTTTGATCTCCTGCATATCCTTATCCAGAATAGCATCTCCCAATTCATACGTTTCTTCTATCGTGAGATGCCTTAAGGATTCCATGGTCTGCTTGCGATCCCAGGGACATTGTTCACGCAGTTCGTCCATTATGGTAAGTAATCTGTCAAATGCTTTTAGCTGGTCTTCTCTGGAATTCATAGCTGAAAAATGATTTTGGTAAAAATAGGATTTCGAAGGAGGAAATTTGAATTTATTCCACAAAAAAAGCCTCTCTTTTCAGAGAGGCTTCTGCTTTTGGGTGGAAGACCGGTTTCGAACCGGCGACCTCCGGAACCACAATCCGGCGCTCTAACCAGCTGAGCTACAACCACCATTTGATTAGCGGATGCAAATGTAAGTTATTTCAACTATTTCGCAAAGAAAAAATTCCAATTAAATGAGATCAAATATTGAATCTACCGCTACATGTCTTTCCACATTGAAGCCTTCAGCATGCTCTGTATTTATAAGCCTGCCCATATCCTGAGCACGGTAAGTGATGCTATCCAGAAAGTTACTGCTGGAAATTGGTGTTTCCGGCTCGTTGCTATTCTCATCGAAGAACTGCGAACGATATGCTTTAACCGATTCAACTTTTTTATCAAGATAACCTGAAATATCCACAACAAAGTCTGGTTTTAAGTTCTTCCACTGGATATAATGAAAAACGTGCTTTGGCCTCCAGGAAGATTGTTTCTCGCCGTCCATAACTGTTTCTATCTTCCTTAATCCGCTTAGAAAGCAAGCTTCGCTAACCAATTTTGCTCCTCTCCCGTGATCTATATGCCTATCTTCAACAGCGTTACACAAAACGATCTCAGGTTTGTATTTCCTCAGGATCTTAATGATATCCATTTTATGAGCCGTATTATTTTCAAAAAAGCCATCACTAAATTCAAGATTATGGCGCATTACCACTCCTAAGATCTCTGCGGCTGCTTTTGCTTCCTTATCTCTGATCTCGGCGGTACCTCTAGTCCCTAACTCTCCCCTGGTTAAATCCAGGATTCCAACTTTTTTACCGCGATCCACTTCTTTTGCAATGGTTCCTGAGCAGCTTAGTTCAACATCATCGGGATGAGATCCCACTGCCAGTATATCTAATTTCATTTTTTACTATTTATTTGTTTTTATTCGGTAAGATCCAGGATCTTATTCTTAATTGCTCTTTTCCATGGCCTGTTTAAGATCCTCTAAAAGATCTTCAACTTCTTCGATTCCAACAGAAAACCTCAAAAGATTATCTTTTATACCCTGCTTCGCTCTACCCTCTTCACTCAATAACCCATGAGAGGTCTTTGATGGTAGTAAAATAGTGCTCTCAACACCCGCAAGGCTCATAGATGGTTTAATTAATTCCAGCGTCTTCATGAATTTCTGAACATCTAGGTCGTCATTCAGTTCAAAAGATAACATTCCACCAAAACCTTTCATCTGCTTTTTAGCAAGTTCGTGATCTGGATGCTCTTTTAATCCCGGATAATACACATTAGCAACCTCTGGTCTTGAATCTAAAAACTCCGCGAGTTTCTGGGCATTCTCATTCTGAGCTTTAACTCTTATCCCCATGGTTTTAATACTACGTTCCAGAAGCCAAACGGTATAATCACTAAGGCTTCCGCCAAAATTCTTAGCCATATGAAAGATCCTTTCAATATTCTCCTCTGAAGAAATTACAGTTCCGGCAAGAATATCGCTATGCCCACCCATATATTTGGTAGCCGAATGTATCACTACATCGATGCCAAAATCTATAGGGTTCTGATTTACAGGTGATGCAAAGGTATTGTCTATCATACTAACCAGGTTATGCTCTTTGGCCAACTTGGCCACCGCTTCCATATCGGTAAGTTTTAATAATGGGTTAGAAGGCGTTTCAATATAAATCACCTTTGTATTTTCCTTAATTTCAGCTTTAAGGGAATCTGCTTTGGAATCTTTAGCAAAACTGTATTCAATACCGAATTTATCAAACTCTTCTGTTGCCAGGTTACTGGTTCCACCGTAAAGTGAATCCTGAAACACCACATGATCTCCTGAGCTGAGGAAAGCCATTAAAGAAGTACTTACCGCTGCCATTCCGCTTCCAAAGATCAGGGATGCTTCTCCATTTTCCAGCGCTGCCATTTTCTTGGCCAGTGCCACCTGGTTTGGAGTATTAAAATATCTTGGATATCGTTTGGTCTCAACATCTTCAAAAGCATAAGAGGTAGACATATATAAAGGCGACACCGCGCCCTTAAATTCTTTGTCTTCCAATTCTCCTACATGTGTGCAAATGGTGTTGATACCTTTAGAATTATTCATAGATTATCTTTAAAAAAATTGAGCCCTAATGTACTAAGAATTCTGCTAAAGTCATTTTTGAAATATCCTTCCGAAAATAGAAATAAGACAGAAGTTAATTAAAGTTAAACCTTAGCCTTCGCCTCAGGTGTTGCTTTCAAATTTGAGTAACTTTCGATCTAAATAAAAAATTGACGAAATGAAGAATGTAAATGCATATGCGGCGAAATCTAACGATGCCGATCTGGAACCATTTGATATAGAAAGAAGAGAAATATTAGCAGATGATGTAAAGATCGAAATAGATTACTGTGGAGTTTGCCATAGTGATATTCACCAGGTTAGAAATGACTGGGGAAATAGCAAATATCCTGTTGTACCAGGTCACGAGATCATTGGCCATGTTACTGAAGTTGGTAAGGATGTGAAAAACTATAAGGTTGGAGATCTTGTAGGTGTGGGGTGTATGGTAGATTCCTGCCAGGAGTGCCAGTCATGTAAGGATGATCTTGAGCAATATTGTGAAAATGGAATGACGGCTACCTATAACGGTAAGGATAAACATCTTGGAGGTCATACTTTTGGGGGGTATTCTGAAATGATCGTGGTCAAGGAAAAGTTTGTACTTAAAGTTCCTGAAAATCTCGATACCAAAGCAGTGGCGCCTTTACTTTGCGCGGGAATTACTACCTGGTCTCCTCTAAGACAGTGGAATGTAAAAGAAGGAGATAAAGTAGGTGTTGTAGGTCTTGGTGGTTTAGGACATATGGGAGTGAAATTTGCAAGTGCGCTTGGAGCCCACACGGTAATGATCACCACTTCGCCAGGAAAAGCAGAAGATGCTAAAAGATTAGGTGCAGATGAAGTTCTGATCTCCAAGGACGAAGATGAGATGAAGAAGCACCAGGGAACTTTCGATTTTATACTGAATACAGTTCCGGTTGGACACGATACAAACCCTTATGTAGGATTATTAAAACGTGATGCTACCATGACCCTGGTAGGAGCCATTGATGAAGTTGATATTCACGGAGGAGGATTGATCATGGGCAGAAAAAGACTTGCCGGTTCATTGATAGGTGGAATTAAAGAAACTCAGGAAATGCTTGATTTCTGTGGGGAACATGATATAGTTTCAGATATTGAAATGATCGATATACAGAACATTAATGATGCCTACGAAAGAGTTGTTAATTCTGATGTGAAATACAGGTTTGTGATCGATATGAAATCATTAAAGAAGTAATATGAGTATACTTTCATCCCTTTTAGGAAACGCCGGAGCTATAGAGAAAGAAAAGCTTCAGGAGAAATATGGAAAACTACTCATTCCTTCTGAAGAGATCGAAGCCGGATTCAAGATCATTCGCGATACTTTTATTTTTACCAATAAACGCCTTATCCTTGTGGATGTTCAAGGCATTACCGGAAGCAAGATCGAATATTTTTCGGTTCTATATAAAAGTATAACGCGGTTTAGTGTTGAAACGGCCGGAAGTTTTGATCTGGATGCAGAATTGAAGATCTGGATCTCTGGAGAGCAAACTCCATCTATTTCCAAGCGTTTTAATAAGAAAGTAGATATTTATGAAGTTCAGAAAATATTAGCTGAATATACGCTGTAAGTAAATCCTGAAACAGGTTCAGCATCTGATATTTAATCAGATTTTCTCAGGAACTATTATTAAAAGCCACGTATTCTTTAAATAAATACGTGGCTTTCCTTATTCAAAGATATCGCAGCGATCACCTTATTCTGATCTGAGTTTATATCTTTGTTTTTTAGCATTTGTTGAACGATCAATCCAAAAATATATGAGCTTACTTCTAACCAATATCAAGGAATTACTTCAGGTTAGGGAACAAAATATCCTTAAAGTCTCCGGAAGCGAAATGAAGGAACTTCCAACCATAAAAAACGCATGGCTATATATAGAAAATGACGAAATAGCCGATTATGGTTCGATGGAAAGTATTCCTGAGATAAAAGCAGATGAAAAAATAGATGTTAGCGGAAAGATAGTAATGCCTACCTGGTGCGATTCACATACGCATATAGTTTATGCTGGAAACCGTGAACTGGAATTTGCAGATCGTATCAACGGCTTAAGCTATGAAGAGATCGCCAATCGCGGAGGTGGAATTCTTAACAGCGCAAAAACACTTCAGGAAACTCCCGAAGATGAAGTTTATGAGCAGTCGGCAAAACGTCTCGAAGAAGTCATGAAACTAGGGACCGGAGCAGTTGAAATAAAATCTGGTTATGGTCTTACCGAAGAAGCAGAACTTAAAATGCTCAGGGTGATCAAAAAACTAAAAGAGAATTATGATCTGCCCGTAAAATCCACTTTTTTAGGAGCGCATGCGATTCCGAAAGATTATAAAAATGATCCGGATGCCTATATGGATCTTGTAATTAATGAGATCCTGCCCAAGGTAACTGAACAGAAGCTGGCAGAATACATCGATATTTTTTGTGAGAAAGGATATTTTACTTTGGAAGACACCCATAGACTATTGAGTGCTGCCGAAAAATTCGGATTAAAACCAAAGATCCATGTGAACCAGTTCAACGCGATTGGTGGTGTGAAAGCGGGAGTTGATCACAATGCACTGAGTGTAGACCATTTAGAGGTAATGAATGATGAGGATATAGAAGTTTTGAAAGGCTCCAACACCATGCCGGTGGCTCTTCCCTCCTGCTCCCTGTTCTTGAGTATCCCTTATACTCCGGCCAGAAGAATTCTGGATGCCGATCTGCCCCTGGCGCTGGCTACAGATTTTAATCCGGGTAGTACCCCAAGCGGAAATATGAATTTGGTGGTAAGCCTGGCATGTATCAAGATGAAAATGACGCCTGAAGAGGCAATTAATGCTGCAACCATTAATGGTGCTTACGCCATGGAGTTAAGCGAAACACACGGGAGTATTACCAAAGGAAAAAAGGCTAATTTCATCATTACTAAAGAAATCCCCTCTTATACTTTCCTGCCTTATGCTTTTGGATCCAACTCTATAGAATCTGTGTACATCAATGGTAATATGATCTAAAATGACTGGATTAAAATTCTATAAAAGCTCGCACATTGATAAGCTAATTTCCAAAAGAAAAGGAGAGGAAAAATTTGGAGAAAAACTACAATTTGTTGCTAATCTCGAAGAATTAGAAACTCACAAAGCGAAATACGTTCTATTAGGAATTCCTGAAGATATTGGCGTTCGAGCAAATTTTGGCAAACCGGGAACTTCGAGAGCATGGAAAACGGCTCTAAGCTCACTGGTTAATATTCAGGTAAACAGATTCAATGATCCCGAAAATTTAATTCTTCTGGGAGAGGTGGATTGTACCGAGCTTATGAAAAAGGCTTCTTTTATAGATGAGTCAGATCCCAATTATCACGCAAAGCTTGGAGACCTCGTAAAACAAACAGATCAGCTGGTTTCTGAAATTATTGAAAAGATTGTTGCCACAGGAAAGACTCCAATTATCATAGGAGGTGGACATAATAACGCCTATGGGAACATCAAAGGTGCTGCAAAAGCCTTAAAAAAGCCTCTGAATGTTTTGAATATCGACGCGCATACAGACCTTAGACAGCTGGAACATAGGCACAGTGGAAATGGTTTCAGCTACGCCATCGAAGGTCAGTATTTGAACAAATATTCCGTTTTTGGGTTACATAAAAATTATACTCCTGAATATATTTTCAAAGGGATGGAGGCATCTCCAAACATGAATTTCAAATTACTGGAAGATCTTTCGGAAGAACCGGGAAATAACTCTGGTGATTTCCAGCAAATGCTTCAAGGAATTAATAATTCTCCTTTTGGTTTTGAACTGGATTGCGATGCTCTTGCAGATTTTCCCAGTAGTGCGAAATCCCCATCAGGTTTTAGTGTAGACCAGGTGAGAAATTTTATAAGGCTGGTTTCAAAAGATGAGAACTGCTGCTATTTCCATTTATGTGAAGCAGCTCCAGATGAAGACAATGCCGCACAGGTAGGAAAAGCGCTTTCATATTTTATATCAGATTTTATACGTTAATGATTATGAATTCTGATCAAGCCTGTTTTCAGAAGATTTTCGCTGCCAGGGGAATCTGCCTTCAATTTCTAATTCTATAGACAGGCTTAGAAATGTTCTTATTATTACTATAACCCCCAGGGTTAAGACTTTATCCATTGTAGGTTCGGTGACTACAGTTGCGATAATATCTGCGGCCACCAAGATCTCAAGGCCTAATAAGATACCCTTTCCTAATTCCTGTCGCAATAGCTTATAAGACCTTTTATTTCCATTTTGCCTCGAAAAGATAAATTTCCCAACAGAAAGAATAGTCCCTATTAGAATTGTTAGAACTCCTGCAACTTCAATTATTCTAGCGATATATTCAATATACAATGCTATGGTTTCCATAAATTAATTTTCTGAAGATAGTTTTTGATAAACACCATTCGTCCATCCAAATCCATCCTGTGTAGGATATTCTCCTCCTCCACTTTTTTTAGAAAGATCTTCAACATTATATTTTTCAAGCATTTTATAGGTGTCCTGGTAAACCTTGCGATTTAGATCCAGCCATCTTGAACTAATTTCTCCTGCCAATTCGGTAAAACCATAATTCTCGAGACCTTTAATAGTTAACCACTGCAAAGGAGCCCAACCATTGGGTGCATCCCATTGTTCCCCGGTATTATAAGGGGAAGTTACCACTCCACCTGGCTTCAAAAAGACTTCATTAATTTTCTTTCTAACCTCATTAGCCTGAGGGTCTGTAGCTATTTCAAAAAATAATGGATAGACACCGGCAAGGGATAATCGCCCGGTTTGCTCATTTCTTTTAAAGTTATAATCCATAAAAAAACCTTCAGTTTCGCTCCAGCAATATTTGAGTATCGCTTTTTTTCTATTCTCAGCTTTAAGTCTATACTCTTCAGAAGCCTCTTTATCGTCGTTAATTTCATAAGTTTCAGCAATGGTCATTTCCAGGTTATAGAGTAATGAATTTAGATCTACAGGAATAATATCTGTGGTATGTATGGTGGAAAGATCAAATTCTCCCTCTGCATTTCTATTCAGCCATCTGCTTGAAAAATCCCATCCAGATTCTGCTCCCGCACGTAAATTTCTGTAGATCTCTTCTTTGGAAAGCTCCGGATTTTTAGAAACCGTAATTTTAGCAGTCTCAATATCTTCCCTGTAACTTTCAGGTCTGGGTGTATCATTATCATCCCAATAACGGTTGAGCACTTCTCCATCCTGCATTTTCACCACTCTACGGACGGCGTTTTCCTGGTCAAGTTTTTGAATTCCATTCATCCAGAAATTATACTCCTTTTCCAACTCTGGCAAATATGTCTTAAGAACCTTCTCCCCTTTTGCCTCCGCCAGAATTTTTACCATCATGGCAAAAAATGGCGGTTGTGATCTTCCTAGATAATAGGTACGATTGCCGTTGGGAATAAAACCATATTCATCTATGAGATAGGCAAAGTTATCTACCATATTTTCGATAGTTTCTACTTCGCCATCTTCTAAAAGACCGAGCATCGTGAAATAACTATCCCAATAATAGATCTCCCGAAATCTTCCTCCGGGAACTATGTATGGATTGGGAAGCGGAATTAATGTACCCGAAATACTATCATCTTTTTTACGCTTTAACGAAGCCCAAAGTTTGGTGATATGCTGATTGATTGAAGATGAATCGGCTTCAAAAGCAAGTTGATCTCCAGGAACTTCAAAATGTTGTTCCACAAATTCGGAGATTGCCGTATTCGTTGTATCATCAAGCATGTTATAACGTTGCCTGATAAGGCCTACATTATACTGTGGAATTGCATCTACAAAGGTTTTACTATCCTCAAAGATCTCACCCTTCTGCACATCATAAAACAAATCACCGTATAGGTCTACCGGTGGAAGAATTTCGATCTTCTCCTCCAGTTTTTCAATTTCCTGTTCAGGATCCGGACCGATTTTGCAGGAAAGAAAAAACAGAATAATAAGCAGGTAACTTAATTTATAAGGAATGTCAATTTTCATGATGGTCGATTTAACTGAAATATAAATATAATGGAAATAGAATAAGCCTCCAGAACACTACAATCAGCATTTAATAATTAATTTTACCATTAAAATTTTAAATAAATGCAGATAGTATCCTGGAAACCTGAATATTCAAAGGAGTTTAAAGAAATGAATGTTTACTGGCTGGAAGAATTCTTCTGGGTTGAGCCACATGATGAAGACGTCCTTGGTGATCCTGAAAAATATATTATAGAACCGGGTGGGAATATCTTTTTCATTAAAGATAATGACAAGGTCATTGGCTGTGTAGCACTTATGAAGATTGAAAACAAAATTTTCGAACTCACGAAAATGGCTGTTAAACCGGAATATCGGGGAAAGAAAATAGGTCAGGAATTAATGAAATATACCCTGAATTTTGCCAGGGAGAAAGAATGGAATAAACTAATTATTTACTCCAACAGAAAACTTGAAAATGCCATACATCTTTATAAAAAGTATGGATTTAATGAAATTCCAATTGAGAAGAACAATCCTTATTCCAGGGGTGATATTAAAATGGAACTAAACCTATCATAAAACTTTATTAATTAGGCGAATACTCGTTTCAACCTTTTTTACATTTAGGAAAAAGCGAATTATGAGAAAAATAGTTACCCTAATTGCTGTTGGAATTATTCTAACATCATGTAAAAATGAAACTAAATCTCAAGAGGAAGAAGTCAGCACAGATATTGCACAAAACGATGCACGATCAGAAATGCAGGCAGATTCTTCTAATATTGAGATCACCCCTATTTCCCACGCCACAGCGGTTTTTAATTGGGGGGACGCTGTTTTCTATACAGATCCAGTAGGAGGTGCTGAAGCATTCGAAGGAATGCCTGAGCCAGACTTTATCCTTATCACAGATATCCATGGAGATCACATGAACGCTGAAACGATCATGGCTTTGGAACTAGGAGATACGAAGATCATAGTTCCGAAATCGGTTCAGGAAAAATTACCTGAAGACCTGCAGTCTAATCTTATTGTTATGAACAATGGTGAGATTTTAGAGCATAACGGTTTTAGCATAAAAGCGATTCCAATGTATAATCTTCCTCAAACAAAAGATGCCATGCATGTGAAAGGCCGGGGAAATGGTTATGTACTAGAAAAGGATGGGGAACGCCTTTATATTTCTGGCGATACTGAAGATATTCCTGAAATGAGAGATCTAAAAGATATAGATGTAGCTCTTGTTTCTATGAACTTACCTTACACCATGCCGGTAGACCAGGCCGCAGATGGTGTACTTGCTTTTCAGCCTAAGAAAGTAATTCCATATCATTATCGTGGAAAGGATGGGTATTCTGATATTGATAAATTCAAGGAATTAGTTAATAAAGGAAATTCAAATATAGAAGTTGAGTTTTTGGAATGGTATCCTCAGAAATAAAAAAGCCATCTCCTTAATACTTTTGCGAAGGTTGATTATGTAAAATTCTATTTTGGCTAATTCAAATTTAACAGTATTTCAACGCAAATGACGTTTAGGAGATGACTTGGAATATTTTGATAAACTATATCAAAGTGACTGATTATCAATTTAAATTTAACAAAATTTATTCAATGTAATCTATTAATTATCAGATTGTTTTAAAATATTCCAATTTTAATTTTATTGAATTCTGATTTCCCTTCATTGATGGACGATATGATTCAGTTTAGGTTTTTTGATTGATGAATGTCCCCCTATTAAGTATGACAGCAAACTGCAGTCTGGATCATACAGCTTTTAACCCGGTATGAATTTTCCTGTGGAAAATTATTCACTTTATATTTAAAGAACTGTTCCACATGCTCCAATTTAGTATCTGTTGAAAGAGCGGCATAATCAATCCTCACTTCAGGAGTTGTGTTAACTTTTGCTGCGATGGCAACAAGGATGATTGCGAAGAGAAAAAACTGGACCTTTTTCATAATATTAACTTAGTGGTTCTATTTAAAAGACGACTCTAGAATTTAATCGTTACAGTTTATTTTAATTTTTAACATTTTGATATTGAACATAATATCAAATTTTCGATGATCTTCCAGGGATCAAAAAAAAAGCCCTGCGCAATGCGCAGGGCTTTTAATTTCAATATATCAGCTTTTTAAGAAAGTACTTCCTGTACTTTATCTGCAGCTTCCTGGAATTGAATAGCGCTATACACTTTCAATCCACTATTATCTATAAGTTCTTTTGCAATATCTGCATTTGTACCCTGCAGACGAACAATGATTGGCACATTCATCGCATCTCCCATATTTTTGGATGCATCAACGATTCCCTGTGCAACACGGTCACATCTAACAATACCTCCAAAGATATTTACCAGGATCGCCTCTACTTTATCATCCTTAAGGATCAGCCTGAAAGCTTCTTCCACTCTTTTCGCATCGGCAGTACCTCCAACATCAAGGAAGTTAGCTGGTTCTCCACCGGCCTGCTTAATAAGGTCCATAGTTGCCATAGCAAGACCAGCACCATTTACCATACATCCAACATTACCGTCAAGATCTACGTAATTAAGTCCCACTTCTCTTGCTTCAACCTCAGTTGGATTTTCTTCACGAATATCGCGCATCTCTGCATAATCCTTGTGACGGAATAATGCATTGTCATCTAAAGTTACCTTAGCATCTACCGCCATGATAAGATCATCACTGGTTTTCAATACCGGGTTGATCTCAAATAAAGAAGAATCAGACTTTTCGAATGCTTCATAAAGAGACATTACGAATTTGGTCATTTCTTTAAAAGCTTTTCCATTAAGTCCAAGATTGAAAGCAATTCTACGCGCCTGGAATCCTAGAAGACCTGTAGCCGGATCAATTTCTTCAGTGAATATAAGATCTGGAGTTTCTTCAGCTACTGTTTCGATATCCATACCACCTTCAGTAGAATACATGATCATATTACGACCGGTCGCACGGTTAAGCAATACAGACATATAATATTCTTCAGGTTCGTTATCTCCCGGATAGTATACATCTTCAGCAACAAGTACCTGATGTACTTTTTTCCCTTCTGCAGAAGTTTGAGGAGTTACAAGATTCATCCCGATGATGTCACCTGCGATCTCTTCAACCTCTTTAAGGTTTTTGGCAAGCTTCACCCCACCACCTTTACCACGTCCACCGGCGTGTACCTGTGCTTTGATCACATGCCATCCAGTTCCCGTTTTCTCGGTTAGTTCTTTTGCAGCATCTACTGCTTCTTTGGCGTTTCTTGCAACGGTCCCACGTTGTATGCGAACTCTGAAGCTGCTTAAAATCTCTTTTCCTTGATATTCGTGTATATTCATAATCAGCTATTTCTTCTGTATTAATTACGGAAGGCAAAAGTAACAAATACATACTATTGTACCAATCTTTTTTGAGCATCTTAACGCTTATCAGTTCAGGTAATTCCGATAGTACTCAAGGCTTTCCAATTTTATGCGAATCAGCGAAAAGGTTATCGTAGAAAATTCGATTTTTCCTGTCATGAAGTTTTATTCTCCTGTAAATTAGCTGTTTAATTTTTGCAGTATGAGAAAGGCATTATTAGCATTAGCGATAGGAGGTTTTGGAATTGGGATGACAGAATTCGTTATAATGGGTATTTTGCCAGAAGTTGCAGGTTCACTAGGCATTTCGATTCCACAGGCAGGCCACTTTATTTCTGCCTACGCACTGGGAGTTGTGGTGGGAGCACCTTTGCTCACGGCCTTCGGAAATAAATGGCCAGCACACAGGGTTTTACTTTTTCTTATGATCTGGTTTACGGTATTTAATACCCTTTCAGCCTTTTCAAATTCTTATATATTACTGATGATCTCGAGGTTCTTATCTGGATTGCCACACGGCGCTTTCTTCGGAATTGGAGCCGTGGTCGCAGGGAAACTTGCCAAACCGGGTAAGGACGCACAGGCCATTGCAATTATGTTTACAGGACTTACGGTAGCAAATGTCATTGGAGTTCCCCTGGGAACCTGGCTGGGCCAGAATTTCAACTGGGGAGTTTCCTTCCTGGCGGTAGGAGTTGTAGGAATAATGGCCGTTCTGAGCATTAAATTCTGGATGCCCGAATTACCAAAATCTAAATCCAATGGATTTAGAAAAGATCTGAAAGTGCTAAAAAAAGCAGAATTATGGATGATCATTCTGCTAACCACAATTGGTACAGGTGGATTCTTTGCCTGGTATAGTTACATCGCGCCCTTGATCACAGATGTGGCTGGGCATAGTGAGAATATTGTTAGTTATGCCATGATCCTGGCTGGTCTGGGAATGGTTGTGGGTAATTTCCTTGGTGCAAAACTGGCAGAAATGTTCAGCCCTATCTATGCCGTTATCATTGCACTCATTTTAATGGTTACCGCCCTTTTATCAAATACGTTTCTGGCATATGACAAGATCGGAGTTTTGATCATGACCTTTATTCTTCCGGTGATCGCGTTTTGTATCGCGACCCCAATTCAGATGGCAGTAATCAAATCTGCCAAAGGATCTGAAATGTTAGGCTCCTCTTTAAATCAGAGTGCTTTTAATATGGGAAATGCCAGTGGAGCTTACCTTGCCGGATTACCAATAGCCTATGGATACGGAATAGTTTCAGCACAATATGTTGGCGCCGCTATGGCTGGAATAGGCATTCTTATTGGTGTAGGTGTTGTTCTTCTTAGAAAACAACGATCTGTTCAGTTAGAGATGAGCAACACTTAATTTTTCAATTTCGAAAATAACAAATTATAAAAATCGGTTATATTTGGTATACACCTTATCTGGCAAAGGTTAAGAAATATATTTTTGCGCTAAATTTTTAGAAGATGACACAAAACGAATTACTATCGGTTGCCGAAAAATTTGGAAGCCCTGTTTATGTTTATGATGCTGATAAGATCATTTCTCAGTATAAACGACTTACCAATGCTTTTAAAGTTGACAACCTTAGAATTCACTATGCCGTGAAGGCGCTTTCGAATATTTCTATACTTAAATTATTGAATTCTCTAGGTTGCGGACTGGATACAGTTTCGGTTCAGGAAGTAGAGTTAGGGATAAAGGCCGGGGTAGATCCTGCTAATATCATTTATACACCTAATGGAGTTTCTCTCGAAGAGATCGAGGAGGTTGTAGCATTAGGAGCCCAGATAAATATTGATAATCTTTCTATCCTCGAACAGTTTGGGACCCGTCACCCGGAGATCCCGGTATGTATCCGGATTAACCCTCACGTGATGGCAGGTGGAAATTCCAAGATCTCTGTTGGGCATATAGACTCAAAATTTGGCATTAGTATCCACCAGATGCCACACCTTTTAAGGATCGTGGAAAATACAGGGATGCATATTAATGGAATTCATATGCATACCGGTAGCGATATTCTTGATATTGGCGTTTTTCTGCATGCTTCAGAAATTCTTTTTGAAGCCGCAAGGCACTTTAAAGAACTTGAATTCATCGATTTTGGAAGTGGTTTTAAAGTACCCTATCGTGAAGGAGATATAGAAACGGATATTGAAGATCTTGGAGCACAACTAACCGAGAGGTTTAATAATTTTTGTAAAGAGTACGGCAGGGAACTTACCCTTGCTTTTGAACCAGGTAAATATCTGGTTAGCGAATCTGGAAAATTCCTGGCCAGGGTGAATGTTATCAAACAAACCACATCAACGGTTTTTGCAGGAATAGATTCTGGGTTCAATCATTTAATAAGACCTATGTTCTATGGTTCTCATCATGAGATCACCAATATTTCTAATCCAGGTGCTAAGCCAAGGTTTTATAGTGTTGTAGGATATATTTGTGAAACCGATACATTCGCCAATAACCGCAGGATCTCTGAAATTCGTGAAGGAGATATATTAAGTTTTAGTAATGCCGGGGCCTATTGCTTTTCAATGGCCAGTAATTTCAATTCAAGATTTCGCCCACCAGAAGTCCTTTGGTATAAAGGCAAAGCACATCTAATTAGAAAACGTGAAACTTTTGAGGACCTTACCAGGCATCAGGTAGAAATGAACTTTGATACTTCTCCCAAGGAACTAGCAGATAAAGACTAAATATTAAAGCAGCCTGTTGGCTGCTTTTTTTATTAGGATTTTGATCACTAAACATATTTTATAAAATTCAATTTTTAATAATTCTCTAACCCTCTCTGTTAGTCCAATTGAGTATCTTAATTGAAAAGATCAAAATGAGTTACCAATTGAATAGAGAGCTATCTTTACCAAAAAATATTAGCGTTATAGCGGCTGAAGAATTAGAAGGTTGCTTTATTTCCCTTGAGACCTTAAATATTCACGAGGCTGTCCACGATATCAGGAAAAGGTTAAAAAAACTACGTGCTCTGGCCAGACTGGTTCGGGACGAAATGGGAGAAGAAAATTACAAGGAGATAAATATTTACTTTAGGGATCTGGGACGGGAAATTTCAGACTTCCGGGACCTTACCGCTCATATAGAAACATTGAATGTCCTGGAAGAAAGGTATGGCAGTTACCTCTATGTGAATTTTTTCAATCCAATAATCACCCAACTGGATAAAGAACGTGACCATATGGAAAAGGAGCTTAGAGCTAAGAATTTCTTTTCAGAATACCTCCCTGAAAAATTGAAATATGCCCAGGATGATCTTGTAAAATGGCCGGTAAACTCAAACGAAATACAAGTAATTCTTCCGGGTATCCAACGGGTTTATAAACGTGGGCAGAAAGGATTAAATAAGTCCTACAAGGATCCTAAGACGGAAAATTTTCATGAATGGAGAAAAAGAGTGAAATACCTGTGGTACCAAACACTGTTACTTCAGGAAACCTGGCCACAATTTTTTGAAACTCTGGAAGCAGAGATCCATCAGTTGGCAGATTACCTTGGTAATGATCATGACCTCATGGTCTTAAAAAAGAAATTGAATTCGGAAGATATAAAGTTGAAAGATCCTCAACACCTGGAATTGATGAATGCGATAATTGAAAGGTACAGTAATATATTAAGGACTGAAGCGAAAACCAAAGGTGAACTGATCTATGTAGAAACTCCTGAAGAATTCACGAAAAGGATTGGTTCCTATACCGAGATAAATTGGAATTGATTACTTAATTTAAAGGTCTTAATTCCATAATGATGAAAAATCTAAAGTATCTTATTCTCTTCCTGGTAACATCTTTTACTTTCGGTCAGGAAATCCAGGGCGAGATCATAGATCTTACCCATGCTTTTTCCAGGGAAAGTGTTTATTGGGTTACCGCAAAAGAATTTCAGCTTGAAGAAGTGGCGAAAGGCAAGACAGAAAACGGTTTCTATTATTCTGCCAATAACTTTTCTACTGCAGAACATGGAGGAACACATATAGATGCACCCATCCATTTTGCCGAAAATAAACAGACCGTAGATCTTATTCCTCTGAAAAATTTGATTGGTGAGGGCGTTAAGATCGATGTTTCCAGCAAGGCTTCAGAGAATCCTGATTATCTAATAAGTGTAGAAGATCTTCAAGCCTGGGAACGTGAAAATTCGGAAATACCTCAGCAGAGTATCGTTCTACTTCAAACTGGATTTGGAAAATATTATCCTGATGCAAAAAAATATCTTGGTACAGACGAACGTGGTTCCGATGCCATCAAAGAACTCCACTTCCCAGGCCTTTCTCCGGAAGCTGCAAAATGGTTAATAACCAACAGGAATATTAAAGCTGTGGGTCTTGATACTGCAAGTATAGATTACGGACAATCAACAGATTTTGCTACTCATGTGGCCTTAATGACCCAGAATGTTCCGGCATTTGAGAACGTTGCAAATCTGGAATTGCTGCCGGCGAGAGGATTTCAAATTATTGCTTTGCCTATGAAAATTCAAGGAGGAAGCGGCGGACCCTTGAGGATCATTGCGATTAAGTAACTTTACCCAATGCCTGTACCAACAAAAGATCCACTTTACTTTATTACCCTCATGCCTCCTGAAAAAATCAGGAAAGAAGTAGAATTAATAAAAAAGGAGATCAAAAATAATTATGGCATTAAGCATGCTTTAAAACTGCCAGCTCATATTACCATCCAGATCCCTTTCCGGATGCATCAAAGCAAGGAAAAAAATCTTTTCAAAAAATTAAGAGAATTCTCTGCTCATCGTCATTCATGGAATACCAAAATTGATGGCTTTGGAAGATTTGCAAAGAATGTCATCTTTATAAAAATTCAGGAGCATCAACCATTTGCTCAGATCCATAAAGACCTGCAAGAAATGATGCTTGGATTTCTAGACCTGAAAAGCCATGAGATCTCTGCAAAGATTCATCCTCATATTACCATAGCCACTCGTGATCTAAAAAGAAGTCATTTCCCTGAAATCTGGGAAGATTTTAAAGACAAGTCATATTCGGCTTCTTTTAGTGTTCAGGATATTTATCTTTTTAAACATAACGGAGAAAACTGGGATCTGCTAAAAGTTTTTTCTTTTGCCGAACAACAACTTTTAGGTACTGATTTTTAACCACTTAACCCATATTTGAGTAACTTTGCATACCCGTATGATCTAACCAAGAGATCACCTTAACATTCATATTTCTGCTTCGCTTCACCCCCTATAACCTGTACAACCAGGAAATTACCCCCCATTTTAATATCTAATTCAAATACTTCAAAATCAAACCTTATGAGTACGCTTAAAATGGAAAACACGAAAGTTGAAGAACTTCGAAATTCTCTTCGGGGAGAACTGATCCTCGAAGGTGATGTGAATTATGAAGATTCGCGCAAGATCTACAATGCCATGATCAGCAAGAAACCAGCGATGATCGCAAAATGCGTTGACGTGGCAGATGTGGTTACGGCTGTAAATTTTGGAAGAGAAAATAATATTCTTACTGCTGTTCGCGGTGGTGGCCATAACGGCGGTGGCCTTGGACTATGTGACGAAGGTCTCGTAATTGATCTTTCCCTACTTAAAAATGTTAGGGTAGACACCTCCAATAATACTGTTCGGGTAGGGGGTGGTAATCTTTGGGGCGAGGTTGACCATGCAACCCATGTCTATGGGCTGGTTGTTCCCGCTGGAGTTATTTCAACTACAGGGGTTGGTGGCCTTACACTTGGAGGCGGAGTAGGTTATTTATCCCGAAAATTCGGTCTAACAATTGACAATCTACTTGAAGTAGATATGGTGCTGGCAGATGGCAGTATTGTGAGCGCAAATAAAAGTCAGAATGAAGATCTATTCTGGGCTGTTAGAGGAGGTGGTGGAAATTTTGGAATAGTAACATCCTTTCTTTTCCAGGCCCACAAATTAAAAACAGTTATTGGCGGCCCAACTTTGTGGCCGATAGAACGAACAGAAGAGATCATGAAATGGTATGACGGTTTCATTCACCAGCAACCAGATGACCTCAACGGCTTTATTGCAACAATGGTTATTCCCGGCGATCCGTTCCCAGATTTCCTTCATAAAAAGAAATTCTGCGGAATCATTTGGTGCTACACAGGAGATCCAGATAAATTTGATGATTTAATTAAACCTGCCCGCGACCTGGAACCTATTTTTGAACATATTGGAGAGATGCCTTATCCCGCTATTCAAACGCTTTTTGATGGTATAATGCCTCCAGGTTTGCAGTGGTACTGGCGAGGTGATTTTTTTAGTGAAATTCCGGCGGAAGCTTCTAAGCTGCATAAAGAATATGGATCTCGAATCCCTACCAGCCTGTCTCAAATGCATCTGTATCCAATAAGCGGGGCTGCAGGACGGATTTCTTCTGAAGATACCGCTTGGGCCTATCGAGATGCAAAATATGCCGGAGTATTCGTTGGAGTTGACCCTGATCCCGAAAATGCCGAGATCATTACAGATTGGTGTAAGGAATACTGGAATGCGCTGCATCCATTCTCAATGGGAGGATCTTACTCCAATTTTATGATGGAAGAAGGTCAGGAAAGGGTCAAAGCCTCTTTCAGAAACAACTATGACAGGTTGAGAGAAATAAAAACAAAATACGATCCCGATAATTTTTTTAGGGTCAATCAGAACATTCAACCTAAAGCCTAATATTTTAACTCCCTTTGGCATAAACCAGAGGGAGTTTAAAAAATATTACATTAATAAAGCCAAATTCTGCGGCAATAAAAACTAGAATTGAAGCAATAAGAAAATGTTTCATTCAGAAAATTTATTAGCAGGAAATAGTAAGATTATGTCCAAATGGGGATACCTTTTAAGCCGGTTCTCCTGAAGGTATGATATAGAAATATATACTTATAAAATGAGCGAAGGTTCCCAGAAGAACGAAAATATGGAAGATGGCATGGTTATAAGGGATCCTATTCTGCATAAATAAAATAGCTCCAATGGTATATGAAATTCCGCCGCCAAAAAGCCACCAAAGGCCTTCGGTTGATAAATTTTTTATTAGAGGATTAATTGCGAAGATTATAAGCCATCCCATGGCAACATACATAATTGTAGACAACAATTGATATCTACCTGCATAAAAAAGTTTCAGGATCACTCCAATCAATGCCATACCCCAGACCAGCCAGAGTATAGTATATCCTGTGGTACCATTAAGAGTTACGAGAGCGTATGGAGTATACGTGCCGGCAATAAGAATATAAATAGCGGCATGGTCTAAAATATTCAGCTTAATTCTTAACCTGCTGGCTTTGGCACTATGATAAAAAGTGGAAGCGGCATAAACCAAAACCATACTCGCCCCGAAAATACTGAAACTTACCAGGTGCTCCTGCTCTCCTAGTTTGTTGGCTTTCAGGATCAATAAAACCAGGGCAAGAATGCTTAATCCAAACCCAACTCCATGGGAAAGAATATTCCATCGTTCTTCTTCGGGGGGATAATATTTTGGCTTTTTTATACGTCCCATTTTCAGTAGTAATAGTCTTATTAATTTAACTGAAAATCACGAAATTTGCAATAGGGTAATTCAGAATATTTCAGAAAGGAGAATACATTTTGGGTAAGTTCAAATTTTCATTCGAATTAATTAAAATTCTATTCTGGTATCTTAATTACGGTTTCCACACCTGAATTATCTTTTTTATTTCGGATCTCAAAAAAGAAATTATCCTTATATAGATTATAAAGCCTGTCGTTTATATTCTTTAGGCCAACCCCTTTTTGCATAAGCTCGGCATGGGTTTCAGAAACCGGGGCGCCATCATTTTCAACTTTTATGACCAGCATTTTATCTTCTTCATAAACAGAAACCAAGATATTAAGATCTGTATGCTCGTAAGAATATCCATGCTTAATTGAGTTTTCTATGACTGGTTGCAAAAGCATGGCGGGCACCTTTCTTAATAATAGTGAATCATCGATCTCTTTTTTAATACTTAAATGGTCTGAAAACCTGACGTTCACTATGTTCAAATAATACTCCAATATCCTGAGTTCTTCATCCAGGCTTATGCGGTTGCGATCACTATTATAGAGTATCTCACGAAGAAAATCACTAAGATCAGCAATAGTATCCTTTGCTTTGGCCGTATCCATATCGGTTAACACAGCAATTGAATTAAGAGTATTGAATAAAAAGTGTGGTTGTAACTGTGAAGAAAGCATCTTCATTCTGGTATTGACCAACTGAGATTCCAGCTTTGAATGTCGTTTCTCAGCCTCCTTGACCTGTTTAAGGTAATAATAGGTGTAAATGATAAACACCATCGCAAAATAGATAAGGAAATTGAGGTCTATCACATAGATAAAAGCATTGATACTTTTACGGAGGTTAAAATCGGCTAGCTCAATACGCCCAATCAGAATAGCATAAAAATCGAAAATAAACCGAATGATAAGCCCTATCAATATGGAGAAAATGGTATGTATAAAAATGATCTTAACCCAGGAATAATTCTTATTCAGAAACCTTTTAGTACTAATTGCGATTAAGGTCATGTAGCTCACCACGATGATATAGTCAAAAAGCAGGTTATTGATAAGGAAATCTGACCAGACAAAATGATCTTCTCGAGGCATATATTGTCTCATATAGCTAACCTTGACTAGTAGAACTAAGTCAAACAACAAATAAAACCCGGCCAGTAATAAAACCAGTTTAAAATCTATGTACTTCTTTTTGAGAGTTGAGAGGCTCATTTATATTCCAATTTTATCCAAAAACTCCTTTTTATGGGATTTACTAATATGAAGTAATTTGCCGTCGGTCATTTTAGCATCGATCTCTGAATAATCTGAATGAATTATTTCATCCACATAATTCAAATTTGCGATCGTAGATCTGTGAATCCTTACAAATATGTTGCTATCCAGAATTTCAGCAAGATTATTCAACGACTCCCTTAGTACATATTTTTTAGAATCTACATAGATCTCGGCGTAATAGCCGGAGGCCTGTATATATAAAATATCATTAGGGTCTACTAATGCAGTCTTATTACCTTGCTTGATCGGGATCTTTGAAACCGCGTTAAGTTGAATTCCCCCTTTTGAATATTCATGGAAGAATTCTACCATTCGCTTTTCAAAATTGCTGTTAGCTTCAGACTTTGTCGTTTTCAGCACCTTGTCTATAGTTTTAAAAAATCTTTGATCTTTAAATGGTTTTAGCAAAAAATCGAAGGCTTCAACATCAAAGGCTTTTAAAGCATAATTATCGTAGGCTGTGACGAAAATAACTACCGGTTTGGGTGATATTTCCACTTTCTTCAATACTTCAAAACCATTCATGTCTTTCATATTGATGTCAAGAAAAAGAAGATCTGGTTTATCAGCATTGATCCTTTCAATGGCCGTACGCCCGTTTGAACATTCACCTATGACCTCGATCTTATCTACATCTTCCAGAAGATTTAAAACCCTTTTCCTGGCTAACTCCTCATCGTCGATTATAAGTGCTCTCATAGTTTTTAAATGATTAGACTCTTCCAATTTAAAACTATTTCAAGATTATTTTTAAAAAATTCACAATTTCGAGAGAAGAAAAGTAACTATTTATCATACAAATCTATTTTCTGCTATTTTATATCCAGTAAAAGGCTATCAAAAAATTAATTTTGACAGCCTTTATCTTTGACTAAAACAAATTATTTATAAATTCCAACCTAGTCATTACTTGCTACTGATGATCCTGATGCTCTAGGATCTAATTTCATAGTCCTCTTTTGGTTTCCATTTTCAAGTTTGATCTTGTACATTTCTTTTTCAATAAGATCTCCTCTACCAGAAGCGACATATTTATTTTTGGTCATGGTCCAACCTTTATTGGCCATATATACTTCTCGACGAACGTCTAAAGGAAGTGCTATATCATTAAACTTCTGGTATGTCTTTACCAAATTTCCTACTTCATCATAATCTGCAGTTAAAAATCCTTTCGGACTGGTAAAGGTCACCACATAAGAATCATAGTCTTGTCCGTTGAACTCAGCAATAAAGTTTTGAATATCAAAATTAGCTTTCATAAAGGCGATCGCGTCTTTCGAGAATTCACCTGCGTAGGCCTCTCCTACTTTGTAAGTAAATCTATCACCGTCACGTGATATTTTCGTGTCTAGAGGTGCAAAACCTACTTTAGCTTCTTCCAGTTGGGTAATTTCCTGCGCCTGACTGAATGTTGTCACGGCAATTAGCAATAAAGAAAAAATTAATGTTTTCATGATGAATGTTTTTTGAATGAATAATGATTTTTGATAACTGTTGATTAATTGATTAATGAATTAATAACACTGCTAAACTACAGGATAAAAGCCTTAATTTAGATAGAATGATCCCGGCAACCCAAGTATAGTAACCAATCACATGTAAAAAGCTTTAAAACAGATAAAAGGAATTTTTTTACCTCTAAAATCATTATTAGGTAATTCACCGCATCATAATGGTAACTTACCGCTAAAAGAAGTTATTTCACTGCACTACCTCTAAACACTGATATTCAAAGGATTAGGATATTTACTTTTTTAACCTATCGGAATTATAGAGTTTTTCCAGTCTGATACGTGATTAAATACGGATCTGCAATTAGATCCAAATGAATACAAATCATAATTATTGAAACTGAATAGAAGTGTATAGGAAAGTAAAAATGTTTTTCTACTTGAACAATTTTGTAGATCTAAATATGGGAGGTTCAAGTTTAAACTGCCTGTACTTTTATTTGAACGTAATCTGAAAGAGCTAATGGAAAAATTTAGGTAATAAAAAAGGGTAACTAAAACATTTAAACCATTTTTTAGTTACCCTTCGCAACTATCACTTCACTGATAATTACTTATATAAAAATACTATAATTAAGGATTGTTTTGAGTTAACTGAAAGCTAATTTTATGGTAAAAAAATTATAAAATTTTTTACCTCTATTAGTCTTTAAAATTTAATGAACTCTGTTGGATCTATTCTTTTTCAGAATGGAAAGATCGGCGATATATCTTTTTATAAGTTTCTCCTGCCTGGTATTATCCATTAAAAGTTTTATCCAGATTCCCGCTACAATTATCACAGAAGCTCCCACTACGAAATAGAATAAATTCTCATCCATCTTGCTTAAATTTATATGTTATTAACTGAAGTGATCCGGGCTTCTAAAGATAGAATTATTTAAGACTTAAGATTTTGATCTCTAGTGAATTAAGCTTTTTTTAACAGTATTTCCCCTATTACTGAAGATCTGGGGTGTAAGAAATTTCTGAAAACTTTTCCAGCAGTCTGATAATCAGATGAAAATAAAAAAGGGCCGTGACTATCATTTCAGAATTGACCCTTTTCCTTATTCACTATTTATATCAAATATAGAATTTCAGAACAGAAATTACATTAAGCTCATTTAAACAAAGCACTATCTAAAAGTTAAGAAAAAAGCCACGACTAGTGCGTGGCTTTTACCTTATCTAAGTTGTGAAATGTGTTGTTTTTTTTAGATCGAATCGATATTGGATTCAATAACGTTTTCAATAGAATCTGGTACCAGGTCAAAGAAGTCGTAACCAGTAGCAGCCTCGATATCGTCTACTGTAGTTAGATACTGAGTCCAGTCTGATGTTACAGAATTGCTATTAGGCATATCTATCGCTATCACTCTGGTAGAAGTTGTAACCCGGTTAACATCATCTGTTCCGTCAGGGATAATCATGATAACTTTCCATGTATTGGAAGGGATCTGGATCTTACCGTCGGCTAAATATTCAGCATATCCATTAGCACCATCTCCTCCAAGACCATAGCCTCCTGAAATGATATAAATTTCATTTCCTCCATCAAGCATGGAACGGCAATAACTCTCCAGGTTTGCCCATGCATATCTGTTATTGCTTGGTGCCTGTGGCATCATATTGGTCATATAAAAAGTATTAGAATTATCATCTACAGACAATGTCCTGTCGGCAGAAGGACACAAATGTCCGCGATCAAATCCACTATACTGGTAATCTGTAGCTCCAACCTGATACCATGAAGAAGGTAGACTGCTGTCTGATCTAAAATCATCCTGCCTGGAAGCACTTCCCAGCCAGGCTTCATCCAGATGCCAGCTTACCCAATTCGCTGTACCCTTGTCTCTACTATAAGACATAACATATTCTTCCTTTTCCAATAGATAATTATTTGGGAAATTAATATCGGTAATGGCGGCTGAAGGATTTCCCATAGTTAAATGAACCGCACCCGAAACAGTTGGATTTTCTTCACCGGTTCCTTCTCCAGTTTCCTCGGTGCTGTAGATCGTAAAATCATCAATATTTATCCTATCTCCGCTTCCCGATAATTTTACAATTCTAAACCTAACATTATTAGATGAGTTAACGTCAAAATTTGCCGTTTGAAGATTGGTAGATGTCGAGTTCTGTGTTCCCAGAGTAATCCAGCTGCTTCCCTGGTCTGTACTCATCTGGAATTCCCAATCACTCGAACCATCTGTTCCGTAAACCGCGTGGTTAAAACTTACAGATTGAGCTCCCAAAACATCATAATTCATTTCCAGAATACCATAATCTCTAATTCTTACAGATTTATTTCCGGTTTTTCTATCGTTATCCAGAGAACCTAACAGCGCCTCTTCCAAATACCAAATCCCCGATGGAAGGTCTACAGTTCCTGCCGAATAGCTGCCTTTTGATCCAGCTTCATAATCCTCGCTAATATCAATGATATTTCCCGTAGTAGTTACAGGATTCGGTTCTACCACGATATCATCAATATTCAGCCTTTCATTTGAACCATCAGTTTTTCTGATCTCAAATCTTATATTTCCAACTACATTCAGGGAAAAAGTAGCCGTTTCCAGGAACGACTTTTTGACTAAAATTTCATTTCCCAGAGTTTGCCAGGAATTACCTGAATCTGAAGAATAATAAACCTGAAAAGAAGTTTGTTTATCACGACCAAATTTTCCATACTGCAGGCTTAGATACTTCGCCCCTTCCGGTAAATCATAGTTCATAGTGATCACAGCATTAGAAACCATTCTTACAGACTGATTTCCGTTTTTAAGATCTGAACTTAAGCTTCCGGTAAGAGCATTTGTGAAATACCAGTCACCACCGCTAAAGCTTACCATGCCGCCAGCATAGGCAGATTTAAATCCATTTTCAAAATTCTCTTCGAAATTGCCGGCTTGATTAAGGGTAAAATTAACTTCTGAAAAAGAATCATCAGAAATTTCAGATTCATCGGTTGAGCATCCGATAATAAACAGAAATACCTGCATTAAAAGCAGGTATTTAAAATAATTAGGGTTTTTCATTGTTTGGTTTTGTTATTAGATAAGGGGTTTAAGTCCCGAATTTATCTAATTGACAACCAACGTGAAAGATGACCTAATAATACTTATTAAGAGTTTATTAACGTTTTTAAACGACGAAATACATTATTTCTATATTTTTAAGTATGTAAGAATATTAATACAAAACTCTAAATCTAATAGTTCCTTCGATGCCTTTAAGTTCTTTGATCACTTCTGCATCATACTCCTTATCTATGTCTGTAATCACGTAACCTATAGTTTCATTTGTCTTTAAATATTGCCCTACAATATTGATATCATGAGCCGCCAGGATCCTGTTAATGTGTGCAATAATACCTGGTTTATTGTGGTGAATATGAATAAGTCTGTGCGCATTTTCCAGGATAGGCAATTGTAAATTCGGGAAATTCACAGAATTTGTAGTACTACCCGTATTGATATAATTAATAATTTTTCCTGGAACAAAATTTCCAATGTTAACCTGAGCCTCTTCAGTACTTCCGCCAATATGCGGAGTTAAAATAAGGTTTGGTAACCCACGCAATGGGGATTCAAATTCTTCCTGGTTAGTTTTGGGTTCCTTTGGAAAAACGTCCACTCCGGCACCACGAATTCGGCCAGATTCCATATGTTTTTTAAGGGCGTCAACATCCACCACCTGTCCCCTGGCAAGGTTGAGAAATATGGAGCCTTCTTGCATCCAGCTAAATTCCTTATCCCCAATCATATTCTTATTTTCCTTACGGCCGTCTACATGCAGGGTAACTATATCAACTTTTTCAAAAAGTTCCTTTAAGCTATGGCACTTCGTAGCATTCCCAAGGGCTAGTTTCTCTACAAGGTCATAATAATAAACATCAAATCCAATAGCTTCTGCAACAACAGACAACTGCGAACCAATATTACCATACCCAACAATTCCGAGCTTCTTACCTCTTACTTCAAAACTTCCCTTTGCAGATTTGTTCCATTCGCCTTTATGCATCTCAGCGATCCTGTCTGGCAAATTCCTCATTAACAGGATGATCTCGCCAATAGCAAGTTCAACCACAGAACGAGTATTACTAAACGGTGCATTAAATACAGCTACACCTTTTTTAAGGCAGGCTTCAAGATCTATTTGGTTGGTACCTATACAAAAGGCTCCAACTGCTATAAGCCGGTTCGCATTTTCAAGGACCTTAGCCGTTAATTGTGTTTTTGACCTGATACCCAGAACCGAAACATCCTTGATCTTTTCAGCCAGTTCCTCTTCATCCAGGGCGCCCGAAATTGTAGAAACATTGTAACCCTCATTTTTCATAATGGTTACTGCATCAGAATGGACATTTTCAAGTAATAGAACTTTGATTCTGTTTTTTGGATAAGAAATAGCTTTATTCATTTTATGAAGGTATAGGAATTCGTCAAGACTTGGTGTGATGTGGTCTGCTTTATCGAGGATGTTATCTCGCTCTACATTTTCGGTAAAAGCATAGAATTTATTGGCCAGGCCAGCGGCTTTGATCTCGTAGTCGTTATAACCGTCTCCAATCACATAAACATCCCCTTTAAGGTCAAGTTGTTTTAAAAGCTCAACCTTGCCATTATTTGAAGAAAGTACATTATTCTGATCAAAACCATTGATATTCCCTTCTTCATCAAAAACAAAATTGTTGGCAAAGACATTCTCTTCTTTTACCCCGTATTCTTTTACAATAGGAACAATAAACTCTTTAAACCCGTTTGAAATAATGTAGATCCGGTCCTGGTATTCGGTGAAGAACTCTTCATTTCTAACAAAGGAAACTGAGACCTTTTTTTTAAGCCTGGCGATCAACTCCGGGATCTCATTTTTATGAGCGTCCAGGATCTCCAATCTTCTCTCAAGGGATTCTCTAAAAGCAAGGTTCCCGCCCATTGCCAGATCTGTAAGTTCTTTAAGTTCTTTTAATTTCCTGTCTTTGTTGGGGTTATTCGCCAGAGTGATCTCACCAAGCACATCCAGAGCTTCTACCTGGGTAAATGTGCTGTCAAAATCGATAACAAAATGCCTTTTATTCTCCATATTGAAATTCAATACTATTGCTTTGAACCGATAAAACTAAGTCTTTTTGATGCATTTAAAAACAGATTTTTTTATGGCTGAAATGTCTAATTACAGTTTCCTTAAAAAAGATGCTAATAACTTTCAAAACGAAAATTTTTTGATCGATAAACTGATTTTTTTGCGGAAAACTCACATTTACAAAGAAATTCTTTTTCCAGTAACTTGATTTAAGACTTCTTTCATGATGAATAACCTGTAATGAAATATTCACTATCTTCATTTACTCAAGACAAGGTTAATCCTGATGATCATTGATTCAAAATTTTACTAAGATCAAATTAAGGTTTCGTTGAACCTATGAAGAAATTCTTTAAAACCAGGAATCAAAATAACGATCCGGTAATACCTTCTGTTAAAGGCGGTCTGGGTACCTTCGGCGGGGTCTTTACTCCTTCCATACTTACTATTCTTGGAGTGATCATGTACCTGCGGTTTGGCTGGGTGGTAGGAAATGTTGGACTTCTGGGAACATTGATCATTGTAACCCTTTCTGTTTCCATAACGTTTTTAACTGCATTATCAGTCGCTTCCATTGCAACAGATCAACAGGTAAGAGCGGGTGGAGCCTATTATATGATAAGTCGGTCTCTGGGCGTAGAAGCTGGAGGTGCGATTGGCATTCCCTTATTTATTGCTCTTACTCTTTCTATAGCTCTATACACTGTAGGCTTTGCCGAAAGTGTGGTGAGCGTTTTTCCCCAACTTGATTTTAAATCGGTTGGTTTGATCACAACAATACTAGTCGCGGTATTAGCTATGATCTCAGCAAAAGTCGCGATAAAAGCACAGTATTTTATAATGGTAGGGATTGCTCTATCCTTGTTGTCACTTGCCTTTGGAAGCCCCATCGAAAATACGAGTATTGAAATGTGGAGCTCTTCGGTAGAAGGAAAAGAAAGTTTCTGGGTTGTTTTCGCCGTTTTCTTTCCGGCTGTAACAGGAATCATGGCCGGAGTAAATATGTCTGGAGATCTGAAGGATCCGTCTAAATCGATTCCTAAGGGAACCTTTGCTGCCATCGGTGTAGGTTATTTTATTTACATGACCTTACCCATCATACTGGCATATCGTGCTGATGCCGAAACCCTCATTGCAGATCCCATGATAATGAGAAAGATCTCCTACTGGGGTGATGCGATCCTTATTGGAGTCTGGGGTGCCACGCTTTCCAGCGCAGTTGGAAGTATACTTGGTGCTCCACGTGTTTTACAGGCCCTCGCAAGAGATAGAGTTTTACCTCAATGGTTGAACTGGTTGGGTAGAGGTTCTGCCAAAGATGACTCTCCGAGGTATGGAACTTTATTTACTATGTTCATTGCACTTATTGCCGTATACCTGGGCAACCTTAATATTATTGCTCCTATCCTTACTATGTTCTTTCTTACCACTTATGGAGTTTTAAATGCTGCAGCGGGAATAGAGGGAATTCTGGATAGTCCTTCGTTCAGGCCCGCTTTTAAAATACACTGGATCTTTTCTCTTCTTGGAACTTTAGGATGTATAGCCGTTATGTTCCTTATTAATGGCCTGGCCACCGGGATCGCCTTTATTTTTATAGCCATTATATTTGTCTGGCTTCAGAGCAGGGAAATGAAAACAGCATGGGGAGATGTGCGCAGGGGTGTATGGATGGCCCTGGTTAGGATAAGCTTATTAAACCTTAGGAGTGCCAAGGAATCTAAAACGTGGAGGCCTAATCCGTTGGTACTTTCTGGCGCTCCAACCAAGAGATGGCATCTTATAGATTTTGCTTCAAATATCACTCACAACCGGGGGATTCTAACAGTTGCTACGGTTCTCACCAGTAGTCATACTACTTCTGAACGTAGAAAACAGATGCAGCAGAATATCGAGGATTTTTTAACTAAAAAAAGTTCCCGTGGTTTTGCGCGGGTTATTGAAGCAGAAGACACCTTTAAAGGCGCTGAAGATTTTGTAAAAGCCTATGGCCTGGCCTCTCTCGAGCCAAATACGATCATTCTTGGTGATAGTGAAAATATTGCTTTTAGAAAACAGTATTGTGACATGATCACTAAATTTTATAAGCTTAACCGAAATCTTGTTTTGGTTAGGGATAATAAAGAAAAAGGCTTCGGGGAAAAAGAACAAATAGACGTTTGGTGGGGTGGTTTAAAAGGTAATGGAGGTTTGTTGATGATTCTGGCATATTTGCTTAAAAGTAGCCGGGCCTGGTACGGTGCCAGGGTAACCCTTAAAATGATGGTGGAAAATGACAAAGCCGGCGAGGATGCACACCGTAATATTGCCCAGGTAATTAAAAAGCTTCGAACAGGATTTAAATTGGAGATAATAGTTTCCGGAGGTAGATCATTCGACGAAGTATTACAGGAATCTTCGGCCAAAGCAGATCTAATATTTATGGGTATGGCGAAACCAGATGCTAATTTTGAGAATTACTATGCAAGTTTACAAAAACGATTGAAAGATCTACCGACAACAATTCTAGTAATGGCCGCTGAAGAGATCTCCTTTGGAGAGGTTTTGATGCAGCAGGATGTTTTCCGTAAGGATTAAACTAACTGTAATTATCTGAGAGCCAATTTAATTATTTGAATAGAAAAAGAAAATTCAAAATTCCTGCATTTCAACTGTAACAATATACCTTTTATCCATACTTGTATATCGCTAGTACTCTAATTTTCTAAAAGAATTAAATAAAATTACCGGACCGTTTTAAAAGGCAAAGCAAATTGAGTAGGGTCGGTTTGCCTGCTTCAGGTCCGGTAATTATTTTAAAAAGATCTGAATCCCAGCCAATTCCTTTTTTACGGAGTTCTTTTTTACTAGATGCACCCCGATAACAGGTGTAAAAGTCTTTACAGTTGTTAATTAATCAATAAAAGAAAGGCTATAGACCTGGTGCGCTGTCTGTATTCTAAAAATTTCTGTAACTTTAGAATTCACTGAGGTTTAACGGTTTATAATCCCTTAAAAACCCCTCCCAAATTAAATCGATATCGTTATAAAGCCATCAGGTTTACATATAGCCCCGATTTTCCAGATAAAACCATTCATTGGATTAGGAATGCTTTTTATTTTTTTCTTTTCCTGTGCTCCCAAAATGCAAGATGTGGAGGCTCCTATAGAAAATCCAGAAAATTTTACCGATGGTGGTAATACTAATGTTCAGGAAAAATGGTGGACTTCATTCGAAGATCCAGTTTTGAACCGGCTGGTAGATACCGCTCTCACGGCTAATCTTGAACTGGCAGGTTCCTGGGAACAATTTCAGGCATCTATTGCTAGTGTAAAGAGACAGCGTTCCTTCTTATTCCCCGACATTCAGGCTGAAGCCAGAACCGGTATAAGTCGCCCGGAGCCAGATTTTGCCGGGGGTGAGAATACGAGATTTGGAGTTTCCGCCGCTTACGAAATAGATCTTTGGGGAAGAATTCGCTCAGGTATCGAGGCCGAAGAATTCCGGGCTCAGGCAAATTATTTCGATTATCAGGCTGCGGCGATGACGGTTTCTGCAGAAACAGCTATAAATTGGTATCGGCTGGTGGCTGCGAGGAAAGAGCTTGCTCTTATTGAAGAACAGGTTGAGACCAATGAGAATATTTTAAAACTGATAAGGGCGAGATATACCAGTGGACAAATTAGAGCAGTAGATATTTTAAGGCAGGAGAATCTTGTGGAATCTACTCGCAATCAGAAGATCACTTTTGAAACCGAAGTACAGCTTATTGAGAATCAACTTGCGGTATTACTGGGTATACCACCTCAAAATTTAAGCAATATTCCAAATACCGACTTTCCAGAACTTCCAGGTTTACCCGAAACCAGTTTACCGCTGGAATTGACCAGAAGAAGGCCCGATCTTAAAAGCGCCTATAGCCTGGTGCTAGCCGCAGATCGCGATATGGCGCAGGCTATTAGAAATAAATATCCGCAGATCTCACTTGATTTAAGCGCACAGGCCAGATCTAATGATTTTAATGCCTTGTTTCAGGATTGGGCTTATACCCTTGCCGGGAATATAGTGGCTCCATTGATCTATGGCGGAAGACTTAAAGCTGAAGTAGACCGAACAGAAGCCTTGAAAAATCAACGATTATATGAATATGGACAAACTGTGCTAATTGCTTTTAGGGAGGTTGAAGATGCATTAATCCGAGAAATAAAGCAGAAAGAAAGAATAACTACCCTCGAAAAACAGCTGGATCTTTCTGCAAAAACAAACAAACAATTAAAACTTTCCTTTTTAAATGGATTAACAGATTACCTGGATGTATTGTTGGCCCTGGGACAGGAACAGCAATTACAGAGAGACCTTATCAATGCCAGACAACAACTACTGGAAATTAGAATCTCATTATACCGTGCACTCGCCGGAGGTTTTGAAACTGAAAGAGAAGTTGAAATGGAAGAATTAAAATACCTGGAAGAATAATATGAGTACGAAAAAAATATTGATCATTTGTGGTGTCATATTGCTAATCGCGGTAGTGATCACTGCATTTATTTTTCTTAGCGAACCCACTGCACAAAGTGAAGGAGCTACAAAACAAATGGCTATGCTCGTAAAAGTTGAACCAGCTGAAAAGGGAGATTTTAAACCAATTATTGTAGCTACGGGAACGGTACAGCCTGTTGAAGATGTGATGTTAAGCCCTTTGGTGGGCGGCCAGGTAATAAGACGCGATGACTCATTTATTCCAGGGGGATTCGTAAAAAAAGGAGAAGTACTTCTTCAGATAGATCCTTCAGATTATCGAAACACGTTGGAATTAAGAAAAAGCGAACTTCAGCAGGCAGAAACAAACCTGGATGTTGAAATGGGAAGACAGGAAGTGGCAGAACAGGACCTGGAATTACTCGGCATAGATTCCCTTTCTCAGGATCAAAAGTCCCTTGTTCTTAGAAAACCTCAGCTAAGTTCTGTAGAAGCAAACCTTAAATCGGCCAGGGCATCAGTTCAGCAGGCTCAATTAAACCTTTCCCGCACGACAATAAAAGCTCCGTTTGATGCACATATCCTTAGCCAGAATGTAACGATAGGTTCGCAGGTTAGCCCGGGAGATAATCTTGGCAGACTGGTTGGCACAGATTTTTACTGGATCAACCTAACCGTACCGGTTAATAAGATCAAATGGTTGCATTTCCCTGGCTCAGATTCTGAAAAGGGTTCACCGGTAAAGATCTTAAGTACTTCGGCATGGAATGAAGGTGAATTCCGTGAAGGTTATCTATATAAACAGGTTGGCGCATTAGATGATCAAACGAGATTGGCCAGGGTATTGGTACGGGTTCCAGATCCCCTGGGCCGGAATTCAGAAAAGGACAAACCAGAACTAATGATAGGATCTTTTGTAGAAGCTCATATGCAGGCTGAAGAGATAAAAGACGTGGTAAGGCTTAACCGTGATCTTATTAGAAGTAATAACACGGTTTGGGTCATGCAAGAAGGGGAACTACAAATAAGAGATGTAGAGATCTTGCTTACAGATGCTAAATATTCCTATATCAAAAAAGGCCTGGAAGATGGAGATTCAGTAGTGGTTACCAATTTGAGCACTGTATCTAACGGTATAAAGCTGAGAACAGAAAAGGATAGCAACTCCACAGGAAATAAAGAAATGATGAATTAGGGAGCTATGAGCGAGAATGGAGAAAAAAAGGTAAGACGTGAGGGAGTCATAGGCTACATGGCCAGAAACTCTATTGCCGCAAATCTTTTGATGCTGGTATTATTAGGTGGCGGTATTTATACCATGTTTAAAATTCAGAAAGAGGTCTTCCCGCAATTCCAATTGGATTATGTAGAGGTTAATGTAACCTATCCCGGCGCTGCTCCTGCCGAAGTGGAACAAGGCATCATACTACCCGTAGAGGAAGCAGTACGAGGTATCCAGGGAATCAAAGAGATCGTTTCCACTGCCAATGAGGGATCGGGAAATGTTACTATCGAACTTATTGCTGGAACGAACAGAATGAAAAGTTTTCAGGAAATAGACCAGGCAGTGAGCCGTATAAGAACCTTTCCAGATGATATCGAAGAACCCCAGGTAAATTTACAAACCAGGCAAAGGGATGTGCTCGAAATAAGTCTTTTTGGGAATACTGATATCTGGAATTTAAGACAACTGGCAGAAAGGCTCAGGAACCGGCTTCTAAGTAATCCTAATATCACCCAGGTAGAACTAGGTAATGTGCCAGATTATGTGACCCATATTGAGATCCCTAGAAATAAACTTCGGGAGTACAATCTTACTTTAGGTCAGGTTGCAGATATTATTGAAAGATCTAGTCGAGACGTCCCGGCAGGTGCCGTGGAAACCGAATCTGGCGAGATCCTTCTAAGAATGAAGGAGCGGAAGCAATGGGCAGAAGAGTTTGGAAATATTACGATCGTTTCCTCCCCTTCTGGCGCCAAGGTGGTGCTTGAAGATATTGCAAAGATCACAGATGGCTTCGAAGAAACCGGATTTCATGGGCAGTTCAATCAGCAGCCTGCTGTAAGTTTAAGTATTTACAGGGTTGGCGACCAGTCCCCTCTTGAAATTTCTGAAATCACTAATGAAATTCTGGAAGACTTTCAATTACCTCCTGGGATAGAATATCGAATAGATAGTAACCGGGCCGAAGATTATCGTGAAAGATTATCGCTCCTAACAGAAAATGGTGTTCTGGCAATTATTATAGTAATGGTGATCCTAACTCTTTTTCTGGAATACAGGCTTGCCTTCTGGGTAATGATGGGTATGGCCATTTCTTTCATTGGGGGAATGCTGTTTCTACCTCTGGTGGGAGTAAGTATAAATATGATCTCGATGTTCGGGTTTCTTATAGTGTTAGGTATCGTAGTAGATGATGCTATTGTAGTAGGTGAGAATGTATACGAGTATAGGCAGAAAGGCATGAGTGCCATCGATGCTGCTATAAAAGGAACGCGGGATGTTTCTAGACCGGTTATTTTCAGCATAATTACCACGATCATCGCCTTTGTGCCTTTGCTTTTTATGCCTGGTGAAACCGGTAAATTCTGGTGGCCCTTACCAGTTGTGGTAATTGTGATACTTGCCATTTCATTATTGGAAGCATTGTTCATATTGCCCTCTCACCTGGCTCACCTTTCCATAAAAAAGAAGAAGGGGTTTATCAGGAAATTTGAAGACTGGCAGGAAAAATTTGCCCGGGGCTTCGACAGGCTTATTGATAAATATTACCGGCCATTGCTAGACAAATGTCTTGAGTTTCGCTACATAACTCTTACCGCGGCTATAGCTCTTTTACTAATGGTAGGAGCATACGGTTATAGCGACCATATGGGAATGATCATGATGCCCGAGGTTGCCGCAGATGAGATTGAAGCCGGAGTTTCACTTCCGGTGGGCACTACTCCCCTACAAGCTGCCAAGGTAGCGGAAGAGATCACAGAGTCTACCAGGAAAATGTTTGAAGAACATAATTTATATGAAGTCGCTGAAGGAATAAAAACGAATGTGCGCGGTCAGAATTTTATAGATGTAGAGATCGTAATGCGCCCTCCTGACCAAAGAGAAATGACGGCCAGGGAAGTAATTGCACTATGGCGTGATAATATTGGAGATATCGAAGGAGTAGACCAGATCACTTTTGAGGCGGAAAGAGGTCCTGGTGGTTATCAGCAAGCCATTAGCGTAGACCTTAGTCATCCAGATATCAATGTCCTGGAAAGAGCTAGCCAGGCATTCCTGCAAAGAGTAAAGGCCTTTAACAATACCCGTGATGTAAATGATAATTACAACAAGGGAAAGATGCAGTACGATTTCAAATTAAAACCTGAGGGCCGTAACCTGGGGCTTACCTCTTCTGAAGTTGGCCAACAGGTTAGAGATGCGTTTTATGGCGCTTTAGCCATGAGACAGCTAAGGGGAACCAACGAGATCGAGGTACGGGTAAAACTACCGTTGGAAGAACGACGGGACCTTCAGAACCTGGAAAACTTTCTGGTGCGCACCCCTACAGGTGTGGAAGTTCCTTTGCTGGATGTGGTAGATGTAGAGCAAAGAGAAGCTTTCACCAATATTAACCGAAGAGATGGCAGCCGGGTGGTGACAGTAGGAATGGATGTGGAACCTGCGAATACCGTTTCCCAGGTGCTGGCTTCTATAGAACAGGAAGTACTGCCGCAATTACGCGCCGATTTCCCCGGTATTACCTGGAGTTTTGAAGGCAGCCAGGCAGATATGAGAGAATCTACTTCCTCGCTCTGGAGTGGTTTCAGCATTGCGATGTTACTAATTTATGCCCTACTGGCCATAGCATTTAATAGTTATACTCAACCTCTTATAGTATTAATCGCAATTCCGTTTGGGATCGTAGGTGCAGTGATTGGACATATTTTGCTTGGTTATGATCTTTCCCTGGTAAGTTTAATGGGTGTGATCGCCCTATCTGGTGTTGTGGTGAATGACTCCCTTATCATGATAGATTATGCTAATAAAAAACGAAAAGATAATTCGATATACGATTCTATTCACGAAGCAGGCATCAGGCGTTTCAGGCCAATTATGCTCACAACCCTAACCACTTTTGGAGGTTTGACCCCTATCATCCTGGAAACTTCGAGCCAGGCCTATTATCTTATTCCTATGGCAATATCTCTTGGTTTTGGGATCGTGTTTGCAACTTCGATCATCCTGGTCATCGTTCCCTGCTTATATCTGATCTCCGAAGATATAAGACTATATGTTGAGAAAGGAAAAACCGTGGAAAAGCAACCGGTATCTCAACATTAATTTCGGTTGTGCTTGGTCATATCTTTGATATAATTCTTTATGTATAAAATTTCCGGGACGACTTGAAATGGCGTTAAAACTTAATTACTTTGCAGGGTAAGTTCCAAAAACATGAAAATACTCCACACTGCCGACTGGCATATTGGTAAAAAACTACATAAACACGAGCTAAGGGAAGATTTCGATCTTTTCATAAACTGGCTCATTGAGTATATCAAATCAGAAAATATTGATGTTCTATTGATATCAGGTGATATTTTTGACCTAGCGAATCCTTCTTCGGAAGCCAGAAAACAATATTACCAGGCACTGATAAAGCTTCAGAAATTAAATTGTAAGATCATCGCTACCGGCGGTAATCATGATTCTCCTTCTATGCTGGACGCTCCCAAGGACCTGATGAAGGCTCTGGACATGGAAGTGATTGGGGGTTTACCCACAGATCTCGAAGAAACCCTAATCCCGGTTTATAATAGGAATCAGGAAATTGAGCTGGTGGTAGCCGCGATCTCCTACCTGCGGGATGCAGATCTTAGGTCGGGCGCAGGAGCCAGCAATTATGAAGACCGGCTGGAAGCAATAAGAGAAGGCATCAAAAATATTTTCAATTCTGCTGCGGAAATTTGCCAGGAAAAATATCCTGAAATTCCGGTTATCGCCATGGGACATTTATATACGGCCGGGATCGAAACTTCAGAAAGCGAACGGGATATTCAAATTGGAAACCTGGCGGCATTCCAGGCTTCACAGTTTGGAGAATATTTCAAATACGTTGCTTTAGGCCATATTCATAAACCGCAGCGAGTGAATGCGGGTATACCAGTTCTCTACAGCGGTTCCCCTATTCCACTTTCATTTTCTGAAAGAAAAGATGAAAAAAGGGTACTGGTCCTTGATATCGAAAAAGGATATGAACCTGAAAGCATCAACCTGCCAAATTTCAGGCAATTGATAAGACTAAGCGGAAATCTGGAGGAACTTCAGTTAAAATTGAATAGCCTTGAACATAAGTCTGAACTAACCTCTTTGATCGAAGTCGACCTGGTTGAGGAACAATATGATGCCCAAAAGATATATGCGCTGGATAGCATGGTGAATGATTTTAACCGTGAAGGGTTCGAGATCGTAAAGCAACGGGTACAGTTCAGGAACAGGGTTAAAGGTGCAGCCGAACTTTACAAGAACGAGCAACACCTTGAAGATCTGAAACCAAAAGATGTTTTTACTGAGCTTATCGCCCGGCATGAATATTCTGAGCAAGATAGGAATGAGATCCTCGCCGCTTTTGACGAGATTCTGGAAGAAGTTCAATCTGAAAATACTACGGAATAAATGAAGATCCTGAAAGTAGAATTCGAAAACATCAATTCCCTGAAAGGTTTTCACGAAATAGATTTCAGCAAGGAACCTTTTCTTACCAATTCACTTTTTGCCATTACCGGCCCAACGGGTAGTGGGAAGAGCAGCATCCTTGATGTGATCTCCCTTGCCCTGTTTAACCATGTGCCCCGTTTAGGCAAGATCACCAAAAATGAGATCCAGAGCAAAGGAGCGATACTTACCCGCAACCAGAAAAATTCTATGGCGAGGGTTACCTATGAATGTAATAATGGTGTTTATAGCTCGCAATGGACCATTGAGATCAATAGAAATGGTAACCTGAATGATTATGAGATGGAGATCCATGATCATCATTCAGGTAAATTACTCGATCTGAAAAAGTCTATGGTTCCTAATAAGAACGAGGAATTGATAGGACTCAATTATGACCAGTTCATCAAAGCGGTCTTACTGGCCCAGGGTGAATTCGCCCAATTTTTGAAAGCCAAAAAAGAGGAACGCGGCGAATTGCTCGAAAAAATTACGGGTACTGGAATCTATCGCCGACTCGGAATCAAAGCTTTCGAAAAGAATAAAGAAGCAAATCGTGAGATCCAGGAACAACAGAATGAAATAAAGGTCATTCAAAATGACCTGCTGGAAGATGAAATCATTGATCAACATGAATCTGATCTAAAGAAAAAGACCAGTCAGTGCGAGGATCATCAGAAAGAGATCGAAAAGTTAAAAAAAGCTATCCAGTTAAAAGTTGATATTGCAGCTCAGGAAAAGGAGATCCTTAAGCAGAAACAGATTGAAACAACAGCTACCCAAGAATTAAGGAAATTCGATGCTGAACATGGATTCCCTTTAAAACAACATGAAAAGGTACAGGCAGAAGCAGATCAGTTAAGAGATTGGCATCTGTATAAGAATAATCTGAAAGAGGCCAGCGAAACGAAAGAAAAGATCTCTGCGGCTATAAAGGATAACCTTGAGCAACAAACCCAGGTTTTAAATCAAAGCTCTGAACTAATTGGAGAGCCAGTGACCGCTGAAACCATATCAGGAAAACTGGATTCCTTCAGGGAGAAAGTTCTCGGACTACAGGAAACCAGGAAAAACAAGCTTAGTTCTTATGCTTCCAAAAAAGAACAGCTATTAACAGAACTGCGGGACACCGCGATCAATTTTAATGAGCAGGACCTTCAGGGCTCCATAATTAGTCTTACTTCAGAATTAGAAAATTCCGAAAAGAAAAAAGATATTCTCAATCAACATTTAAAAATTGAGGCCGGGGAAAACCTTGAAGAGGTTTCCCAAAAAACAAAAGCTGAGATCAAAACAGCACGTGAAGCTGCCAATATTTTTCTGAACTTTGAAACCCGGAATTCTGAAATTCGAAACATTGAGAAAGAACTGGAGAAAGATGAAAAGATCTTTGAGGAACTACCGCGGAAGATAAAGGATAAAAAAGCGACCTCAGAATCACTCAAACTCCAACTTCAGAATTCCGAACAAAGGAAAGAGCTCGAGTTGATGAAGGCGAGTCTGGATGATCTTCGAAAGAAATTAAAAGACGGTGAAGCCTGTCCTCTCTGTGGTTCAGAACATCACCCCTATGCTCATCAGCAAGACCTTGAAGACAATGATTTGGAAAAGGAAATTGCGGAACTAAAGGCCAAATCCCAGGCAGCCGACAAAGAACTTCACCAGTTGGAAGCAGAATTCTTAAGCCTTCAAAAGCGCAGGAATGAGTTAAATAATAAGCTGAATACAATTCAGGAAGAACAGGAAAAAAGCAAGGCTACATTTTCAAACAATTTCAACGAGTTCGAAGGTTTCGAATCAAGAAAAGAAATAGAGTTGATCGCCGATGAACTGGAAAAAAAATTGGAGGTTATTATCGAAATTGATAAGCAGGTAAGAAGGTCCAGAGCGATCAAAAATGCCATTCCGCTCGCAAAAGAGTTAAAGGAGATTATTAGCGACGGAAAAGCATTGAAAAAAGAACTGGATGCCATCTATAGAGGGAACAATATTCAGAAAGACGTGCAGCAGATCTCCAATTCGTGGATAAAACTGCGAGAGAATTTTTCAAATTATCAGGAAAGAGCCGGTGAAAATGAAAAACAACTTTCAGATCTAAATAACCAAATCGCAAAGATCGAACAGCATTTAGACCAATTCATTGCTCATACCGATTTTCAAAATATCGAAGAAGCCTGGAAAGCATTAATGTCGGAAGCTGAAGCTTCGAAACTTCGCCAGGAAAAACAACAGCTTTCTAAACAAATAGATGATGCAAGAGCATCTATTAAATTACTAAACGAGCAGCTCGAAAAATTGAAAAAACTAGATACCGAAACTGAAATAGAAAAGTTAAAAGAGCATCTTGAGGAAAAAAATGCGCTGTTCACCAGTCTGAGCAATGAATGCAAAGAACTGGAACGCAAACTTAAAAACCAGCAGGAACGCCTAAAAAGAATGCAGGAACTACAGGAACAGATCACTGAAAAGGAAAAACAAACCAAACGATGGAGATTGCTGAATGAGCTTATTGGGGATTCCAAAGGGAAACAATTCAATGACTTTGCGCAGGACCTTACACTTTCACAATTACTAAAACTGGCCAACGTGCGATTGCAGGATCTTAACGACCGTTACCTTATCGACAAACCCGAACCAGAAGAAGATGATGGCCTGGTAGCAATCGACGAGCATATGGGCGGGCAGCGCAGATCTGTGAAAACACTTTCTGGTGGCGAAACTTTTATTTTAAGTTTAAGTATGGCCCTGGCATTATCTGACCTCGCCTCGAAGAATGTGGAGATCAACAGCCTTTTCATAGATGAAGGTTTTGGAACCCTGGACCCCGAAACATTGGATCAAACCCTTGACACCCTGGAAAAGTTACAGGCAGAAAGTTCAAAAACCATTGGAATTATTAGTCATGTAGATTCATTGAAAGAGCGAATTTCTACACAGATAAAACTTACCAGGAACGGGCAGGGCTATAGTAGTTTAAGCATTAGGTGATCAAAAAAAAGCCCTGTAATTGGTACAGGGCTTCATTTATTAGGCTAATTCAATGATTAATAATTAGTTAAACAATCATTGTAATTATACTTAATCTTTATTTTTCCATATAAAACCTCCTTCTTTAGTTTTATATATTTACGATAAAAATGAAGCTCTAGTTTTAAAGAAATAAGCCGAAAAGCTTTATTTATTGATGTATTTGCAATTTTTTACCTAAATTATTCAAGATTAAAACCGTTTTCACCATTATTCAGAATATTTTACTTAATTAATATTTTTTAGGCGATACAAATTCTAATTATGAATTTTGGCTGAGTATATTTACAATTCAATCCCTTGTATATGGAGAAGAACATTTTAGTCCCTACAAATTTTTCAAAACATTCGTGGAATGCATTGATATTTTCCATGAACCTTTATAAAAAACATCCCTGTACCTTTTATCTAATTAACGTATACCAGTCTCAAAATTTCTTAACTGAGGCTATTCCACTTGGTAAGGCTAAAGATGACGAGGAAGAGAGCGAAGAGGAGATTTCTGAAAAGGGTCTGGAACGTATGATGAAAGGTTTAGGATTTAGAAAGGAGAATCCTAAACATCAATTCAAAACCATTTCATTCAAAGGGAATCTGGTAGATGGGATTCAGGAAAGTGCCGAAAAGTATGGTATTGATCTGATTGTACTTGGATCTGACGGGGAAACCGCTGGAATAAATCCTTCCAACGACAGTAAGATTTCAAAAATTACCGAAGAAATTGAGCAATGTCCTCTGCTGGTAGTGCCGGAACAGTTTGAATTGAGAACCGAGAAAACTCTCGAAATTGTATTTCCAACGAACCTGAGATTACCTTTTAAACAGAAGGAACTGGTTCCCATTATGGAATTAGCTAAAGGGCTGAATGCTTCTATAAAAATACTTTATATCAATAGTGAGAATAAAAAATTAACTGAAGATCAGGAAGAAAACAAGGAAGAACTTAGCAAACATTTTGCCGATGTATCTTTCACTTTTCATATGCTAACTCAAACCACTCCTTCTACCGGGGTACATTTATTCATTGAAAGCAGGGACAGTGATTTTCTGGCACTTTACCAAAGAAAACAGGGTTTCTTCTCGCGTCTTTTCAGACCCACTAGATCAAATGAAATAAATTTTGATCCTAAATTACCGGTATTAATACTTAAAGAGATCAATTAAAATTTATCATTCAAATTCCGGGATCCAGAGTTATCTATCCCAGGATTCCGGAATTTGAACTGATCTACTGTTCCTTTATATAACTCCAGCCTTGGGACTGTTTTTGAGCAATTTCAAGTATCCCATCTGGAACAACGATCACACCCGGCAATAATGCAGATTTATCGGCATTCTCTCTGGTCATTGTGCCATTACACACCGCTACTGTCACGTGTTCATCCTGGGCTAGCTTAGTGAGATCATCAGCGACCGAGGACTTATCATTTAAAACCATATCCAGCGCACCGCTATAGACCACGATCTCGAAGTCTGATTCTGGGTATGCTTCAGACATCATTTTCACATGTCTTACCGCCTTCTGGTGCACCTTAACATCATCGCTAGTTACATCAAATACAATCTTAACCGGATTTTCCTGAGCTAATAGGTTCAGCGCAAAAAAACAGTTAAAGAAAATTATTAAATACTTTTTCATAATGTTCAATTTAAGTTATTGCTAACCTGCAAAAATATAGGCGCAACCACGTTCCTGTGCCATGGTCAATGCCCAGACTCCTGAAGGCACGATCTGGATCTCTGGCAGCACTGCAGCCTTCCATTCTTCATACACCTCGTTGGCATCCATACCCATTTGTTGTGCAGCCATACCGCTATAAACATTCAGCGCCAGGTCACATACACAGAACATGGCTCCCCTATCCTGTAGCTTTTTAATCCCTTCTACCACAGGCATAGGCATATCCCCTTCCTTTGGTTCATACACTACATTGCGAATTGCTGCCGCCTTGGTAGTGTTATCTTTTATATCGAACATTTTACCAAGGTTATACTTTTCCCAGGCACTATCGTTCATAGCGAATGGGATAGCATCATGCCTTATAACAGTCATCCCGGTTAGATCATCATCGATGGCTCCCGCACCATTATTTGAATAATACCACGCCCAGTTCCAGATCACTGGAAAATTTTGATGTGGAGTAGATCCATCAAAAACTACCCTATGGGAACCTTTGATCTTGTCAAACCATTTCTCAGGGTCACCTATGCTCTTTTTGTCTAAAGCCGAAATTTTAGCTTCCAGAGGATTGGCCAAAATGGATATTCCACTGGCCGCGGCTCCAAGGACCATAGCCCCCAGAAAGTCCCTCCTTGTTGCATTTAATTGATCAGATTTCATTTTTATATGATTTTTTGATTAAACGATTGTTAATAAATTTAAACTATTATTATTTATAAATACCTAAAAACCAGTGTTTTAAAATTACTCAACAAATATTTATTTGGTCTTGGTTATCCCATACTCTTTCTGATAGTAATCCATTATTGGTTGAAAAGGACCAAGCTGATGCTGAGAAACAGAAAAAGTATCTGCATATGGTGGATAAGGTGTAGAAACCGGTTTTTTCTTAAGATCGGGGAAATCAAAATCCGGATTAGATTTTACAGGTCTGTCTTTATGATTAATGTACCCGGCGAGATCGTAACTTTCCTCATCGGTCAATTCCGGTTTTTCATAAGTTACACCATAGGGCATATTCGCCTTGATAAATTCTGCCGCAGTTATAACCCTAGTCATTCCCGCGCCGGTATTATATGTGTCCTCACCCCAAAGTGGAGGATAAAGGTAGCCGGGGGAATTCTTCAGGGCGATCCCCTGCCCATCTTCTCCATGACAGGAAGCACATTTTTTCAGGAATAATAGTTCACCTTTTTGGAGATCGACTGCACGATTTGGAATCTCGATCCTGGCATAACCCATTCCTTCGACTTTGCCATCTTCCGGAGCATAACGGCTAAGCCAGTCCATATAAGCTAAGAAGGCTTTCATTTCCTTACCATTGGGAGGAAGTTCCTTTCCATTCATGCTTCGTTCCATACAACCGTTTATGCGTTCTTCAAGGCTACCTATCTTATTCTCCCTACCTCTGAACTGGGGAAAGCGTTTATTCACCCCTATCAACATTCCCGAATAAGACTTTGTACCAGCATTTAGATGACAATTATTACAGGCGAGATTATTACCTGAATAGATCATGTCCTCCTTTCCATTAGAGGGGCCAAGGTATTTAGCAGTATTTGTGAAAAGTTCGAAACCATACTTTATCTGTTTATTCTTTTTAGAATCGTCCAGATAAAATGTCTCATAGTCTGCGGTAAGTGGATCTATATTTTCCTTTTTATCGACCTCCTCATATTCAGGTTCAAAGGCACCATAATCAAATAAGAGATAAATAATGATGAGCAGTACGATAAGGAATGAAAAAACAATGATTAACTGCCGTCGAATTCGTCCTTTATTTGAAGACTTTAAATTCATAATCCTTTGTTTTTAATGGATTATAAGCAGGCAGACAAGGACAAATTGGTTAATAGACCTTATTAAAATTACGAATATTATCAATGTGATACTAAAATTTATAAGCAGCTTTTTGTTAGAAGATGCTTTCAGCATCCAAAATGATTTTGACTTTCTAAAATTTTGAATAAAAGCACTTTGGTAAAATCTCAGAATTCGTTTAAGCCATTCACCTTGCTAAATGACAACCTTCATAAGGTCTATCCTTAATTTATTCATCCTAATGAAGATTTTGTCGCTAAAACAAAGTTCATTATTAAATTGAAAAAGGGAATCATTTTAAATCATCATACTGAATTTTAGACTTTTACCGGATTACCATCATACGATTCTTCAATTTTAAGTATTATCTTAGATAGAATATTAATAACGCAGCAACATGGTACTTTCCACTAAAATACTGGAGCAAATCAATAAGCTGACCTTGAAACTTGAAACAGATTATCCCGAACTCTATTCATTTATTGACGAAGAACCCATCACTATTCCCAGCTTTGAGCATCCAGATATAACTAATAAAGTGCTTAAAGAATACCTGGAAAGCTTAAAAGGCTTGATCAGGTCTCACAAAGAATGATGAAAACAGGAATGATCTAATTGGTGACCTTTACCCGTTCACGGTAAGTGGAATCCTCTGAATAAACTCAAATACAGATCAATCTGAAGAAATAACAGGCTGAATAAGATTTATAATTCCGGCTATAAAAGCTATTTGCTAATTTTTAAAAAATTATTTGTAATGAATACAGGTTTAGTTCTTTCCGGCGGTGGTGCACGCGGCGTGGCGCAAATTGGTTTTCTAAAAGCCCTTGACGAATACGGTATCGAGATCACTCATATCTCTGGGACCAGTGCGGGAGCTATAATTGGAGTGATGTATGCCTCAGGAGCTAACTGGAAAGAAATACTTGGTTTTTTTAAATCGGTTCCTATTTTTCATTATAAGCGTTATGCCCGTAATAAACCCGGCTTCATAGACACCAATAAATTCTATAATGATTTTCTGAAATTCTTTTCAGAAGATGATTTCAGCATTCTTAAGAAAAAAGTTTATATCACCGCCACTAATTTGATCGATGGAAAATTGAAATTTTTTGATTCTGGCGAGCTCATCAGGCCATTACTGGCTTCTGCCTCTATCCCAGGAATTTTCACTCCCGTACAATTCAATGAAGCGATGTATGCTGATGGGGGAATCACCAACAATTTCCCAATTGAACCGCTACAACACAGCTGCGACCAGATCATTGGAGGTTATGTGAATCCGCTTAGAAAGTTTCAGGTTAAAGGCTTAAGACATTCTTACCAGGTTATCACCCGGGCCTACCAGATAAGCCTCGACCACCAGTGCCATTCAAAATTCAAGTATTGTGACCTGATGATCTCACCAAAAAAACTGGGGGATTACGGCTTGTTCAGCCTGAAGAATATGGACGCGATATTTGATCTGGGGTATCGAGAAGCAGTAAAGATATTAGAGGAAAAAGGCGAGTTGCTTTCAAATAAGACTGAAAAACTATCATCTTAATCTTTATCTTTCGCCGCTTTTTTTGCTGCTTTCCGTTCCTGACGCTCCAGTTTTCTAAAATAACCCCTGAACAAAAAGTTATGCCGCATTGCTTCCATATTTTCATTCATCTTAACCGACGATTCCTTGATATTGATAAGCGTTGTATCTATATTTTTCACCAGTTCTTCGTTTTGAGTAAGGTAATTAAGTGCTCCTTCGCCGTTCTTTATCTCGTCTAATATAGATTCAACATTCTTGGTTATGGCCATAATATTACTGCTGGAAGAATCGAGTTCCATAATAATATTTTCCATTCGATCCCTGGAAACAGTATCCGCGAGCAAGGTCCCTGCCAGGCTTTCGCTGAAATTAATCTGCTTTAGTTCTCTGTTGATCTTATTCATGGCAATGGTAGTTTGTCTGCTGGTTTCCTTTAAACTTGCCAGGGTTAACTGAATATCATTAGCCAGGGTTGAATCACTCACCAGAACGCCTAAGGTTCCTTTACCTTCCAGGATCTTATTGGTGATCTTAAGCAGGTCTGAAGTTAGGAGAGCAGCATTTTCGTTGGTAACGTTTAAGGTAGACAACATATCATCTGCACCAATTCTGCTATAAGAGGCAATCGTATCACCCGAGTTTATGGAGGCCAGACTTTCTTTTCCCGGGAGAATATTTACCACCATACTTCCCACAAGACCATCTGATCCTATAGTAGCTGTCGCATCTTTCTTAATATAAATTCCGGTAGATTCTTCAACCATCATTTGAACCAGGATACGGGATTCTTCCAGCATTTCTATTTTACTAACTGTACCTACGTTAACTCCAGAATAACGCACGTTGTTCCCTATTTGCAGACCGTTCACATTCTCAAACTCAGAAAAAACCACCATGTTTTTAGTAAAAAGGTGCTGGCGGTTGCCTATGAAATAAAGAGCAGCGATAAGCAGTAAGGTTCCCACCACTACAAAAACCCCTAATTTGATACGTTGTGATACTGACTTTTCCATAATTCTAATTTTTAAAAAAGGCCTGAACCTTAGGATCTTTATTTTGCACGAGTTCTTCAAAAGTTCCTTCAGCGTAATTTATTCCGTCCACCAGCAGGATAATCCGGTTAGAAATGACCCTGGCGCAATCCACATCATGAGTTATAATAAGTGATGAGGTATTATAGGTTTCCTGAATGTTTCTCATTAGCTGGATTATCTCTTTGGAAGTGATCGGATCTAATCCAGTGGTTGGTTCGTCATAAAGAATAATGTTTGGTTTTAAGATAAGTGCCCTGGCCAGGGCCACTCGTCTTTGCATACCACCAGATAATTCTGAAGGCATTAGATCTATGGCATTTGCCAGACCTACATTTTCGAGGGCTTCAAGCACCAGGCCTTCAGTACTGCCATCCATATGAAGTTTCTTTTTATGCCTTCTTAATGGAAACTCCAGGTTCTCCCTTACGGTCATAGAGTCATACAGGGCACTCCCCTGAAACAGGAAACCTATCTCCGTTCTTAGCAGGTCCAGTTCAGCCCTACCCAAAGTACTGATATCCCTGTCTTTGATCTTTATGCTACCACTGTCTGCCTGCATCAATCCCACCAAACATTTTATCATCACAGATTTTCCGGAACCAGATTTTCCCATGACCACCAGGCTCTCTCCTTTGAAAAGCTTCAGGTTGAAACCATTCAAAACATTTTGGTCGCCAAAGGATTTTCTAAGATCCCTTATTTCAAGTATCGGTTCTATGTTTGTAGATGTCTCCATTATCCATAGAATATGTCGGTTACAAAAACAGCGATAAAGTCTATCACAAACAATAGCATTGAAGTATAAACCACTGCGGCATTAGACGCTTCCCCTACTCCTACGGTCCCTTTGGAGCAATAATATCCTTTATAACATCCTACCAAACCTATGGCGAAGCCGAAGAAAAAGGATTTGATAGTTGCCGGGATGATATCTGAGAATTTAAGCGCATGAAATACCTTGTTGAAATATAGAACAAAGGAAACCTCTCCTTTCAGGTTTTCGATAAGTGCAGAACCTAGAACCGCAATTGCATCACCTATAATTATTAGTAGCGGTAACATTAATGTCGTAGCAAGGATTCGCGTAACCACAAGATACTTGAAAGGGTTAGTTCCAGAAACTTCCATGGCGTCGATCTGCTCGGTTACACGCATGGAACCAAGCTCTGCACCGATCCCTGAGCCTATCCTTCCGGCACAGATAAGGGCAATGATCACAGGCCCAATTTCCCTTACGATAGATATACTTACCATAGAAGGCATCCATGATTCTGCTCCGAATTCCATGAGGGTTGGACGGGATTGCAGGGTAAAAACCAAACCAAGTATAAACCCGGTTACGCCTACCAGTAGTAAAGACCGGTTCCCCATATTATAGCACTGTCTCAATAATTCTCTGAACTCAAAGGGTGGCTTGAAAACCTCCACGAAAAACCGGCCGGCGAAATAGGCCATATCTCCCGCTTCTGTAAAAAAACTTTTTACATTACCCCAAATATCTTCAGAATCCTGCATCATATAAAGTTCTGAATTTCAATCTAATATACCTACGAAATAATTTTGGGAAAATGACTTTGATCAGATTTGTTTTGATGAGAAAGAAAATTAGCGGCTCATAAGGGAATTTTATAAATATTGAATCTATAGTTTTTTTATCCCTAAAAGTTATACACCTCCTATACTCATAAATTCAAAAAAATTAATAGTTTTGAGATATCAATAACCTACCCTACCAAAAGTCTAGCTTAAGGTAAATGCTCAAAGAGATATTTTTTCCTCAAGACGGAAAACCTGAACATATTAAAAGTCTTGATGGTCTAAGAGGAATGGCGGTATTATTCGTTGTTCTGGCGCATGGAAGTGAAGTTACCGATAGAATTGATTTCATCCTGGATTTTACCTATTTAGGTCAACTTGGAGTTTTTATATTTTTTGTCCTTTCTGCTTATCTATTGGATATGCAAATTAGCAAAGCTCTAATAAATGGGCTTGGTAATATACAGTACTGGTGTAACTATTTTTTACGTCGATTTTTGAGGATCTTCCCACTTTTCTTTATTTCTCTTATCGTTTACTATATATCATACCGCTTCGGGTTTGTTACCTTGAATATCATAAAATATCCATCAGGTATACTGGAGCATTTGACCTTTCAGGAGGCAAAAGCTATGTATTGGTCTATTAGGGTCGAATTCCAATATTATTTTATTTCTCCCCTTATAGTGTATTTAGCATTTAAATTATTTCGTTGGAAAATAAACCACATTAAGGCATTTCTGGTATCAATTGTATTGATTTCTACACTATACTTTCAGCAGCTAGATTTTGAGTATTTCCGATTAGTGAATTATATACCATTTTTTATAATTGGGTCCTATTTGGGAATAATAGACCAATTAAGGTTCAGGCCGTATTCTTATGATCTGCTCATTCCAATAATCCTGGGATTGCTCATTACCGTTGATTCTATCTTCCCTTTACTAGTGGTGGACAGACATTACTTCAATATTAGTTTTTTAACCTATGCAATATTGATAGGTCTTTTAATGGTCCTCGTAAAAGATAGCAAGGGATTTTTTTCTAAAATATTCGAATGGAAGATCCTGCGATACATTGGGAATATCTCTTACAGTATTTATTTGTTCCACTGCCTTTTTATTTTTATCCTTCATGATTATAACCTCGGGAGCAAATATTACAACAGCATTGCATACCTGGCCTTAACCATTCTATTTTCCAGTCTAACTTATCTTTTGGTGGAATATCCATTATCCAGGGTAAGGCTTACCACAGCAAAAAAACTATCCCAGAAGAACTTTAGCTCCTAATTTCAAATTCTTCCCGAAATCCAAATTATCAGCATTCTAATAGAAATGGATGAATATTTTATCTACAAATAAAGCAACGTTTTAGTAACCGTTTCAGTAAAATTCATAAAACTGAAAAAAAGAATTAAATTGACGATATTTCCTGAAGAATTAGCTAATTATCGGCACTAGGAATAAAAACCAGATCTCCTAAGCTCTAAATCGTGAAACCCGAACCTACTCAACATAGGAAAACCAGGCTTAAATTGCTCAAACGCATAGGTCTTATCCTGGCAGCGCTTTTGCTGGCCCCGACACTCCTGTTCACGATTGGCTGGTTTAACCGCGACCTGCTTATCGATCAATTGCAGGACTGGTATAAAAATAATAGCCGTGGGCAGTTAGAAATCGGGCATGTAGACGCCACCTTTTTAAGCGGTTTCCCAAATGTTGGTTTTACCATTAACAACATTTATCAAAGCAGTTTCGATACGATCCTGGATAAACGTTCCTCGATCTCTATTAAGCAAGCCCAGGTAAGTATCGCTGCGACCGATCTTTTAAGCGGAAATCTTGAATTCAAAAATATTAAGATCGAAAATGCCGAGATTCAAACCGAGGTTATTTCTAAAAAAACCATAGAGGAATATATTCGATTAAAAAATCAAAAACAAGCTAACCCTTCAACGGGTCTCGATCTGCCTGAATGGTTATCTAAAAAAACAGATTTCAGGTTACGCGATATAAAATTTGTTTCCAAAGACAGTATGCTCCACAAGTATTTCAACGTGGAAGTGATTGATGCCTCCGGTAAGATTCAAATTAAGGATGAAAAAGTAAGTGGAAGGCTTCATTTCAAAGGAATTGTAAATGCCCTGGGATTCAATACCAGGAAAGGAAGTTACCTCAATAGTGCGATGGTTACCGGAAATCCTGAATTTCAGCTTGACCAGAATACCAATCTTCTAAATATTCCTGAATTCCTTCTGGAAATAGGAAGTCAAAGTTTTAAGACCCAGGCCGATTTCGATTTTAACGGAGCTAACAGCTATAACTTTTCTCTTCAGAATGATGAAACCAATTTTCAGGAACTGAAAAAACTTTTGCCTGAAAATATTTCTACGAAGCTTTCTGCTTATGAAATTTCAGAAGCTATCACTGCAGAGGTTCGATTAAAAGGTAAGTTTCTATATGGGGATATTCCATTTATAGATGCCGACTTTTCCACAACAGGAAATACCGGAAGCATTAACGACAGTCTTAAACTGGATAATATCAATCTCAGCGGATACCTTACCAATACGCTTGAAAATGATAAGGACGAAGATTTTGAACCATCGCGTCGTGATATCAAAATTTATTTTGAAGATCTTAATGCAGACCTGGAAGACCTAAAAATTGAAGCCGGAGATTCGTATTTTCAATCTTCAGAAGAAGCTTTAAATTATGTAGATGCCAACCTTAAATTGTATGGCTCCAATGAGACCCTGGCCAGGATCATGCAAAACAGCAATTTCAATTTCCTGGGTGGTACATTTGACCTTAATGCCAGGATCATCGGCGACATTCCCAGTGCCGGAGAAGTTTTTAATTCTGCTACCGGAAGATTTACCCTGAGAAATACCCGCGTAATTCTGAATGAAAATAACCTGCAACTACCTGTACAGTTACTGGACATCAAACTGAATAACCAGAATTCGATACTAGAAAACCTTATAGTTAATTTACCGAATGAAGAGCAATTTGTCTTTAAAGGCACTATCAAAAATATCTCATCGCTTCTAGCCGATGAACCGGAAAAACCCGCAACAGCAGATGTATTTCTAGAGTCTGATGCGCTGAACATAAATGAGCTAATTATCACAGCCAAGGAATTTATTCCACCGGCAGAAAGATCAAAGAATGATTTAAAGACCTTACATCAAACTTTTAATGCGATATACAGGAAATTCCAGCCGCGCTTCAGGCTGGATATTAATTCTGTAGAGTATAATAATAACAATTATGAAGTTCTGGAAGCCGATATTCAACTTATAGATCCGGAAACGGTTAGTTTCAGTAACCTGAGTTTTATCTTCCAGGATGCCTTTACCGAGCTTGAAGGAACTTTAAAGATCCCCAAACCCGATAATAATTTTGAAGAGCCTATTTTTTTAAATGTAGTTGCAAACTCTTCTGGTCCTTTAGAAATATTCCAGGATCTTTTTAATATTCAGTTATTAGAAATTAATGCAGGCGAATATAATTTCTCCGGAAATGTTACCGGCAATGTTCAAAAAACCGAACAATTACTTGGTAATATCAACGGTGACCTGAAATTACTGAATGCTAGTTTCTACTATCCGAAAGCGGCGATAGACATCGAATTTGATTCACTTAAAGTGGCCGTACATAATGCTGGAATTGAACTGGATAGGTTCGTAGTTGAAATTGATGAACATCAACCTTTTGCCCTTCGAGGCCGAATTGAAGATTTTCCAGGTTTCCTTCTGGACAGCATTCAAAGTAACGGAAAGGTATTTGTGCGCCTGGATGCACCTTTGGTGGATATAGATGAGTGGTTAGAAACCATAAATTCAATGGACCTTGAAAAAGCAGATAAATCACTTAAAAAACGGGATCTGGCAGCTATTTTTACTGATATCTACAGGTTTGATCCCGAATTTGAACTAGTGGTAGACACTCTGAATTACAAAGATCTTAAGGCCGAAAATATTGCCGCAAAAGTATACTTTGAGAACGATTCAATCCTAAAACTCGAAGACCTGGAAATCCATTTTAGGGATTCCAAAGCAAAGATAAGGGGTGAGCTGGCAGCACAGGAAACCACGGCGTCAGTGGCCAATCAAAATCCCTTTAATTTTAAGTTTTCAGCAGAAGCATCGGGAAGGTCTAAAGATCTGAATGATCTTTTACAAACGGTAAATTTCGATCTTAGATCTGGGAATTTTGAGTTCAGTGGAAGTTATAACGGGGAGGCCAGGGATCTTAAGATCATGAATTCAAACGCCAGCGGAGATCTAATCCTTGGAAAGACCAGAGTAGATATCAAGGGTACTTCTATACAGGTCCCGGTAGACAGTCTCCACCTTTACATCAAAAATAACCTTGCTACCCTGGAACGCCTGGATATTAAACTGCCCGGTAAAAGCTCTATAGATATAACCGGCCAGATAGATAATTTCTCCAATTTCATCAATAACGAACAGGCGATAGATTCCCATAATTCTTCATTTAAGATTCGGTCTCCTTATCTACATAGCGAGGATATTAAAAAATTTGTTGGGGGTAACGGAAAGAAAAAGGACAGTTCAAAATCCAGTCAATTCGAAATGAAAAACCTGAAGGAATTACTAAGCAACCTCAATAATTCCTATTTCCCTTCTGCCAGTTTTCAGATCGACACCCTCATTTATGATAATATTGCAGTTTCAGATTTCGCTTCAGAAATTGGCTTTAATGACAGCGGAGACCTGAGAATACACAATACTAGTTTAAAGTATTTTGAGGGGTCGGCTAAACTTATGTTTCAGGCAGGTCTTGAAACCTCCAAGAATTTGCCTGTTCGAATTCAGATGAATATCGAAGATCTCGCGATTGAAAAGTTAGTAAAGGACCTTGATTATTTCAAGGATGACGAACTGCGGAAAGCAGAAAAGATCAGTGGTGAAATGGATTTGAATTTCGATGTAAACGGAATCTTGGGTGAGCAGGGTAAACTGAAAATGAATTCCCTCAACGGAACTATGATGGTAAATATCACAGAACTGGCTCTTTATGATTATGAACCATTGGTAGAAAGCGTGGTGCTTTTGAAAGAAGAACGATTTGAAAAATTAGAATTCCAACCTATCAAACAAACCTTCGAGGTTATAGACGGTAAGATCATGGTGCCCAGAACGCAGATACAATCTACCGCGATGCAATTATTCGTAGAAGGAGAACTCAAGCCTGGCGAATATTATAACCTCTGGATCTCTATTCCCTGGAATAATATTTTTAAGAGCAGGGACGGTCTTGAATTACCTGAGAAGGTCTCATTTGAAAAGTCGGGAGCCAAATTTTACCTACAGATCATCCAGGATAAAGAAAGCAAAAAGGAGCGAGAGCGAAAACTGAAAACAAAGTTCAGACTGGGCAACAGCAAACTGGAAAAGTCTAAAGAGAATTAATTAAATGGGGATTCCTAAGGTCTGAAAAGCGAAATTGAGCTCTCCTTTGCTTAAATTTATGGAAATCAAGATGATCCCATGAGAAATTACATTTATTCCATAATAATAAGCTTATTGGCCCTAAGCTTTTTTCAATGCAAAGGACAAACCGAAAAAAACAGCGAACAATATACGTACCAATCTGGCAGTTTAGACGGCACAGGTAAATTCTACAAAGGCCGGGAGATCTCTCATGTAATGGGATACCAGGGAATAAAATGGTTGGAGCGCCCGGAACGTGAAAAAGAAGAAAATACGAGCAGGCTTATTGAGAACCTGGATATCTCACCAGGAGACAGCATCGCGGATATAGGCGCGGGCTCTGGCTATCACGTTTTTAAAATGGCTCCACTAGCCATGGAAGGTCTCATTTATGCCGTAGATATCCAACCGGAAATGTTGCAGTCCATCCTTGAACGAAAGAAGGAATCGGGTTTGAACAATATTGAAATCGTAAAGGGATCAGAAAAGAGAGTAAATCTACCCGAAGACTCGGTAGATAAGATCCTTATGGTAGATGTGTATCACGAATTCAGTTACCCGGTAGAGATGCTGGAATCCATGCATAGAGCTTTACGTGAGGATGGCCAGATTTATCTAATAGAATACCGCGGGGAGGACGATTCGATCCCCATCAAAGAACTTCACAAAATGACTGAAGAGCAGGCGGTAAAAGAATTTAAAGCAAACGGTTTTAAATTGAAGAAAAATATTGATAACCTACCCTGGCAGCATTGTTTGGTATTTGTAAAGGGGTGATCTTTTCTTAAGTTTCATACCTTACTCTTCACTCTGCTTCTCCCGTACCGGCATGACCATAAAGGGCACATTGGTATGATATACCAGTTGATTGATGACAGGTTTAAAAAGTATATTTTCGAAAAAACTATGCTTCTTATGTACCATCATCATAAGATCTATGTTATTCTCTTTTTGAAAAGCCTCTACAGCCTCGGGAATATCATCACCTTCGGTAAGATGAAAAACAGGTTTACGATCTTTCAGAAATTCAGATAGCTGTTTGCGGTGTTCCCGTTGTTTTTCGTCCAGGGTTTCGGTATAAACATTTAATATATGTAAACGTGCGGAGTGTAACCCGATATAATATTCCAGAAACCTGAGATCCTGGGGCCTTAAGATGTTATAGTCTGTTGCGAACAATATCTCTTCCGGCTTTTTATAGTGATATCCCGAAGGCACGGCCAGCACAGGACAATTCACTTTCTTGATGGTATACATGGTGTGCGTACCCAGAAAGATCTCTTTGGCACCGGTAGCACCCTGGGTTCCCATAATAATGAGATCTATATTCTTCTCCTTTACCATGCTCCTAATCTTCCCTATAAGCAGGTTGAAATCTACTACCCACTTAAGATGGTGTTTCTGATTCTTGAATTCAGATTTGAGATCTGCTATAAGAGCCTTTATTTTTTCAGCCGCCGCATCCCTGGTGGCGTGGACAAGTTCCATAGAAGTAAAATTCTGAAAAGCTTTACCCGAATGATAGGAAGCCGGGGTGAAAGTATGCAGTAGATAAAAATTACAGTTCCTCTTCTCAAAAAACCTCAGCGCATATTTAATCGCATTTACCGAATTCTCTGAAAAATCTGTTGGTAGAAGAATATTTTTCATGACCTGTACTTTAAATTCTTTACAAAATACGATGGCTCATCCTTATAAAATATGACCTACATCATAACCAGCTCATTTTAAGAATCATATAGACGTCAAGCTGCGATTTAATTCATTGTATTTACTTTAAAATTAAACGGCTATATCCGTGGAAAATGGAGGAGTTTTCCGACTAAATTTTTGAAGGGCTTAAATGAAGATCGGGTCGGGAATCTCCAAAATAAGAGTAGACTCAAATGATTGGTTAGATGATACCTGTCATATTATTTAGCGGGTATTAGAAGTACCTTCAGGATTAATAATTATTGACTTAAAATATCATAGCCATGCAAGTCAAGAAAAATCCAAAAGCAGACCTAAGCCGTAACAGCTTAATATATTTCCAGATAGGATTGATCATCATTCTTTCAATCACTTATTTTGGAATTGAATGGAAGTTTACAGAACATTCTGATACTTTCAACTATGAGGTCACTGTACCCGAATTCGATATGGAAGATATCCCGGTGACGGCGATAAAGGATGTACCTCCGCCTCCTCCACCTCCCCCACCCGTACCAGAAGTGATCGAAGTGGTCGCCGATGAACTGGAAGTAGAAGAAACCGAAATTAGATCTACAGAATCCAGCCAGGAACAAATGATCGAGAAGGTGATCGAAGTGGCCGAAATCAAAGAAGAAAAGTTAGAAGAAAAGGTAGAAGAAGTTCCCTTTGTGCTTATTGAAAATGTGCCTGTATATCCTGGTTGTGAGAACCAACCCGATAATGCTTCTAAAAAGAAATGTATGTCGACCAAAATTGATGAATTGATACAAGATGAGTTCAATACGAATCTTGGTGCGGACCTAAACATGTACGGTATCAATAGAATTTACGTAGTTTTCAGAATCAACGAGCATGGTGATGTAACTGGAATCCAAACCCGTGGCCCACATAAATTACTGGAAGCAGAGGCTGAGAGAGTTGTTAAAATGCTACCTAAAATGAGTCCGGGAAGGCAAAGAAACCGCCCCGTAAGCGTGGTCTATACTTTACCGATCATCTTCGAAGTAAGAGAAGAATCTTTATAAAACAGGCTTTCTAAAATAAAGCATTGTTGCAATGAAAAGGAAATAAAAAATCCTCAAAAAACAGAAATACAGGGTTAAATGGTTTTCTTTTCAGCAATAAATAGTAGTTTTATTTTATGATAAAAGCTGTGATCATCGACGATGAATTAAATGCCCAGAGTTTACTGGAAAAAACCCTGGATAGATATTTCCCAAATAAATTCAATATTGCAGGTAAGTGCAATTCAGTAGACACAGGGGTTCTGGCGATTAAAGAACATGAACCAGACCTCGTGTTTTTAGACATACAAATGCCCGAAAAAAATGGTTTCGAATTATTCAAGTATTTCGATGTTATAAATTTTGAGGTCATCTTCACTACAGCTTATAATCAATTTGCCATTAAAGCGATCAAGCGCAGTGCGCTGGATTATTTACTGAAACCTATAAATCATCTCGAACTTGCTGAAGCCATTAAAAGGTTTGAATCTAAAAAGACCGGCAGTTCTGCTCAGAAAAAACTTTCTTTACTACTCGAGAACCTGAATGTAAATGACCAGAACGTGAGTAAGATCGCTTTTCCTACTGTGGATGGTTTTGAACTCGTACATTCCAATCAAATCTTATATTGCAAAGCAGAGAGCAATTATTGCTGCATAAAGAAAATTGACGGTTGCACTAAAACGGCTGCGAAGACCTTAAAATTTGTAGAAGAGATCCTTCCTGCCAATTCCTTTAAAAGGATACACAAAAGCTATGTTCTCAATTTAAATTATGTGGTTAGATACCATAAGGCCAATAAAGAAGTTGAATTAACCAATGGAGAGAAACTTCCTGTCTCTTTCCGCAAAGAAGAAGAATTTATCAATGCGATTCTGCAAAACCACTAGACTTTTCTTCTTACTCTTTTTATGGTTTAATATTGCGTTCTCTCAAAATTTTCCCAGCAAAAATTATAACGCTGCCAGTGAGTTGCCAAACAATACCGTTAGAGCCCTATTGTTGGACAGCGATAATGTACTCTGGATTGGCACCGATAACGGGGTGGTAAAAAAGGAGAACGATGTTTTTAAATACTTTTTTGAAGAGGATGGCTTGGCCCTGAACAGTTGCTGGGCAATTGCTGAAGACAGGAATAAGAACCTGTGGTTTGGTAGTTATGGCGAAGGTATAAGTATTTATAATGGCGCGAAATTCCGGGTAATATCAGAGAAAGATGGACTGGCTCATAATGAGGTCACCAAGCTATTCTCTCATAAGGACCACATGTTTATTGGCACCAGCGACGGGGTTTCCCTAGTCAACATTAACAACTATGACGTTCACACCTTTAATATTCCGGAAAGCGAGAAATTGTTTAGAGTTCAGAACTTTTTTGAGGTCAAGGAACAAATTTATGTGGTTACCTATAGATCTGGCATTTATAAAATTTCAGGAAAGGACAATGAAAAGGTTCTAACCAAGGTCAATAACGACGATTATGTTTATTCCGTATTAAAAAATAATGACAGCATCTACATCAGTAAAAAAGGCTTTTTCAGGAAAACTACGCTTACAGATTATTTAAAAAAGGGCGATACTATATCTTCGAAAAAACTTGGATATTCAATTATCTGGGATTACATAAAAACCAGGGATCAGAAAATTTTTGCGGCTGGCTGGGGTATATATGATACTAGTGGAGGGATTTATGAGGTCCAAAATGATGAACTAATTTCAAGGGCTTCAGACTTCAATATTTTCAGTAAAGAAGTGATCTCCCTTGCTTATGATGATAAATTTGAAAAGTTATACGTAGGTACCAGGGATGCTGGTTTGTTTGAAATCAAATTAGATCCTCTGGTAAAATTCCATAGAACTGAAGGTAAAAATATCATAGGCTTTGCCAGGACCGGAAACACTTCCGCAGAATTATCCAGCAATGGTATTCTTATAAAAGAAAAAGAGATCAAAATTAACCTGGATCAGCTTAAAAAATGGCAGGAGGAATATATAAAAACCACAAAACAACCATTGCCAAAACATGAAGATTCCTTTTACGAATTAGATTATTCCACCAGGGCCAGGGATATTCAGTTTTACGACATTAAAACTTACAAAGACGTTTATTGGGTAAATACTAATATTGGGATATTCGCTATTGAGGAAAACGGAAAATTGCATCGATACCTGCCTCTACATTCAGAAGAGATCAACTTTACAATAAACGGAGATCTCATTGAAACTCATCCTTATGGTGGCGTAAGAGTCTACCAGGATCTGAACAAATTTGAGTATACCCACTTTTTACAGGATCATCCCGAAACACCTACCTTGGTGGTCAATAGCTTACAAACAAACCGTAAGACCTATTTTCTTTCGGTTTTCTCAGGACTTTATGCCTGGGAGAAGGATGAATTTAGCTCCTATATTCAAAGCGGAAGATGGAAAGAAAAAAAATTGAGACATATCACTTCCTTAGGAAAAAACCTCGCTATCTCTAATGAGTTTGGGGATGTATTCATTGTTAATGATGGAAAATCATTTGAAATCTTAAAGAAAATACCACGGGCAAAAATTGAGGGTAATACGATTTCATTCCTTAAGGAATACCAGGGAAGTTTGTTGATAGGAACTGAAAAAGGACTAAGCCTTTATAAAGATGATAGGTTTATATACTTAAATGAGGAACAGGGCCTGAAACAGCCATTTCTTAGCGGAGAAGTAGATGGAAACAGGTTAGTTATTGGAAGCAAGGATGGTTATTACACCATTGATCTTAACCGGGTAAGCGATGCCGAACCTTTGGTAAATGATCTGAATATCAAGGAAATTTTTATCAATAACAATGAGTTCGCATACGAAGAGTTCACTGGAGAAACGGAGATTGACCTGCCGTATGACCAGAATACTGTATTGCTGAAATTTAGCACCAATGCACATCCTTATCCTCATAAATTACGTTATCAATATCGTTTGAATAATAGTGAGAACTGGAGTCGTCCCTTTCCAGAACCACAAATATTTCTGCCTTTTTTACCATCAAAAGATTACGAGGTTGATGTGAGGGTCTTAGATAAAAGCACTGGTTTAAGTTATACACAGTCTCTATTAAATATGGCGATTTTACCTCCATTCTATAAATCCTGGTGGTTTCTTTTAATCGTGATGTCCACAATTTCACTATTGATTTTTAGCATCTATAAATTTCAGATACGGCAAACCCGGAATTTTGAAATGCAAAAGAGACTTATCCAGAAACGATTTGAAGAAACAAAAATGGAAGCTCTCCTGGCGCAGATGAATCCGCATTTTATCTTCAATGCGATGAATTCCATACAGAATTATATCATGGACAGCGATATAGATAACGCCACCATTTTCCTGGGTGATTTTGCCAAATTAATTCGGCTCAACCTCGATCACTGCACCAAACCTAGTATTTTATTAGTCGAGGAAATTGAATATTTACGATCTTATATCCGTATCGAAAATACCAGGTTCAATAATAAAATTGAAGTGGTAATGAGCATAGATCCTGAAATTGATACCTACGAGGTGGAGATCCCTACAATGATATTGCAAACCTTTGTGGAAAATGTATTTGTACACGCATTCCCCGGTGATATTAAAGATCCCAGGTTAGAAATTTCCTTTAAGCTATTGACAGAGGATCTGCTACAATGTAAAATTCAAGACAACGGTATTGGCTTTACTTCAGGTACAACTAATAAATTGCATGATTCAAAAGGGGTGCGCCTCGTCCAGGAGCGACTGGCGTTACTAGGTTATAATGTAGAGGAGGCCGTTCGCATAAATTCCAAAAAAAACAAAGGAACTACAGTCATCATTACCTTAGAGATATAACGTTTACTGCCAAAATCCACACGTTTACTAAACGGGCAGAATTGATCTTAACAAAATATTTAGTTTTATAAAAAAATTAGGGCAAGTGGCAGCTACACCTAAATTGGGGTTGCTTTAAGAATTGAGATTATGGGTAGGGTTGTAATTTCATATTTAAGCTATGGTGGCAGTCACTTCTCTAATCTTTTTATCCAGAGATCATCCAAACTAACCAATCTATTTTTTCAAGCCAAAAGCCATTAACGATCAAATTCGTTGATGGTTTTTTTATTACGAGGACTCTGCAAAGAGTTAGAGTAAGCTTTATTCAGGTTAAAGAAAATTAATAAAGATGATTTAAAATATCATCCAGGTGGAAATCTTAAGAATTAAACTAAAGAACCAGGTATACTTTGTTTAAAACAAAAAACCCGCAATTTTCATTGCGGGTTTTCTTTTGCGGAGAAAGAGGTATTTGAACTATATAATTTTAGATATAGCCTATTTTAAATAAACCCTTAATTAACAGGGGTTTGTTGATAATTACAACTATTATTTATATCCTCAACCGTTATTAAATTATATCTTTACTGTCAACTATTCTGTCAACTGGTAAAAGTTATGAGATCAACATTTAATTTGAAAGAACCCAAGAAAGATGGGGATTCCCTAATACTCTTTTCAGCTTACTTCAAAAACGAAGGAAGAAAATTTGTCTACTCTACCGGAGAAGTGATTAATCCTATCGATTGGGACTTTGAAAATAGACAGCCAAAGAACCTCAACGGGAGAACTGCAAAGTCAGATCAACAAAGAACTATTAAAAGACAGCTAGACAGGTATTCCAACTTCTTTACTGATACTGTAAACTCATTTAAGCTTTCAAATAGAGAGCTATTAATAGTTGACATAAAAGATGAATTTGATATTGAATTTAAACGTACTAAGGCAATCTCAAATAAGTTTTTCAGCGTTTATGATAGTTTTCTGTATATGAAGAAAAGTGATTTCACAGATGAAGCCAATTCTGAAACTACCATAAAGCGATACGAATACAATAAAAAGTTATTAGAAGACTTTCAGGACCACAGGAAGAAAAAGATTCATTTCAACCAGATTAATCAAAGCTTTTATAACAAATTCATTCAGTATTGTATTGAAGAAAAAAAACATTCAGCCAATACACTTAGAAGAAATGTTGGTCTATTAAAAACATTCCTTTATTGGGCTTTAGAAAATAATCACACCTACAAAACAGATTTTCAGAAATTCAAAGCACCTAAAGCTCAACAAACTGATGAAATTGCCTTAACAATCGATCAGGTTGAAAAAGTATTTGAATATGACCTAAGTAAAAAACCAAAATTAGAACGTGTAAGGGACTTATTTGTATTTGGCTGTGTAACAGGTCTAAGAATAAGTAATTACTCTAAAATCAAGAAGAATGACATTCAGAACGGCAATATAAAAGTTAGGGATCAGAAGAATAAAGATAAGTCCTTAGAAATTCCACTTAATGACTTCTCAAATTACATTCTGAAAAAGTACGATTATAAGTTACCTACTATTTCTACCCAAAAATTCAATTCTTATATCAAAGATGTTTTTGAAGAAATGGAATACAAAGACCGATTAAAGAAAACTATTAAGATAGGCAAAGACCTTATCGAAAAAGAAAATTTCTTCTATGAAAGAATCTCTTCACATACAGCACGAAGAAGCTTTATAACAATAATGAAAAATAAAAAGATTCCCGATAAAATTATTATGGGATATACCGGACATAGGAGTTTAGAAGTATTCAACAAATACTATAAACCTAATAACGAAGACAAAAAGGATTTTATGCAAACAGTATGGAAAATGAAAAATTCACCATTAAAAAAAGCTGAGTAATGCATAGAAGAAAAAAGTTATTTGTTGATAAAGTAGAAGAAATAAGTTTTTGTGGCAATCAAATGTTTCAATTTACAGGGGGTGAATACGAAATTCCCTTTTCGATACAACCTACCGATTGTGCGCATAATTTTGAGAATTGCGAAAGCTGCAGGGAAAATCATGAATTATTGATGAAAGAGATTAGACCATTAACTGATAAATTTCCATTTTGCTGCGAACAGCATGCAAAACTGACTGAGTTTCCCGATTTTAATATTGAGGATTATAAAAACTTAGACAAAGAAATTGCCGATAAAGTATATTTCACTCATCATCACATTATAGATCGAATCGATAATGAAGATTGGTATGAAGATATTACTGACTATATAGCTTATGTAACTGAGAGTATTGGAACATTACCCCCCCAATATGGTGGATCATTTCAATTAGGAAGTTACTTTTTGTATGTACTGGAATTAATTAGAACTGTTGAAAATAGTATAACGTCAGATGAAATCTCTAAAAAAGAAATCAAAATAAGAATTGAAAAAATAAAGGCTTTCATCAATAGTTTCAGAAAAGACAACCCTGAGAATAAAAACCCAGATCTGAATCTTTTACTAAGCACCTATCATAAATGGTACAAAATTTTCCCATTTGAGCTTACTTATTTCAATAATATAAGAGAAAGATATAGAACTAATATCCCAATTCTTGCAGAGCCATTTCATTTAAACAGGTATTCGAATGTAAAGGTTGCTAAACTTCATACTAAAGAATCTCTAACTCAATCATTAATAGATACTACAAAGAATATTTTAAGCCAGGTGAATGGTAATTCACTACTAAAGGCAGGCTTGTTAACAGATACTGAGAAAATCAAGTATGACTTAATAATTAAAAAAAGGGAAACGGAATTATTTGAAATGCAACTCATTGACAATTCTAAACAATCCGGTTATATTAAAGTATTAAAGAAATGGTTGAAAGGTGAAAAGAAATTCATTGATGAAATAACACCATACTTAAAAAATAAATCTCAGAAAAATAGAGAAGACAAACAGGAAATAACTGTTCTTAAATTCGCTCTATACATTTATTACATGCAAGCAGCCGGAAAGATCGAATATTTTGAAAATCATTCAAATGGTAAATTAGCAGCAATTGAAGAACTGTTGGAAGGAAGTAAGGTAATAGATACAACGGCTAAATATTTTCAGATTGCATATAACAAAATTAGCAACCACAAGACTAACCGGATAGCTAACAATCAAATTTCTAATATATCATTTGTAGCAAAAAAGATGCTTAATAAGTATCCTGAAGCACGAAACATCGCTTTAGAAGAATTGAAATTAGCACAATCTAAAAATAGGTAACGGTATAATGTAATAGTTACATCCCCCTTACCTCAATCACTGACATATACTTTCGAAGAAATTCTAAAAGTATTTTGTCATGAATAACCCATTTGAAACGCTAAACCAAAGATTAGCAAACATCGAAACTCTTCTTCTGGAGATCAAACACAAACCAGAGGATAAAGAAAAACCTGAAAACCTAACCGTAAAAGAAACAGCCAAACTTCTAAAGGTTTCTGAGCAGTCAGTTCACAACTACATCAAAAAAGGATTTATACCTGCTAAAAAAGTGGGCAGGATTCTTCTTATCAATCGTACCGATATTGATAATTCATTGGAAGGTGTGAAGTCCCTAAAATACAAACGTAGCTAAGATTCTTCTAACGGAATTATCCAATCAAAAATTAGGTATATGTATACATTAGCAGAAAACGGGACAGATAAAAAGGGACAGGATCACATATTTGTAACCGGTGAAGGTTCAGACCTCAGCAATAAAGAAGCCTTAAAAGGAAGGGCTAAGAGAAAAACTATTACTCAGTCTATGGCTTTAAGTCTTATAGATGTAGTTAAAGAAAAAGATGATTCTGAAAGAGAAAAAGCTTATTGGAATACATACTATTGTCAAAGTTCCATAACTACTTCAAAGGGGAAACTTTATGGTAAATATTGTAAAAATAGGTTTTGCACATTATGTTGTAGTATTCGCAAAGCGGAAATCATTAATAAATATTTACCAGTAATAAAAGAATGGGAAGATCCTCATTTTATAACCTTAACCGTAAAGTCCTGTAACCACAATCAGTTAAGATCTTATATAAGATCAATGAAGAGTACATTTAAGCGAATCATTGAAAAGCATAAAAAGCAGGATCAGAGAGGAACGGGTGAGAAACTAATAGGTGTAAAATCTTTAGAATGCTGTTTCAATCCACAGAGAAGAACGTATAACCCTCACTTTCATTTAATAGTTGCAAATAAGGCTATGGCAAATATAATCGTTGCCGAATGGATAAATAGAAGTAAGAAAGGAATGGTTTCACCCAAAGCGCAGTATATCCTGAAAACATTCGATGTAGAAAAAAACCTTATAGAAATTATTAAATATGGAAGTAAAATCTTTACAGAACCCGACTTAAAAAAGCGTTCCAAATCCAATGAAAATGAACGGCAGATGTATGTAGCTGCTTTAGATACGATATTAGCTGCAATGAAAGGAAAAAGAATATTCGACCGCTTTGGTTTCAATTTACCGAAGAAAGCAAAAAATAACCTTTCGACTACTCAATTAATTAGTGATTTTAAGCAATGGGAATTTAATCCTGCCTTAGCAAATTGGCAGAATATATATAACGCTGAGGTACTTACAGATTATAAGCTTCCTTCAGACCTGGCTGCTATGTTATCAAATAATATTAATGGTAATATTAAATGAAAGGATATAATGAATCGGAAATGATTTAATTTCATTGAATATTAAAGTTATATTGCCATTTGGCTTAAGTTTTAATTAAAATTAAAGAATTACTCTTCAAAACATTTCAGCAATTGACAGAATCAAAAAGAATGGATTTAAAAACGCATTTTAATAGTGTCTTAGATGACACCCTAGAAAGAAATTTAAATGATACACCTAAGGATTATTTTAGTTGGGGACGTGATTCTCGTCACCGCCTTGATAATTCTGAAAAGATGCCTTGGCTACCACAAATAAAACAGTTCACTCTAAGGAAAATTGCATCTAAAATTAAATCCAGATTAAAAAGGAAAAGATATTCTAAAAAAGATGTTGTTGCTAATTTCAACGAGAAATATTCATGTTTTGAAAATTCATATCAACTTATGTCAGATAATTATTCAAGACAGATTTTTACAGAATTGATTTTAATGGCTATTGTTAAGGAGAATCGTATGAGATTATCGTCTTTCTCAAAAGATTACATTGATTCATATGAATTCGCGTCAAAAGAAATATTAAATTCTAAAGACTATCTTAATATATATGATTGGGAATTAGGCAAAGTCTCATTAGGAAACCCTAAAATTTCTATATTTACTTCACCTGTTTTATTAGCAATGTATAACGTAGGAAGATTATATAGATATGAAAAGAATGATGTGATTGTTGAAGTAAATAAAGGTGATACAGTTATCGATGCAGGAGTAGGATGGGGTGATACCACAATTTATTTAGCTGCCCTTGCTGACCCTAAAAGTGGCGGCAAGTCTTATGCTTTTGATATTCTGGAAGAGGGAATGAATGCTTTGTCAGAACAATGCAAAATAAATAAAGAAATTAATAATATAACCCAGGTACTAAAAGCCCTTTCTGATAAAGATGATGAGACTGTTAATATATCATCTCCTTCCCCTGGCGCTAGAATAGTAAAAGAAATATCTTCTAAACAGGTACAAACAATAACTATTGACAGCATCTTAAAAGATGAGAAATTAGAAAGGATTGATTTTATTAAAATGGATATTGAAGGTGCTGAAATTCCAGCTTTAAAAGGCGCATCAAGGGCAATACAGGACTTCAAACCAAAATTAGCAATTAGTGTATATCATAAATGGGACGATTTATTAGAGATACCAAAACTAATCAATAGTCTAAGAAAGGATTATAAAATGTACTTGGATTGTACTACAGGATTCGGTGGTGAAGCAGTATTATATTGTATTTAAGAATTTAAATGTTTATTTTCTAACACAACATTTAAATCTACTCCAACTATAATAAATTTTAGAATAGTTTTTAAAATAAACTCAACCGAATTGTCGACTATATTGTCAACTATAAAAACAAAGCCCCATTATCATTGCGATACGGGGCTTTTTAGCGGAGAAAGAGGGATTCGAACCCCCGGAGGTGTGACCCTCAACAGTTTTCAAGACTGCCGCATTCGACCACTCTGCCATTTCTCCTGAGTGCCTCATCAGCTATTTGCTGAATGCGGGTGCAAATATAACACGCTTTTTTAATTTTGCACAACTAATTTCCGATCTTTTTTGAAGGAATTTTTAGTCCTTTCAAAATCAATAAGTTTCAATCCTTAAAATATCTCTAAAATTGCCATTCCTATGTTATTCAGATCATAATTAAACCTTCTTACATCAACAGGGTCTATATTTATGAATCTCTTATAATTAAATAATAACAAAACCGCTATATTGGCGCCAATTATTCTAAAATTTAATAATAAAATGAAAAAAATATTGGTTTTGGTCTTTCCGGCCATCCTTTTATCCTGCAGTGCTCAAAATGGGAAGGTAGAAAATGCTGATCCTATGGAGTATGCTAAAAGCATTACTGCAGAAGAATTAAAAGAGCATCTGTACACTTTTGCCAGCGATGAATTTGAAGGTCGTGAGACCGGCGAACCAGGACAAAAGAAAGCTGCAGAGTATTTGAAAAATGAATACAAAAGTCTTGACCTACCCTCCCCTATAGGTGGTGACGATTATTTCCAGGAAGTTCCTTCCAGTTATTTTAGAAACGGAAATATAAAATCTACCGAGAACGTATTGGCCTTTCTTAAAGGGTCTGAAAAACCGGAGGAGATCCTGGTGATCTCTTCCCATTATGACCATGTAGGTATAGATGATGAAGGAAATATCTATAATGGAGCAGATGATGACGGATCTGGTACTGTAGGGATCCTTGAGATCGCCGAAGCTTTTGTAAAAGCCAGCAAAGATGGATACACTCCAAAAAGATCTATTCTTTTCCTAAATGTTACCGGGGAAGAAAAAGGACTTGTAGGGTCAAAATTCTATACAGACGAGCCGGTTTTTCCGTTGGAAAATACTGTGGCAAATCTAAATATAGATATGATTGGACGTATAGATCCGTTTCACGAAGGCAACGAAAACTATGTTTACCTTATTGGTAGTGATAAACTAAGTACAGAGCTACATAATTTAAGTGAGGCTGTGAATTCTAAGTACATTAATCTGGACCTGGATTATAAGTATAATGATGAAAACGATCCAAATCGGTTCTATTACCGAAGTGACCATTATAACTTCGCCAAGAACAATATCCCGATCATTTTTTACTTTAACGGGACTCACGCAGATTATCATAAACCTACAGATACCCCAGACAAAATTGAATATGACCTGTTAGCAAAAAGAGCAAGACTGGTATTCCTTACTGCCTGGGAGATCGCTAACCGCGATGCCAGACTGGTTGTAGATAAAGCTGAAGATTCTGCCAGCGTTGGAAAATAATTTCTTTCGAAATTAAATTAAAAAGCCTCGTTATAAAATGAGGCTTTTTTTATTCCTAGCAAATAAGAAATTAGTGGTTTTAATTAAGACCACTAATTTGTCAATTCTCATATATCAACCAAATAGTTTTTTAGTTTTTGTCCTCGAGTAACGGTACAAATCTAAAGGCGCCGAATTCCTTTTTATCAAATTCCTTGGCAGTTTTCCTAATGAAAAGGGTCATGGTTTGCACTTCGGTTCCAACTGGGATCACCAGCCTTCCTCCTACTTTTAACTGACTCAACAGATCTTTTGGGACCACCGGAGCACCAGCTGTGACAATGATCTTATCGTAAGGCGCATATTCCGGAATACCCTTATATCCGTCTCCAAAACTTAAATATTTAGGACGGTAGCCTAATTTGGAAAGGAAGGTTTTCGTCTTCTTATAAAGCTCTCTTTGGCGTTCGATACTATATACCTTAGCCCCAAGTTCGCAAAGCACAGCAGTTTGATATCCGCTACCCGTTCCTACCTCCAGCACCTTATCTCCTTTTTTGATTTCCAGTAATTCAGTCTGGAAAGCTACGGTATAAGGCTGCGAGATTGTTTGATCTGCCGCAATAGGAAAAGCTTTATCCTGGTACGCATGATCTTCAAAACTACTATCCATAAAGAGATGCCTCGGGATTTTCCCAATGGCCGCAAGGACTTTCTCATCGGTGATGCCTTTTTTCTTTACGGTTCTCACCAATTGCTGTCTTTTCCCCTGGTGTCTGTAAGTATCCTTCAAGTTTTCATGCTTTAATCAGGCTATAAAATTAGGCAAACAAGCTGATTTATCCCAAGCAAAACGCCTTCGGGATTTAGCCTAATTTTATAAAGTATTTAATATCAAAATGCTATTTTTGTGAAAAACGCAAAAAATATGCTGAAAGCAGGAGTTCTGGGTGCAGGCCACCTCGGAAAAATTCATCTGAAACTTTTAAAGCAATCTGAAGAATTTGAACTTATAGGCTTCTATGACGCGAATAAGAAAAATGCTGAAAAGATCGCCTCAGAATTTGGTTATAAGATGTTTGATGACTTGGATGAACTGATCGCTGCGGTAGATATGATCGATGTTGTTACTCCTACTCTTTCTCATTTTGACGTTGCGAAAAAGGTAATATCGGCAGGCAAACATCTTTTTATTGAAAAACCGATCACCAATACCTTCGAGGAAGCCGAAGAATTGATAAGACTTGCTAAAGAACATGGCGTGAAAGGTCAGGTTGGGCACGTAGAAAGATTCAACCCCGCTTTCCAGGCGGTAGCAGATCGCATAGAAAACCCCATGTTTATTGAAGCTCACAGATTAGCAGAATTTAATCCGCGTGGTACAGATGTGCCCGTAGTACTTGATCTTATGATCCATGATATCGATGCGGTTCTAAGTGTGGTGAAATCTGATGTGAAAAAGATCAATGCCAGCGGAGTTTCAGTAATTAGTGACACTCCCGATATTGCGAATGCCAGGATCGAATTTGAAAATGGTTGTGTAGCGAATCTTACGGCCAGCCGTATTTCAATGAAGAATATGAGAAAATCGAGATTCTTTCAACGAGACGCCTATATTTCTGTAGACTTCCTAGAGAAAAAATGTGAGGTAGTGAAGATGAAAGATGCTCCGGAAAATCCTGACGATTTTGCGATGATCCTTCAAAATGCTGAAGGAATTAAAAAACAGATCTATTTCGACAATCCTAATGTTTCTCCAAATAACGCGATCCTGGAAGAACTGGAAAGTTTTGCCGATGCTATAAAAAATGATAAAGAACCTGTGGTAACCATGGAACAGGGCGCTAAAGCCCTCAAAGTTGCGAACCAGGTCATCGCTAATTTTAATGTATAATATAATAACCAGGAATTTCTATTAAAATTCGTCAAGCTGAACTCGTTTCAGCTTCTCAAAATGAAGATCCTGAAACTACCGAAACATCGGGACAGGATGATGCTTTAAGAAAATCCTGAAAAACTAATTTAATGAAAAATATTGCAGTAATAGGAGCCGGAACGATGGGTAACGGTATCGCGCATACTTTTGCGCAGAATGGCTACAAAGTTCAATTGATCGATATTTCAGAGGAAAGCCTGAAAAAAGGAATGGATACCATTTCCAAAAACCTTGACAGGATGGTTTCTAAAGAAAAGATCAGCGAAGATCAGAAAAAAGAAACGCTGGAAAATATTACCACTTACACAGATATTTCTGAAGGAGTGGAATATGCCAGCCTCGTGGTTGAAGCTGCCACTGAAAATACGGAGCTAAAACTTAAGATCTTTAGACATCTGGATCAGCATACTTCAGACGACACGATCCTGGCGACCAACACCTCATCGATATCTATCACACAGATCGCTTCTGCGGTCTCTAATCCTGAAAGGGTGATTGGGATGCACTTTATGAATCCTGTGCCCGTTATGAAGCTGGTAGAGATCATTCGCGGTTACAATACCAGTGACGAGGTGACAAAGACGGTGATGGAACTTTCAGAAAAGCTGAACAAGGCACCTGTAGAAGTAAATGATTACCCTGGATTTGTTGCTAACAGGATCTTGATGCCTATGATCAACGAGGCTATTGAAACCCTTTACAATGGTGTAGCGGGAGTTTACGAGATAGACACGGTAATGAAACTGGGAATGGCACATCCAATGGGACCACTTCAGTTAGCAGATTTCATAGGGCTGGACGTTTGTCATTCTATCCTTGAGGTAATGTATTACGGATTCAAAAATCCAAAATACGCTCCCTGTCCGTTATTGACCAATATGGTTCGAGCTGGCAAGATCGGGGTGAAATCTGGTGAAGGATTCTATGATTATTCTGAAAGCAGAAAAGCTGAAAAAGTTTCATCTCAATTTAGCAGTTAGACTCACTTATTGAGATTTTACTTGTCCCCTAAAATGATTTAAATATTGTCATTTAGTTCCCAGGGACAAATCTCTTTAAACGCATATTATAAAATTTGACTAAAATAATTCCCTTTAAAGCAGTGAGACCGGCGCCCGCTTTTGCGGGCCTCGTTGCTTCCCGTTCTTATGAAGATTACAGCGAAGAAGAGCTGAGAGCGCAATTAGAATTCAATCCTTATTCCTTTCTTCATATCATTAACCCGGGTTATAAGTTCCAGCATGAGATTGGTGGGGAGAAACGCTTCGGAATGGTGAAGAACAGATATCTTGAGTTCAAGGAAGAGCACACTTTTATACAGGACGAACAGCCGTGTTATTACATTTATAACATCAAAAGCCGTGATGCTTCATGCTGCGGAATTATCGCCGCGACCAGTGTAGAGGATTATGAAAATGAGGTGATTCGGCGGCATGAGGATACGATCGCCCACCGTGAAGAGCTTTTTAAAGAATATCTGAAGGTGGTTGGATTTAATACTGAACCTGTATTGCTCACTTATCCCGATAACCAGGTGATTAATGACCTTCTGGAAGAAAGGATGAAATCAAGGCCGGAATATGAATTTGCCACTTATAACAAGGAGATTCATTCGCTTTGGCTAATTGATGATCCGGAAAATATCGCAAAGATCAAGGCCGAATTCGGGGCAATGGAAAAGCTTTATATCGCAGATGGCCACCACCGCAGTGCTTCTTCTTGGTTACTAGCTAAGGAGAGTAGGGAAAACAATCCTAACCATACAGGAGAGGAGGCTTATAATTTCTTTATGAGCTATCTCATTTCTGAAAGCAACCTTAGAATTTTTGAATTCAGCAGGCTTATTAAAGACCTTAACGGACATTCAAAAGAAGAATTTCTCATATTGCTGGATGAATGGTTCAGAATAGAAAATCGTGGTTTCGAAGTTTACAAACCATCGAAAAAGCATCATTTTAATATGTACCTTGGCGGGGAATTTTATTCACTTTACCTTAGAAAGACGAACTATAAATTCACCGATTCACTTAGCGAACTGGATTCCTATATACTTTTTGAAAAGATCTTGAAACCTATTTTAGGAATTGAAGATCTAAGGTATGACAAGCGCATTGCTTATATACATGGGCGTAACGACCTAATTGAGCTGAAAACGAGGGTAGACAGTGGTGAATTTGAGGTAGGATTTGGAATGTTACCAGCCGGGATCGAAGAAATCAAACAAATTGCAGATGAAAATTTGACCATGCCGCCAAAAAGTACTTATATTGAACCTAAGTTACGCAGCGGTCTAACGATCTACGAATTTTAGATCTGGCTGGACCAGAATTTCCCCGGCAAATTAAATTTTTGAATCCTTAATTTAAAACTGAAATAAAGGATGGACATTTCTGAAAATATTAAAAAATATAAAGACGAACTTCCTGAAAATGTGAAGCTCGTGGCCATTTCCAAGACCAAACCCAATGAAGATCTAATGGAGGCCTACAACGCCGGACAGCGAATCTTAGGGGAAAACAAGATCCAGGAAATGACCGATAAGTGGGAAGATCTACCCAAGGATATTGAATGGCATATGGTTGGCCATGTTCAGCGGAACAAGGTGAAATACATGGCTCCTTTTGTATCTTTGATCCATGCCGTAGACAGTCTTAAACTTCTGAAAGAGATCAATAAAAGGGCTAAACAGAACGATCGTACTATTAACTGCCTGTTACAGATAAAGATCGCTGAAGAAGATTCAAAGTTTGGTATTTCGGCAGATGAAGCTAAAGAAATATTAGAGTCTGAAGCCTATTCCAAAATGGAGAATGTAAAGGTGATCGGTCTTATGGGTATGGCAACGTTTACCGATGATGAAGAGCAGGTAAGATTTGAATTTAAATATTTAAAGTCAGTTTTTGATAAATTCAGAGACCAACACCCAGACCTTAAAGAACTTTCCATGGGTATGAGCGGTGATTATCAGATCGCTGTGGAGTGCGGATCTACCATGGTTCGTATTGGAAGTAGTATATTTGGGGCGCGAAATTATAATTAAAGAAGAAGAGGATATTTGTACGCAATATTAGACATAGAGACGACGGGTGGAAAATATAATGAAGAAGGGATCACCGAAATTGCAATCTATAAATTTGACGGTCACAAGGTAACCGACCAGTTTATTAGCCTTATTAACCCCGAACAACCCATACAGCCCTTTGTGGTGAATCTTACCGGCATCAATAATAACATGCTTCGCAATGCACCTAAATTTTACGAGATAGCGAAGCGCGTGGTAGAGATAACAGATGACTGCATCCTGGTTGCCCATAATGCCAAATTCGATTATCGCATCCTGCGCACTGAATTCAGAAGACTGGGCTTTGAATTTGAACGAAAAAGCCTTTGTACCGTAGAACTTTCCAAAAAACTAATTCCAGGACTTCCCTCCTACAGTTTGGGAAAACTGGTGAGATCACTGGGAATTCCATTAAGTGACAGGCACCGTGCTGCTGGCGACGCTCAGGCAACCATCAAATTGTTTAAAATGTTGCTGGCCAAGGATGTTGAAAAAGACATCATGAAAGAACATGTGCGCAAGGAACCAAAAAGGAACCTGGACACTAAACTCGTTTTTATACTCGAGGAATTACCTTCAGAAACAGGGGTCTATTATTTTCATGATGAAAACGGGGAGATCATTTACGTTGGTAAGTCAAGAAATATCAGGAAACGTGTGAATCAGCATTTCACGAATGATAATCCCAAGTCCAGGGAAATGCAACGCAAAGTAGCTTCGGTATCCTATGAACTTACCGGGAATGAATTGATAGCTCTTTTAAAGGAGAACCAGGAGATAAAGGAAATCAAGCCCAGATATAACCGTGCTTTGAAAAAGGATATTTTCAGCCATGCCCTATACCATTCAGTAGATGAAAATGGTTATGTGAATTTTAAAATAGGCCGGGCACATAAAACAAAGAAAAATATCACCACCTTTAGCTCACTGAGATCTGCGAAAAACTCTTTGACCAAATGGGTTGAAGAATATGAGCTTTGCGAGCGGCTTTCAGGTTTACACGGTGGGACGGGTAACTGTTTTGCCTATACTATTAAAAGTTGTCATGGAGCCTGCCTGGAAGAAGAAACACCGGAAGAATATAATGATAGAGCAGAAAAATTGATAGACAGGTATTCTTACGAAAATCAAAATATGCTGCTTATTGGTCGTGGCCGTGAGGTAGATGAAAAAAGTGCTTTGTTAATTGAAGATGGGGAGTTTAAAGGAGTTGGTTATTTCAATCTTAATCATCAGATCAATAAACTGGATATCATTAGATCTATCATTACACCCATGAACAACAATAGGGACGCTGAACATATCATTCAGAGTTTTTTACGAAAGAAACATAATTTCAAAATCGTCCAGTTATCCATACAGGATTAAGCTTCGGGATTTTTTCATATTTTTAACCTACTGTGGAAGACCAAAAAAAATCAATGCCGCCCTGGAAATCAAAGCTTCATGAAGTGATCTATGAGGCAGATACCCCTGCAGGTAAAATTTTTGATATCTCGTTGCTTATAGTCATCATCATCAGTGTTGCCCTTGTAATGATGGAGAGCGTAACCTGGATGATAGAGAAATATGCCTATGAGTTCTATATCGCGGAATGGATCATTACGGCAATTTTCAGTATTGAATATGTCCTTCGTATCATCGCCATTAATAAACCTAAGCGATATATTTTCAGTTTTTATGGCATCGTAGACCTTCTTTCTACCTTGCCAAGCTATATTGGTTTTATCTTTGGAGGAGCAAACCTTCTTTTTGCCATAAGGGCCTTAAGATTATTAAGAGTTTTTAGAGTATTGAAGGTAACCCGTTATATCGGGGAATCCCGAAAATTGATCGATGCCTTAAGGAACAGCCGTGCTAAGATCTTTGTCTTTCTATTCGCCGTACTCATTATTTGTATCATTGCGGGTACCCTTATGCACCTTGTAGAAGGGAAAGGCGGTGGTTTCGATAATATCCCGCTAAGTATCTATTGGTGTATTGTTACCCTTACCACGGTTGGTTTTGGAGATATTGCCCCGGTAACCCCGCTGGGAAGGCTTATAGCTTCCCTTATCATGATCACTGGTTACGGTATTATCGCGGTTCCTACCGGGATTGTTAGTGCTGAGTATAGCAAGGCAACAGAAAAGCCTATACAGAATACCCAGGTTTGTCAAAATTGTAATGCCAGCAGGCACCAGGATGGAGCAAAATATTGCCATAAATGTGGATTCCCATTGAATGATTAATTACCTGATCAATATTATAGGCCCTACAGCCATCGGAAAGACCTCGCTTTCTATAGAAGTTGCCAAACATTTTAATACAGAGATCATTTCTGCAGATTCCCGGCAATTCTTTAAAGAAATGAAGATAGGAACTGCTGTTCCTGAAAAGGAAGAACTGGAAGCTGCTCCGCACCATTTTATTCAGCATATCTCTGTTGAAGACAATTACTCCGTGGGAGATTTTGAAAGGGAAGCCATTGAGAAACTTGAGAAGTTATTCCAATCATACGATCTTGTGGTCATGGTAGGTGGAAGTGGGTTATACATTAAAGCTGTAACCGAAGGCCTGGATGAATTCCCGGAGGTTGATCCTCAAATCCGGAAAAACCTGAATAAACACCTCGAAAAGGATGGGATAGACTGGTTACAGCAAAAGCTTTTTGTACTGGATCCAGATTATTATAAAACTGCCGATGTTCAAAATCCACATCGCTTAATCAGGGCATTGGAGATCTGTATAGAAACAGGAAAACCATTTTCCAGTTTCCTGGAAAAGGAGAAGCAGGAGCGCGATTTCAAAACTATAAGTATAGGCCTTACGGCAGAAAGGGAATTGATCTATGATCGCATTAATAAAAGGGTAGATCTTATGATCGAAAATGGCCTGGTAGAAGATGCCAGGTCTCTATATCCCAAACGAGACTTCAATGCTTTGAATACTGTTGGATACAAGGAGCTATTTCAGTATTTTGATGGTGAGACAGACCTTGAAACAGCAATTTCAGAAATAAAAAAGAATACCCGCCGGTTTGCGAAAAGACAGCTTACCTGGTTCAGAAAAGATGAAAATATCAAGTGGTTTGAATATAATGAGGATCCAGAAGTGATCTTCAGTTATATAGAAGAACGGATCAATACTTAAAAATAAATCTTTTTGTAAGCGTTCTCTCGTTGGTAACGATCTTAACTACATAAACCGATTCCTGTAAAGGTCCTACTTCCATAGGATATTCGGTTGCTGTACTTTCGTAATCTCTTGCCGCGATAAACCTTCCGCGATGATCAAAAACTTCAATTCTTTCAATAAGAACATCTGCCGGAGTGGCTATTTTAAAACTTCCGGTATTTGGATTAGGATAGATAAAAATATATTCAGAACCTTCTCCAAAATCATTACAGAAACCTTCATTATCTAAAACGGTCACCATCGCTGTTCTGGTAGAACTATTTCCACTGCTGTCTTCAGCCGTCACCAGGATCTCATTCTCACCTAAATTCTTGCAGGTGAAAGCCGAATGGCTAAGCGTATATATAATCTCTCCATTACAATTATCTCGTGAACCTGCATCCAGGTCATTAAAAGTTAAAGTAGCCACACCCGCCTCGTTAAGAGAAACCTCCAGGTCATTTAAAGCCAATACCGGTGCAGACATATCTATTACCTCCACCACTATTTCGCATGATCCTTCCTGTTTTCCTGTATAAACCAGAGTGACGGTATTTTCGCCAATATCCTCACAACTAAAAAATCTTTCGGTCGCCCCAAACTCGATGCCTTCAACATTCCCGCTGTAGAGATCTTCAATATTCAATTCAGCAGAACCTTCAGAGTTAAGACTAAGCGTTAGTCTTTCTACGCAACTGAATTCGCCGTTCCCGTCTTCGACATTTATAGAAACAAAGATGATATTAGAATTTAATTCACCGTCATTGGCTATATAGGTAAAATAATCCTGCCCGAAAAAGTCCTGATCTGGCGTATAAGTAAATGATCCGTCTGCATTGAGATCCAAAGTTCCATTGGAAACATTGTCCTGCAAAATAACCGTAAGTTCATCATTCTCGGGATCTGTATCGTTCACCAGAACTCCGTTCGAGGCAGAAACCTCTAATGTGGTATTTATACTGGTCGTGTATTCATCATCTATGGCGACTGGAGGCTGGTTAACTCCCGAACCATTCAGCACCACATTTACTGTGGTCTGACAGGTATCTGTATTACCAGCTTCGTCGGTAACGGTAAGGGTGACAATATTGGCACCAAGATCCGCAGAAGTGAATTCGGTTTTATCCAGACTTAAATTGATCTCACTACAATTTGCAAAGGACCCGTTATCCAGGTCTTCGGGTTGAATCGTTACTGTTTCACCTTCGTCAAGTTGGATCTGAAAATCTGATCTGCAAATTGCCTGAGGCTGATCCTCAAGGGAAACATAAAGATTACAGGTTTTGCTTTCTCCCTGATAAGATACTGTTACCTCAACCTCTATATCTTCGAATAGCTGGGTTCCGGAAGTTATAGACTGCTCAAAATCTGCCTCTGCAGGGCTATACTCCAGGATCTCGCTGAAATCTGGCAGAAAATATTCGCAGTTTTCATCTGGCGCAAGTTTATACTCTACGATAAGACAGGAAAAGTCAATTTCTCCTGGTTCTTCTACAATTACATTCACGGTAAATTCACAAAAGTCCAGATTTCCGGCCGCATCGTTAACCGTGAGAGTGATCACATTTTCCCCTTCATCGGCGCTGGAAAGAGAGTTGCGGTCCAGATTATAGGTAGCTATCTGGCAATTATCTGAACTCCCAGCATCAAAATCTTCCGCATTTAGTTGAATGGTTTCCCCTTCTGCGAGGCGAATTTCAGTATCACCCACACACCTTGCTACCGGATCTTCCTCGTCTACTGGTGAAAGATAAATTCTACAGGAATCTGATTGATCTTCAAAAGTCGCGGTTACGGTCACATAGGAATCGCTATTAGGCTGAAATACGGAGCCAGCTTCGATATCCTGATCTATGACCGCGCCATCGATATTTGCGGTTGCGATCCCGGAAAAATCCGGAACTTTATAAACGCAGTTCTCATCTGCCAATACAGCGTAACTACCCGGACAGGTTAAATCCAGAACCTCGGATTCTTCCCTTACCTCAACAGTAAAAGTGCAGGTATCGGTATGCCTGGTATCATCAGTAACTGTAATAGTGACCTGTGTCGTTATGTTAATACTGGTTCCAGATTGTGGTTCCTGGGTAACCTCATAAGCACTACAATCACGAACTTCGACTTCTTCAGTATAATTACCTAATTGATGTACCCCTCCTTCCTCTATAGTCACTATATCGTTGAGGCTATCACAATTAAGGATCTCTGGAGCAGTTTCATCCAGAACAGGAACGTCGAAGGTACAATCCCCTACCAGTTCATTGCCGTCATAAACTTCTAAGGTAACTCTTACCGCATCAGGGTTTCTTATATAAGTTTGCCGAACAACAGGATTCTCGATATTTTGAAAATTGGTGACACTTCCCCTGTAATCTGGAACCTCAAAATCACAATTTTCAGCGAGGGTTATTGGTTCGAAATCTCCTTCCTGGGGACAATCGAAATTTGGCTCGGCCTGAGGAGTGACAGTAATACTAACTGATACCACGTTCGAATTCAATTCTCCATCATTCGCTGCATAAGTAAAAGAATCAGATCCTGTATAATTTGGATCAGGTGTATAAATAAAAGATCCATTAGGCCTCAACTCTAGCGTTCCATTAGAAACATCAGTCTGCAAAACAGCCGTTAAAGGATCATTCTCAGGATCGGTATCATTAATCAGTACCCCTGGAGCAACTTCACTTAAAGTTTGATTTTCTATAACCGTATATGAATCGGCAACTGCGCTCGGAGCTTGATTAGGTTCTGGAGTGACAGTAATACTTACTGACACCACGTTCGAATTCAATTCTCCATCATTCGCTGCATAAGTAAAAGAATCAGTTCCTGTATAATTTGGATCAGGTGTATAAATAAAAGATCCATTAGGCCTCAACTCTAGCGTTCCATTAGAAACATCAGTCTGCAAAACAGCCGTTAAAAGATCATTCTCAGGATCAGTATCATTAATCAGTACCCCTGGAGCAGCTTCATTTAAGGTTTGATTTTCTATAACCGTATATGAATCGGCAACTGCGCTCGGAGCTTGATTAGGTTCTGGAGTTACCGTAATACTTACTGATACCACGTTCGAATTCAATTCTCCATCATTCGCTGCATAAGTAAAAGAATCAGATCCTGTATAATTTGGATCAGGTGTATAAATAAAAGATCCATCAGGTCTCAACTCTAGCGTTCCATTAGAAACATCAGTCTGCAAAACAGCCGTTAAAGGATCATTCTCAGAATCAGTGTCATTAATCAATACACCGGGAGCAGCTTCATTTAAGGTTTGATTTTCTATAACCGTATATGAATCGTCTACGGCATTTGGAGGCTGGTTATTTGTCTCTTCTCCAGTAACAGTTACTTGAACTGTACAAGTATCCTCATTTCCCGCGTTATCAGTAACAGTCATTACTACATCAAAATCCCCGGTTTCAGTAAATGTTGTTTTAGAAAGACTAATATCCTTAATCCCGCAGTTATCGGTTGATCCATTATTAACATCTTCTACACTAATTGAGGCTGAGCCATTTACGAGTTGTAAATCAAAATCTCCTCCACAATTAGCAACTGGATCGGTTAAATCAAAAGAAGGACTACGTTCATAGATCTCTAAATCAAATTGTAATGAAGTTCCATTAATATTCGCATTATTTAAATATAACTTGGTATTACAATTATGATCATTAATTGTGATATCTACCGGAAATCTAATCTGATTGTCCTGATAATAATATTCAAATTCCTTATTAGAATTAAAAATTTTAAATCCGAATTCATTTCTATCAATTCCTTCCTGGATATTAGATGCTAAGATTAATAAGTCAAGGAAACCTAGTTCGTCGTAGTTTAAAAATTTTTCAAAATCTACTCTTCCGGCATATTCTACGACATGAATAAAATCAAATTCATCAACAACCACACTACCAGGTGAAATTATATTTGATAATGTGCCTTGAAAATTTAAATTCGAATCGAAATAAAGGACTTGTGGATTATCATCTCCAGCCTGACTAACATATAAAGTAGATTTTGAGTCTACATCCAATCTAAAGGGAATTTCCACAGAATTCGTTTGATCTAAAAGAATTCCATTACTATCAAAAACTCTTATTCTGCTTTCTTCTTCGCTTTCACAGGTTGAACCATCATAATATTCTGCAACATAAATATTATCATTAATATCTATTGCTAACCCTAAAGGTCTGAAATATGAATAAGCAATCTCATTTTCAAAATCTCCATTAGAATTAAAGATTTTAACTTTTCCATTATCTAAACAACTTCCACTCTCAAAATAATCTGCAATGTAAATATTACCTGAACTATCTATTTCAATATCCAACGGATCTTGTAATAGATTGCCTGGAATCAATTTCTCCTGATTCATGCTACCATCCGGATTTCTTTTATCAACTCCATTTCCGAAAGAAAGAGTGTAAATAAAGCCTTGAGAGTCTACAGCGACAGAAATTATTATATTTTCTAGTGAAGAGGTACCAGCAGTACCCAGATCAACCCCTGTTAAATGATCATAAGCAGGAACAGTATTCTCCGGGCCCTGCCCATAAGCAAATCCAAAAGCGGAAAAATATAATAGTGCCGCAACTGCTATCCTCATAAGAGAAGACCCCTTAAAAAAAGATATATTGGCTTTACTTATCAAATTCCAGCAGGTTTGGTGAACGCCATAAAGATAAGTATTGTAGGAAAACCGTTCTTAAAATTATGCTAAGATTACGGGTATAGGTCCGCATTGGGACCAGGTAAGAAAAAACCGGGATCATTCGGGATCTCAGGATCCAGATCGAGATATTTTACTGCATCACGGTTCTGGCCATGATGCAGTAAATCCCGGAAACTGAAAAATTTAAACTATGCTCCAGATTCTTCCTTGTTCTTTACAACAAGTCTGAAACCTTCACCATGGATATTCAGTATTTCCACGTTCTCGTCTTTTTTCAGGTATTTTCTAAGCTTGGCAATATAAACGTCCATACTTCTGGAGGTAAAGTAATTATCATCTCTCCAGATCTTAGTTAATGCCAGTTCTCTAGGCATCAGGTCATTCTCATGCAAAGCAAGTAATCTCAATAATTCATTCTCTTTTGGAGAAAGTTTTTGTGGCTCCTCATCTCTGAAAGTAAGGAATCTCAATTTTGAGTTCAGGTGGAAATCACCGATCTCGAATTCAAACTGCTTAGAGTCTGCTACGCTATCTGTAGCTTTACGCTGCATGATAGCTTTGATCTTCATTAAAAGAACTTCAGAATCGAAAGGTTTGTTCAGGTAATCATCTGCTCCAACCTTATAACCCTTAAGTACATCTTCTTTCATTGCTTTCGCAGTTAAGAAGATAATTGGCACTTCCTCGTTCTTATCACGAATCTCTTTTGCCAACGTAAATCCATCCTTGTAAGGCATCATTACGTCAAGGATACAAAGATCGAAATCGTCCTTCTTGAACTTTTCGAATCCTTCCATTCCGTTTTTTGCATGAGTTACCTCGTAATCATTCATTGCGAGGTAATCTTTCAGGACAGTTCCGAAATTCGGATCATCCTCAACTAATAAAATTTTCTTGTTTTCAGTTTCCATATATTAAGATATTAGTGGTAGTTTAATTATAAAGGTACTTCCTTTTCCTTTTTCGCTCTGTACCGTGATCTCCCCATGATGATCCTCCACGATCTGCCTTGCATAAGCTAGACCTAAACCATGACCTTTCACATTATGGATATCGCCGGTATGTTCGCGATAAAATTTTTCAAATATTTTTTTCTGAACCAGTTTGTTCATTCCAACTCCCTGGTCTCTTATTTCACAGTATATATAATTCTTTACGTTCGTTGTATAAATGTCAATTTTCGGCGCATCTTCAGAATACTTGATCGCATTATCCAGGATATTCACGATCACATTGGTAAAGTGGTCCTGATTTGCCAGTATAGAAGATCTAAGAGCCCCAAAATGGGTTTGAATATATCCGCCGCGGTCTTCCACGATAAGTTCCACATGCGTTACCGCATCCAGGACGATGTCATGTAGCTGGTGTCTTTCCTTCTTAAGGTCGAGTTCATTCTTCTCAAGCTTGGAAATACGCAGCACATTCTCTACCTGGGCATGCATCCTTTTATTCTCATCCCTGATCATTTGCAGATAACGGGATACTTTAGACTGATCTTCAATAACCTTAGGGTTCTTGATCGCATCCAGTGCCAGGTTGATCGTAGCAATTGGTGTCTTGAACTCGTGGGTCATATTATTTATAAAATCGGTCTTGATCTGTGATATCTGTCTTTGCTTGATCAACTGTGAAAGTGCACTTGAATATGCGATCACAATGATCAAAGTGAAAATTATTGAAAGACACGCCATTAATATCACCGATGATAATACCGCTTCTTTCTTATTAGTAAAATTGACCAGTAACTGATATCCGCTATTTCCTGCCCTGTCCATAAAAAGCGGAACCGCGTAGGTTGCAGGGTGATTAAGACTAAAATCTTCTGAATGAAGGTTTGTCGCAATGGAATTATTATAAACCCCATACTCAAATTCGGTCTTAAGATCTCTGCTGGCTAATTCTTCCTCTAATAATTCTCTAATCGTTTCGTCTGATACTCTTTTATGAACCGGAAGCCTAACTACCAGCTCTGAAATTGCCGAACGCAGGATATCTTTCTCGACTTCCTCCATCCTGGACATGCGCTCTATATGTTCTATTCGCTGCCTCGCACTTAAATTATCCCCATCCAGCTGGTTATTACGAACAATATCGGTCACCCTTTTATTGATCATTTTGGTGAACTGTATGCTGTCCTGGGCAAACTGCAAAAAACCTGAAGAGACTTTATAATCTTCTTCCAGGATAGTTTCTGTATTGAAGTAGGTCTCATTCCTGCTTTCATCCCTGTTAGAATAAAAATATTCGGTCAGGGTCCTGTCGCTAAGCTTGCTGTTTATACTATCCGGATTTTTGAACTGAAAATAATAACGTTCAAACTCCCTTTTCTGAATCTCTTCAGAAACGTTTATTAGAACCTGCTTGGCATTATAAGAAAACTGCTGTTCCCTATCGTCAATGGTGCTTTTAATCCAATATCCCTGTACGAAAATTATACCGATTAGTGACAGGCTCATTAGGGCAACGAGAAGGACAAAAAGCTTCTTATTCATGCGGTCAAAAGTAATATTTTAACATTTAGAGGTTAAAGTGTTTAACCAAATGTTAACAGAACTTCTAAGAATTTTTGCCTGCTTTTAAGATTTTGTCGTGAATATGTTCAACCTGTTGTTTAGTACTGGTGAGATCCTCATTAATTATTATGAAATCGGCCATTTCAGACTTTTTTTCATCGATCCACTGGTTGTCCATTCTCTGTTGGATTTCTTCACGGGAACTTTCGTCCCTTTTCTGAAGTCTCTTAATTCTAAGATCCCTTGGCGCAGTAACGAGTATACTGAGGTCACATTTTTTATAACCACCGGTTTCGAATAAGATTGCGGCTTCATAGATCACATATGCTGAAGACTGATCTTTCGCCCAATCTTTAAAATCCTTTTCTACTGCCGGATGAATGATCTTATTTAATTTTTCCAGCAGATCTTTATCGCTGAATACTTTTGAAGCAATGAATTTCCGCTCCGGATTATCCCCGGAATAAGAAGCTTCACCAAAAAGTTCGATGATCTGCTCTTTTATCTTCGCCGAGGTATTCATCAGTCTTTTTCCAGCCTCATCTGCGATATATACAGGGATACCCAATTCTTTAAAAAAACCGGCAACAGTTGTTTTTCCGCTGCCTATCCCACCGGTTAATCCTATGATCTTCATCTTTTGATCACAAATTGGATACGACGTTCATTTAATCGTACGCTATTTATAAAATCTGGTTTTTCAACGATCTGGGCGATCATATAGTCATCCCCTTTTTTTACGTCCTTATAATTACAAACCACCCTGAAATCTGCAGCGCTAACACTTTCAAACTGTTTTAGATTTACCTGGTAGTAAACAATGACCGATTTTGGGAAATATGCCAGGTTAAGACCTTCGGGCACATTGATCACTTCCACCGGGATCTCTGCACTACCTTCGGTGAATTTTTCGACCTTCTGAAAATATTTTACGCTATTTTCATAAAAACTTAGAACTCCAAGACCAGTGGTATCGATCTTTACAGAACCGTTCAGATCCTGGTTTACCTTATTCAACCTGATAGATTCGGTTTGTACGGTTTCTATACTATCAATGATTTTTTCGGGCCCACTAACTTTTACCGAATCTGGTCTAAGCTCCACAGGGTTTACCGCGGAAAAACCAACAGCATAGCTAACTTCTATCCTCGGTTCTACCTTGAGCATTTTATCCTTTTTGAACTGAAAAGGCACTACGATCTCTTCCTGAACGATCAACGAATTTTCAAAATCTATTTTTAACTGCTGCTCGATTTCCGAAAGGTGATTCTGAAGTGTATATACCAGCTTATCATCGGTTTCCCTGGCCTTAGAAAGATCAATATCGAGCTTAGGATTGAAGATCTTAAAATAGTAAATACTGAAACCATTATCCTGTAGCTGCAGGTCTACATGGTCTGGACGCTCATCTGATATGCTTTTATCTAAAGGAGCATTAATATAGTTTACCGGGATCTCAATTAACTGGGTATAGGTTTTTGAAAACTGAACCAAAACCCACACTACGGCAGAAAAAATCAGAAAAAAACTGAAGGTCTTTGCACTTGCTTTTTTAAATCTTGGTCTTCTACGCACCGGCATTTTTTTTAAAGAATAACTGAGGGAACTCCTTTTCAGGTTGCTTGTTCAGGATTCCCGTTTTTATGGTTGAAATTAAAAATCCCAGTCCGTAACCCGAAAACTGAACAAAAACCGCCCTTAAAGCTAATATCCCAATATAAATACTTTTATTTTTTATCGCAGCATCTATGCCAATTATTAAAAAATAAATAAGGTAACATCCGGCATAGAACCACTCTCCCAATAGCGCCATTAGAACAGAGAAAATAAGTCCTAAAATAAAAAGACTGGGAAACCAGTAGGTGATCCTGGAAGACCCGGGATGCCATTTGTTGAGAATTGGCCTTACCATCCCGAATTTCTTAACCTGTAAATAGAACCTATCCCAGTCAATTCGGCGTTTATGAAATACTTTCGCTTCCGGGATCAGGCATATTTTGAATCCTTGTTTTTTCAACCTGAGGCTAAGATCGGGATCCTCACCGGGATGGATATATCCAAAACCCTGGCTTGCTTCAAAAGCTTTTCTGCTTATGCCCATATTAAAACTTCTTGGCTGAAAGCCTTTACCATTCCTACCTCCTCTTATTCCGCCTGTAGTGAAAAAAGAGGTCATGGTATAATCTATTGCTTTCTGGATATTACTGAAAGAAGGATGTGCCGCATCTGGTCCGCCGAAACAATCACAATATTCACTGGAAAGAAACTTATGTACTTCCATCAGGTAATATTCTGGAAGGATCACGTCTGAATCCAGGATGATAAAGTAATCTGATTTCGCCTTTTTCATCCCGTAATTACGTGAATCACCGGGACCCGAATTCGACTTATAATAATACCTGACATTGAGATCTTCTGAAAAATTCCTCACTACCTCATCTGCCCTAACACTGGAACCATCTTCAATGATAACCACCTCAAAGGAAACCTTCGAGATCAATTTCCTCATGCTTTCCAGCAATTCCCTGATCTCCTCGGGACGATTATAAACCGGAATTATGAAGGAATATTCTGGATGCATGTAAGCTGATTAAAAAAAGAAACTGCCGAAATCTGCTCTATTAAGATACAGTTTTTCGGCAGTATATAAAGTTTAATTTTTTACTCTTCGTCTTTAGTAAAAGCTTCCATCACTTCCTGGCTAACTCCTGTATTGGAGAAACCACCATCATGGAAAAGATTTTGAAGGGTCACTTTCCTGGTAAGGTCTGAGAATAAGGTCAAAGTATAATTTGCACATTCTTCAGCTGTAGCATTTCCAAGCGGAGACATTTTCTCAGCAAAAGCGATAAATCCGTCAAATCCTTTTACTCCCTGACCGGCAGTAGTTGGAGTTGGAGATTGAGAAATGGTGTTCACCCTTACTTTTTTATCCTTTCCGAAGAAATAACCAAAACTACGGGCGATAGACTCCAAATAAGCTTTGTTATCTGCCATATCATTATAATCCGGGAAAACTCTCTGGGCAGCCATGTAGCTAAGAGCTACAATACTTCCCCATTCGTTCATCGCGTCTTTCTTATAAAGAACCTGCATGGTCTTATGAAAAGACACGGCAGAAACGTCCCATCCTTTGGTAGTATAATCGTAGTTCATATCTGTATAGTGATTTCCTTTTCTCACGTTTACAGACATCCCGATAGAATGAAGTACAAAATCTATTTTACCTCCAAGGATCTCAACGGCTTTTTCAACCAGGTTCTCAAGATCCTCAACTTTTGTAGCATCAGCAGGAATGATCTCAGATCCGGTTTTCTCAGCTAGATCCTTGATACTTCCCATTCTCATGGCGATTGGCGCATTAGTTAGCACAAATGTTCCACCTTCTTCATGGACTTTTTCAGCAGTTTTCCAGGCGATAGAATTCTCATCCAGAGCTCCGAAAATTATCCCTCTTTTACCTTTTAGCAGGTTATATGACATGTATTTTTTATTTTGTGGTTGTTAAGCCTGTAAATATAGCAAAGTTGTTGGAAATGGCTTATCAGTATTCTTTAATAAGAATTGAGTAGTTATTATTGGGTAATCTGGGTTTTAGTGAAGATGCTAATTTTACAATCTCATTTTGTCATAACGAGTTGAGCAGAATAAAGCAAAAGCATTCTCAGACCTGGTAACCGCCGAAAGAGACTTCTCCACTGTGTTTCACACGCAGGACTTATTTACTCAGTTCTCGAAACTAATATCTAAAGCCTAATTAAGCAACGCTTTGGCGTGCGCTCTTGCAGAATCACTTTTGGTATTTCCACCGAGCATAAGTGCAAGCTCCTCGATACGATCATTTTCCTCCAACTCAACGATCTTCGTTTGCGTAGCGGTCTCGTTGTCTTCCTTGAATATTTTGAAATGTGTGCCCCCTTTACCGGCGATCTGAGGTAAATGCGTGATCGCGATCACTTGCATATTATTCCCCATCTTTTTCAGGATCTCCCCCATTTTCTTGGCGATCTCTCCAGAAACCCCTGTATCGATCTCATCAAAAATGATCGTAGGTAAATTACTTTGTGCCGCCAGAATACTTTTCACGGCAAGCATGATCCTGGATAATTCTCCTCCTGAAGCCGCTTTTTTAATCTCCTTAAAACTTCCACCTTTATTTGCCGCCAGGTACCATTCCAGTTTATCAAGGCCATTGGAAAGAAATTCCTTTCCAATCTCAAGTTCAATATTCAACCTCGCATTAGGCATCCCAAGATCTTTAAGGATCTGCTCGGTTTGTTCAATAAATGCGGGAATAATCTTCTCCCTGTTCTCATGAAGCTTCATCGCGGTCTTTCTCAATTGAACTTCCTGATCTTTTATCGCATTCTGAACTTCATTAAGGGCAGACTCTGCATTTTCAGTTACTGAAACCTTTTCCTGAAGCTCCTGTTTAATAGATAACAGTTCCTCAATATTCTCGGCATTATGCTTTTTCTGAAGATTATAGATGACCTGAAGTTTTTGGTTCACTACCTCAAGTTCTTCAGGATTAGCTTCAATTCTATCCAGAGCATCAGTCATTTCAGCCTCCACATCATCAAGCTCGATGATCACGCTTTGTATGCGTTCATGGAAATTCTCATAATTAGCTGACAACCGGGATATTTTTGAAAGACTGGACCTTACAGATTTTAAGGTGTCAAGGCTCCCTATCTCCTCCTGCTGCAGTGTGTTCACAGCTGAACTAAGATTTTCGGTAAGCTCTTCTACATTGTTCAGTTCTTCATAACGCTCTTCAAGTTCCTCGAGCATTCCCTCCTTCAAATTAGCTTCTTCCAGCTCATTAAGAAGGAACACATTATAATCATATTCTTTTGCGGCTTGAGATTGCTGCTCCTTAAGTTCCTCGAAACGGTTCAGCAGAACCTTATATTCTTTTAGCTCCTTTTTATATTCAAGGATCACCCCTTCATTTTTGGCGATGGTATCGATCACATTGAATTGATATTCCGCATTTCCAAGACTTAAGGTCTCGTGCTGGCTATGGATGTCTATAAGGTAAGTTCCCAGTTTTTGAAGCGCGGTTATCTTAACCGGAGTATCATTGATAAAAGCACGTGATTTACCTGAAGGCAGGATCTCCCGTCTAATAATACTTTGCTTTTCATAATCCAGATCTTCCTTTTTAAAGAAATTTTCCAGTTTATAATTTGAGATGCCAAAGGTTCCTTCTATCACACATTTCTTTTCTGTATCTCGAATAGAACTAAAATCTGCCCGGTCACCCAGCAAAAGTCCCAGAGCTCCCAACATTATAGATTTTCCTGCACCGGTCTCCCCTGTTATAATGGTAAAACCCGGCTGAAGACCAATATTGATATCTTCAATTAATGCGTAATTTTTTATAGAAAGAGATGTAAGCAAATCGGTTAAAATTTGTGCTAAATATACGGGAGAAAAAAATTGAAATCAACCAAAAAGGCTATCGAATGTTTCGCCAGTTCCTGGCATACCTTGGAGCAATATTATTTAGAGTTTCAATAAGCTCGGCACTCTCTTCGTAAACCGGCCCTCCAGAGTAGACCGAGGTGATCTCATCTGCCTTTGAATCGAAAAAGGTTCTTAACAACAGGGAATTATTCCGCCTGTTATTCATTACCTCGAGTTCTTCCAGAGCCTCAGCGATCACAGCCTTACCTTTTGGAACATCCTCATGCATCACATCTAAACCAAGACGATGATATTCGTATAATGCTGTTCTATACTCTGCATAGGTATTGGCAAGGATATCTGCATTCAACCTAAATCTGGATCGCTGTCCGTCTGATCCTTTCCAGCCCTGAGAATTTCCCTGCTGGGCACTGGTCACGATTCGGTTAGCTTCTTCAAAATAAGGAGTACCACCTTCCGGAGAAAAAGTATCGGCATCTAGCCCCATGATGGTATAAACATAAAACGAGATTACTGACACCAGATTAGAGGTATAAGTATTCTGACTATAATTTAGAGGCTGATATTCACGGTAATTAAAAGCTAATTGCTCATCATTGAAGTTAAAAACGGGAGTGATCATTGAGGTACCATAAACCGGCCTGGAAGACTGCACCTGAATGGTGCCATTGAAACTCTCCCCTTCAAAGCTGGTAATAGTGATGAACATACTGCAGTTAATACGCTCGTGAGGCTGAAATCTTCTATCTGTCCAGTTTGTCTGGTTCACAAACTCATTTAACGAACGCTCCAGAGTTTTAAAAACAGAAAGATTTGCCTGCCCACTTTGCTCGGCATTTACGATAACCTCACAATTAAGTTGTTGCGCCGTACAAAGCTGTAAGCCTAAAAAAATTAATATGAAACTTAAAATCTTACGCATGTAACAAATCTACGATCTCGTTTAAAATATCTGCGGCTACTTCTTTTTTAGATTTCAGTTCGAAATCCTTCTTTTTATCGGGATAGATAATACTTATCTTATTGGTATCACCTTTAAATCCTGCTCCCTGATCATTAAGTGAATTTAAAACAATAAAATCAAGATTTTTCTTTTTAAGCTTTTTTCTTGCATTCTCCTCTTCGTTATTCGTCTCCAAAGCAAATCCAATTAACTTCTGACCGCTTTTAATATCACCTAAACTGGCAAGAATATCTTCAGTCTTGGTAAGTTCCAGAGTAAGCGAGTCATCATTTTTCTTGATCTTTTCGTTAGCAATGTTCTTCGGTTTATAATCGGCAACGGCTGCTGCGGCTATAAAAACATCTGCATTTTCAAAATTTGAATGTGCCGCCTCATACATTTCCCTCGTACTCGTAACCCGGATGAGATTGATCTTTTTCTCATCAACATTTAAATAGGTTGGTCCGGAGATCAAAGTAACCTCAGCCCCTAATTGCATCGCCCTGGTCGCGATCTCATATCCCATTTTCCCACTGGAATGGTTTCCAATAAAACGCACAGGATCTATAGCTTCGTATGTAGGACCGGCCGTTATTGTTATCTTTTTACCTTTTAAAGGAAGATCTTCAGAATAATATTTTTCAATGAATTGCAGGATGTCCTCTGGTTCAGCCATGCGACCTTCCCCATGTAAACCACTGGCAAGTTCGCCATCACCTGCAGGGATCATGATATTCCCGTAATCCTGGAGTGTCTTAAAACTATTTTTGGTAGAAGGATGCTTATACATATCCAGATCCATCGCCGGAGCGAAAAATACAGGACATTTAGCTGAAAGATAGGTGGCCAGTAGAAAGTTATCGCTATTCCCCGAAGCCATCTTGGAAAGAGTACTGGCTGTGGCAGGGGCTATAAGCATGAAATCGGCCCATAGGCCGAGTTCAACATGATTATTCCATTTCGCATTTTCATCTTCCTCATCTGTAAATGAAGAAAAAACTTCATTCTTGGAAAGCGTGGAAAGTGTTAGCGGAGTGATAAATTCTTTCGCGGCTGGCGTCATAACGACTTTCACCTCTGCACCAGCCTTAACAAACAAGCGTACTAATGAGGCAGTTTTAAATGCGGCAATACCTCCGGTAATACCCAATAAAACTTTTTTCCCCTTAAGTACAGACATATTTGAGTCCAGATTCTATTCTTCGGTATCTTTTGTATTACGGTAGTAGATCTTGTCTTCTAACCATTCCTGGATAGCAAGCGACTGTGGCTTAGGAAGTCTTTCGTAGAATTTAGAAACTTCGATCTGCTCCTTATTTTCAAAGATCTCATCAAGAGAATCGTTGTAAGTTGCAAATTCATCAAGTTTTTCCAATAATTCTTTCTTGATCTCACCGTTGATCTGCCCAGCTCTTTTAGCAACTATCGAGATCGCTTCGTAAATATTTCCGGTTGGCGCATCCACTTTGTTCCTGTCTATGGTAGTGGTGTTCACCGGTGCATCAATTTTCTTAAAATCCATCATTCCTATTATTAAAAATTCTGTAACCTTTTATCAATTTCCATCAGTGAATCTTCTATCTGAGAAGTATATTCCCCTTCAGGATAATATTTTTTATATGCATCATAAAACTCCTTGGCCTCTTCGAGTCTTTCTTCCATTAAAACCTCAAAACTATTGATAGCAAGCCTGTAAGCCGAATCGAATCTATAATAGTAAGCCGCCTCTCTAAAAGGTGAGCCCGGGTAATTTGAAATGAAATTATTAAAAGAAGCTATGGCAGCTTTATAATATTCGGTATGGTGATATTGTTTGGCAATTTCGTATGCCTTTTTTTCCAGCTTGATTCGAAGTTCTGTTGCCATTTCATTCGCAGCAGATGTAAACTCACCTTCGGGATATTTATTCAGGTGAACCTGCAATTCTTCGATCGCTTTATGCGTATCTGTCTGGTCCAGGTCATATCTCGGAGAACGATAATAATAACTCGCTGCCGCCTTATATGAAGCCTCTTCAGCTTTCTGACTGTTTGGATACAACTGTAAAAACCTTTCGAACTGGAAAGGAGAATTATAATAATCTTCTAATTGGTAATACGTATCTGCTAATAGAAACACAAGTCTTTCACCTTGTGGTTTTCCACGGAATTCAGGCTCGATTTGCTCTAACAATCTCAAAGCTTTTCTAAGCTTCTTATTAGAATCTTCCTCCTTGCCTTCGTTATATAATTCTTCTGCCGCCGTATATTTTGGAGCAGTTTCTTTACTCTTAAGCAGCTGCTGATATTCACTACAAGAAAGTGTTACCATTAGCAAACCTAAAACTAGAATTCCTTTTTTCATGATACGTAAAAACATCTGGCAAAAATACATTTTTTGTGAGTATAAAAAAAACTTTCCTGAACTACTCAAATAACCCTAATATCAAGGGATTATTGCCATATGAGTTTAATTTTAAAGAAAACTATTAATTAAATTCAATTAAAAGTTATCCATAAAACTATGGATGCGATTGGTCAATGCATCCGATGCTTCTACCAATGGAAGTCGTAAATAATTAGAGATCAATCCTTTTTTAGCCAGCAGGGCTTTGATCCCGGCAGGATTACCTTCAGCAAAAATAAGCTCGATGGAAGGGGCGATCCTGTAATGTAGTTTATAAGCTTCAGCCACTTTACCTTCCAGACCTGCTCTTACCATATCTGAAAATTCTCTGGGAAGTCCCTGACCAATTACAGAAATAACACCTTTCCCTCCGGCAAGCGTCATGGGTAAAGTGACCATATCATCTCCAGAGATTACCATAAAATCTTCAGGCACCAGGCTAATAAGTTTCATAGCCTGCACAATATCTCCGGCTGCTTCTTTAACTCCTATAATATTATCACATTCTCTTGCGATGCGATTTATTGTTTCAGGTAAAACATTTGAAGCTGTTCTTCCAGGTACATTGTAAAGAATAACCGGCAATGGAGAAGCTTCTGATACTGCCTTAAAATGACGATAGATCCCTTCTTGTGTAGGCTTATTGTAATAAGGAGAAACCGAAAGAATCGCATCAAAACCATCAAGGTTAGATGTTTTTAATTCTTCTGCCAGTGCAGCTGTATCATTACCACCTATTCCAAGAACCAGAGGTAATTTCCCGGCGTTAGCTGTTCTCACCGTATCCTTAATTAGCTCCTTCTCTTGCTTATTTAGAGTTGCGCTTTCGGCGGTAGTACCCAATACTACCAGATATTCAATTCCATTCGCTATCTGATCCTTAACCAGATTAGTTAAAGCATCAGTATCTACAGATAAATCCTCTTTAAATGGAGTGATTAATGCTACTCCCGTTCCCACAAAGGCTTCCATCAATTATTTCTTTTTAAAATTCTAGAATATTTTATTACCTCCTGCTGAAAATCTTCAATACTATCAGAAAAGATCTCTATATCATAAATACCGTATTCATCAGGATGATTTCCAAGTTTTATACCAGCATTTGTAACTGCCGCAAGCAAAGATCCCGCCTGACATTTACCTGAAAAATGACAAATAAGAAAATCATAACGGTTACTAGCAAAGTCTTGTATCCCTTCAGCTCTGAATTCTCCTGAAACCGTCACATCCTTAGAATACAAAATTTCAACATCCTGTAATTCCGGCGATAGTTCCATCGAACCGCATATCACTACCTTGAGATCTTCCTTCTTAATTCCCAGTTCATTATAGGTATTTAAGAGCTCTTTCGTATTCTCAAAATTTTCAGCATCGATGATCAATCCAACTTTTCCTGAGTAATCTTCTCCTTGAAAGGCCTTATTATTTAAAGCCTTTCTAATCTTCTTAGAATAGATAATACTTTTCAGTTTATTGGTGATCATCTCAAATTTTAGGTGGCGCAAATGTAAATAATTTATACCAGGAAAAAAGGAGAAAGTAAGCTGTGAACCTTTATAGTTATTGGAATTTAACAGGTTTATTTATTCTGTTAAATAAGAGGGTTCTATACCAGGTTGATTAGTTTAAGCTTCTTCTCATGGGTGGCAAAAAATTGAAAGGCCATAATGATCCCGATGAACCTTAAGAAATTCTGTAGTAATAATACGCTCGTATCTGGTAAGTAATAAAGAGCCATATCCCTCATAATATCTGCAATTAGAATCGTCATTACCAGGGTGACAAAAAAAACAGATTTTCTGGAATAGGAGTTCAGGTAATAAATAAGACATACTAAAGCCAGCACAAAAAGGACTATATAGTACATCGAGTAAAAGGCTACTTCCACCAGGCTTACGATCTGATTTTCTAATTCCTGAAAATGATCGAAAACGAAATAACTATTCACACTTAGCATTAAAAAAAAGAATAAAAACATGAACTTATTACCTGACTCTCTCTGGGTGTATTTTAAAGCTTCTCTCACCAGGAATATGTATGAAACCATCTGGAAAAACATCACTACGCTATGAATCGCATCCACACTCTGGAAAAACTTAAAAAGTGTTGCCACCATATTAAGACCTAAGAAAGAAAGAATGTTCAGGTTTGAAAAATTCAACCGACGAGAAAAGCCTCTCAATAGAATAATATAGGTAATCAATTCTGAAAGGACCAAGAGCCAGTGCAGCTTATAAACAACCGCGATTAGCATAAAAACAAGCAGAGGTATACTAGCAATTATATAAAATCGGCTATACTTCATAAGTTAGAAATGGGATCGCCAAAATATATAAAAGAATTGAAAAATATGAGAATTGCTTAATAATTTCTCACTTTTCACCAAGAATAATCAACAATACCCTTCAAATTCTAAGATTAATAAGGAAATTCAATTTATTATTTAATTCAATTATTATTCAAAACCTACCCTGCTTAGGATTCCGCAGGATGTTTGCAGCGATTAAGTTTTTTATATTTGCAAAATATTGAAGCTTATGCATAACAGAATATTTTTCACACTATCCCTAGCAGTCTTGCTAATTTCCTGCAAGGGAACAAATACAGATTCAATCCAGTTATCTGAAGTAAATTCCGAAAGATTTACCGTAGATGAATCAATAAAGGGAGATAAGGAAATAGAAGAATTCATCGCTCCATTTAAAGAACATTTAAATGCAACTTTAGATTCTGTCATCGCCTTTAACCCAAAGCTGCTTTCCAAGAATGACGGAGACCTTAATACTGCCATTGGAAACCTTATGGCAGATATCGTTATGGTTCAGGCAAATCCGGTCATTAAGAAAAGGTCAGGTAAAGATATCGATATGGTTTTGCTAAATAAAGGCGGAATAAGAGCTGAACTACCTGCCGGTGGAGTGACCGCAAGATCTGCCTATAACCTTATGCCTTTTGAGAATGAGATCGTGGTAGCAGAACTTAACGGCAAACAAATAAAGCAAATGCTCAAATATCTTGAAAAAGCTAAATCGGCACACCCGGTTAGCGGAATTAAGATCCTGGCAGATAGGGATTACAAAACCATTAAAGCCACGATTCAAGGTAAAGAGATCGATGAAAACAAAACTTTTTTGGTCGCTACTTCAGATTATCTTCTTAATGGAGGGGACAATATGATGTTTTTTAAAGATCCGGTGAATATTTATGGTGCCGATTACAAGATCAGGAACGCGCTTATAGATTACTTTACTAAAGTAGATACTATCAAAGCCGAAATAGACGATCGATATATTAGAGAATAAGGAGCATGAAAAGAAAAGACTTTATACAAAACACAGCAGCGGCTACAGCATTTGTAAGCATTGGAGGATTATCATCCCTTTCTTTCAAACCGGCAGCTGAAAAACATATTACCATTCTGCACACCAATGATGTACACAGCCATATTGAACCATTTGGTCCAGAAGAAGGCCGCAATGCCAACCTTGGCGGCATTGCCAGAAGAGCAACTTTGATCGAGAAGATAAGGCTTGAAAATCCGAATACGCTTTTACTTGATGCGGGAGATATTTTTCAGGGTACGCCCTACTTCAACTTTTATGGTGGGGAACTGGAATTTAAACTCATGAGCAAATTAAAATATGATGCAGCAACCATTGGGAATCATGATTTCGACAATGGCATTGATGGACTTTACGCTCAATTGCCTCATGCCGATTTTGATTTTTTGGTCTCCAATTATGATTTCAGCAACACCATTATGGACGGTCAGACCAAAGATTACAGGGTTTTTAAGAAAGATGGAGTAAAGATCGGTGTTTTTGGACTTGGAATCGAATTGAAAGGCCTGGTGAATGATAAGCTTTATAAGGAAACCAAATATCTGGATCCCTTGGAAATGGCTACCGAGGTAGGTTCAAAATTAAAGAATGAAGAAAAATGTGATCTGGTACTCTGTCTTTCTCACCTAGGCTATGAATACAAGAGTAATAAGGTATCTGATATTAAACTAGCACGTGCAACTGAAAATATCGACCTTATTATTGGTGGTCACACTCATACTTTCCTGGAGAAACCAACAGTTGAAAAAAACAAGGCTGGTAAAAATGTACTGGTAAATCAGGTTGGATGCTACGGACTTTATTTAGGCAGGGTAGACTTCTATCTTGATGCCGGTAAAAATCTTAAGGCCGATGGAACCAAGGTTGCAGTGAAATAATTATTTAACCGGAAAATCAAAATAAGTATCTGGATATGGTTCGGCATCATAAGTATAATGCCACCATTCCTCAGAATAAGACCTGAACCCATGCTTACGCATGGTCAGTCTGAGAATTTCACGGTTTCTTTTCTGCTCTGCGGTTATCCTATCTGTATAATGATGAGAGACCTCTCCGAAGAAATCATAGTTTCCACCCATGTCAACTTCTTCACAATCATCCACATTTATTAGCGTAAGGTCTACTGTACTTCCTCTGGAATGCCCCGAACTTGAAGCGATATAACCTAACTCGAAAAGTTTGCTTTTTGGAACATCAGGATAAAATTCAGATTTCATCAGGGTATCACTTTCCTCTCTTGCCCATTCTACAAAATGATTCACAGCTCTTTGTGGCCGATATGCGTCGAACACCTTCAGCATATAATCTTTAAGTATCAATTCCTTCTGAACTTCTGCTAAGGCCATCGCTGCTTTTTTACTCATTATCGCCTGCTCAGCTTCGTATCCTTTAATAGGTTTACCTACAAAATTGTGATTGTCGGCATATCGTATCTCATAAATGATATCTGGGATCACCTCATCAAGATGTACAAAATCCTCAGGAATCTCCTGGGCATTGATTAATCCTGAAAACAGGCTAAAAAAACTAAAAAGTACCGGGAATAATTTTCTCATTATTTTCTTCTGAAAAGTGTTCTTAATTCAACATTTTCAGGAAATCATCTTCATTAATGATTTTGGTCCCCAGCTTCTCGGCTTTTGCCAGTTTACTAGGCCCCATATTATCTCCAGCAACGAGGTAATTTGTTTTAGAAGAAATTGAACTCGATACCTTCCCGCCATTATCCTCTATCATCTTTTTTAGTTCGTTTCTGGAAACCTTCTCAAAAACTCCTGATATCACAAAACTATTTCCGTTAAGCAGCTCTGTTTGGTTAGCCAGTTTCTCTGCAGAAATTTCTAATTGAACTCCATATTCTTTCAACCTTTGCACGATCTCGCGGTTCGATTCTGTCTTAAAGAAATCTACCACACTCCAGGCAATACGCTCACCTATCTCATCTACATTCACTAACTCTTCTTCTGAAGCCAAAGCAAGCGCATCGATATTCTTGAAATGTTTGGCGAGTTTTTTAGCTACTGTCTCACCCACATATCTTATTCCAAGGGCAAAAAGAACCCTTTCAAAAGGGATCTCTTTAGATTTTTCAATTCCTGCAATAAGATTATCTGCAGACTTCTCTGCCATTCGTTCTAGTGGCAGAACATCTTCCTTTTTCAGGGTGTACAGATCAGCATAATTCTCGATAAGCCCGGCATTTACCAGTAGAGCAACCGTTTCGCCTCCAAGGCCTTCAATATCCATGGCCTTTCGCGAAATATAATGCTGAATTCTGCCAATGATCTGCGGCGGACATCCATTTGTATTCGGGCAGTAATGCTGAGCCTCCCCTTCATTTCTTATCAGTTCTGTACCACATTCGGGGCAATTGGTCGCATATTGAGTAGGCTCACTGTCAGGGTCTCTTTTGGTGAAATCTACCCCAACGATCTTAGGAATGATCTCTCCACCCTTTTCTACAAAAACGGTATCTCCTTCCCTAACATCCAGTTTCTCGATCTGGTCTGCATTATGCAAAGAAGCTCTCTTTACTACAGTACCAGCAAGCTGAACAGGTTCAAGATTAGCAACCGGAGTGATCGCTCCTGTTCTTCCTACCTGGTAGGTGATCTTTTTAAGTTTAGTGCTTTCCTGCTCTGCCTTAAACTTGTAAGCGATCGCCCAGCGCGGAGATTTAGCCGTATGACCTAGTTCTTCCTGCTGATGAAAATCGTTCACCTTCACCACCACTCCATCAGTTTCATAAGGAAGATCATGCCTATGTTGATCCCAGTAATTGATATAATCAAGGACTTCATCTATAGAATTCTTCAATTCAGACTCAGCAGGTACCTTAAAACCCCAGTTTCTGGCTCTTTCTAAACCTTCGAATTGAGATCCTATTCCGGTATTTTCCCCTACAATACTATATAACAAACACTCTAAAGGCCGCTTGGAAACTTCTGCACTGTCCTGAAGCTTCAAACTTCCTGAAGCGGTATTCCTGGGATTAGCATAAGGCTCTTCCCCAATATCCACACGCTCTGCATTCATTTTCGCAAAGCCTTCATAGGGAAGAACAATCTCCCCTCGAATGTCGAATTTTTCAGGATACTCCCCTTTCAGCTTAAGAGGTACAGAACGAATGGTTCTCACATTATTGGTAACATCATCTCCCTGAAATCCATCTCCTCGCGTCACCGCTCTATCCAGGATACCATTTTTATAAGTAAGACTTATGGACGCACCATCATACTTTAGTTCGCAAACATATTGCACTTTACCTTCAACAATCTTTCTAACCCGGGTCTCCCACTCTTCAAGCTCTTCTTTAGAATATGAATTAGAAAGCGAATACATCCTGTGATCATGGACCACAGTTTCAAAATTCTTGGTAATAGCCCCTCCTACTCTTTGAGTTGGAGAATTTGGATCTTCAAATTCGGGATGTTTCTCCTCAAGTTCCTGAAGCTCCTTTAATTTCATATCGAATTCATAATCGCTAATTACAGGCTTATCCAGCACATAGTAATTATAATTATGCTCCTGTAATTCCTTGCGAAGAGTCTGAATTTTCTTTTCGACGTCCATGTAAAAATCAGTTGGTATTAGATTTCTGAAATCTTCAGCTCATCATTGCTGAAATTCAGTTTAAATGTTTTTGAATCGTGCTCAAATTCCAGTTCGAAATCTGAACTATATGCTTTATCACTGGTGGGGAACCAGTCTTTTTTATCATTATTTATGGTGATCAACAATCCTGAAGGATCGCCTATGGCACAGAACCTATCAAAATCTCCGTCAAAATGATCGAGACCACATTCGAGTTTAAGCTTTTCGAACTTAGGTTTTATTTCTTTTGTCACCATTCCAATTTCAGCAAGGCCTACAATATTGGAGCTGTTGAAAATTGCCGATTCCGGCTTCTGAAACTCTCTTCTGGAAATAAGCTCCATTATATTTTTATCCTTATCATAAAAATAGATCGATTTCGCCTGCCAGTTAGAAAAATCTATAATCTTATCATCGTTATACTTTAAGACTGGAATAATATTCTCGAGCCATCTTAATGCTTCATTTTCCTGCACATCGGGTACATGAAATGCAATATGATACGGCGTCGCCTTCTCTCTGAATTCAAACCTCAAAATAGAATAACCGGCTACCAGTTCGAAACTATCTTCTGTATAATTCGCGATCTCAAAACCAAGTTCATCGCGGTAAAGCTCAAGCTGTTGTTTGATATTAGAAGTATATATTTTGAGTTTTTTGATTTTCATGATCAGGTCTGATTTTTATTCATCCATTTTGGCACAGGCTTAGGCTCAAATTTCCTCATTTGGTCTAAAAGATCTTCAAAATTATCTGAGATCAGTAAAATATCTAGATTATCTTTCTTCAGAAGACCTTTAGAACACATTTTGTTCAACATATTAATAAGATCATCATAAAAACCTCTAATATTTAGAAGCCCAATAGGCTTTCTATGCAAACCTAATTGTGCCCAGGTAACGATCTCAAATAACTCTTCGAAGGTACCAAAACCTCCTGGCAAGGTTATAAAAGCATCACTCAATTCGTTCATAGTGAGCTTGCGCTCGTGCATATCCTGAGTCGTGATAAGTTTATCCAGGCTGGTATGTACAACCTCCTTAGTTTTCAGGAAATCTGGGATCACCCCGGTCGCTTTACCATTATAATCCATCACTCCCTGAGCAACCTGACCCATAAGCCCTAATTTACTACCACCATATATTAAGCGAATACTATTTTCAGCCATCATCTTCCCAACCTCATAAGCCGTTTTGTAGATCTCGGTATCATTTCCATCGCTACTGGCACAAAATACAGCCAGGTTATGTATTTTATTTAAATTTTCATTCATATTTTATTTCCTGATCGCTTTCAACATTCGGTAATTCCCAAAAATATCCTTTTTCAATTCAGCTACAAAGCCAAAATTTTCAACAAGGGCCTTTGTCTCCTCTCCCAGATATTGATTTATTTCAAAATACAATTTTCCATTATCACTTAATCCGTCTGCAGCGAGTTGGGTTATTTTTTGGTAAAAGACGAGAGCATCATTATCATCTACATAAAGGGCCAGTTCAGGCTCATGCTCAAGCACATTCCTGTGCATTTCTTTCTTCTCCAGTTCCCGCACATAAGGAGGATTTGAGACGATGATTCCATACTTTCCATCCAGTTTTTCTAACGACAGAATGTCAAATTCTCGAAAATTTACCTCCACATTATTCCTTAAAGCATTTCTTTTAGCCAGCGCCAGGGCATCTTTCGAAATATCGAATGAACTAACACTTGCATTTTTTAGATTTTTTGCAAGGCAGATGGGGATACAGCCACTCCCTGTCCCTATGTCAAGGACATGCAGTTCTTCTTCAGTATTTTGATGGTCATGGATTATCCAATCAACCAACTCTTCTGTCTCCGGTCTTGGAATAAGAACATTTTTATTCACTTCGAACTCGAGTCCGTAGAATTCGGTTAGGCCAGTAATATATTGCACCGGCTCGTGATCTTTAAGCCGAAGCATCGCTTTCTCAAATTTCGAGAACTGTTCTTCTGAAATTTCAAGGTCTCGATTAAGAGCTAGGTCGATCCTGCGAACATCAAGAAAATGTTCCGTCAGTATATAAAAAAAGGATTCGATCTCGGTTAAAGGAAATTCATCCTTTAAACTTTCAATGAACTGAATTTTCAACTGGGAGATCAACATAGCAAGCCTGAAATTTTGGAATTTTCGACCCTAAAGATCTTTTGTCATAAATACGGTGCAATTGTAATGCCCCGTGTCTCCAATAGGTTTTTCAATAACCGTGAAACCATTTTTATCGTAGAGTCTTCTTGCGTTTTCCATATATGGTAAGGTTTCGATATAGCATTTCTCAAAATCGTGGTCTCGGCCGAACCCTAGACACCTGGTGATCATTTCCATTCCAATACCTCTTCCCCTGGCTTGAGGCAGAAAATACATTTTTTGCAATTCACAAACCTTTTCTTCCAAACCGGTTAAAGGCGCAATTCCAGCACCTCCTATGATCTTTGATTTTTCTTCCACTACAAAATATGCTCTTCTATCTCCTTTATAGGTATCGGTCATATCATCCAATGCCTTATCTTCATATGCAGTACCTACTTTTGGAACCCCCATTTCTACAAGTACATTCCTAATTAAGTCTTTAACCTGCTGATTATCTTCGGGTTTTATTTCCCGAATTTTCCATGTGCTCATTCTGCCTAATTAATTCTATTTTTGTGCTGTGAATATACACGAAAAATACATAAAACGCTGTATAGAACTGGCCCAAAACGGCCTTGGAACTACCTATCCTAATCCAATGGTAGGCAGCGTTGTAGTGCATAACAACAAAATAATTGGGGAAGGCTGGCATCGAAAAGCTGGTGAACCTCATGCTGAAGTGAATGCAATCAATTCTGTCAGGAATGAAGCGCTTTTAAAAGATGCTGTGATCTATGTAAGCCTGGAGCCTTGCAGCCATTATGGAAAAACACCACCCTGCAGCGACCTTATTATTGCTAAAGGGATCAAAAAGGTTGTTATTGGAACAATGGATCCTTTTGCAAAGGTGGCCGGCCGTGGAATCAAGAAACTTCTTGACGCCGGTTGCGAAGTTAAAGTGGGAGTTCTTGAAGATGAATGCCTCGAGCTGAATAAGCGGTTTTTCACTTTTCATAAAAAGCAGCGGCCGTACATTATTTTAAAATGGGCACAGACCACAGATTGTTTTATTGCTCCTATAATGCAGGAAAATATCAGGCCAGTGTGGATCACTAACAAATATTCGGGGCAAATGGTTCATAAATGGAGAAGCGAAGAAGACGCTATTCTCGTTGGAACTAAAACAGTTTTAAAGGATAACCCTTCTCTGAATATAAGAAAATGGACGGGAAAAGATCCAACCAGGATCATTATTGACAGGACATTAAAAACACCAGTTGACTTCTCTGTTCTTGACGGAACTCAGAAAACGATTGTGATCTGTGATCAAGAAAATCCGGAAATTGATGATATCACCTATGAAAAAATAGATTTCAGCGATAATATTTCCAGACAGATATGCGAAGTTCTTCATAAAAATGATCTTCAGTCTGTAATTATTGAAGGAGGAAGCAATATACTTCAGCAATTCATTGATTCCGGATTATGGGACGAGGCTAGAATTTTTACTGGAAGTTCTGAGTTTCAAAAAGGAGTTAAAGCTCCAAAGATTAAAGGAAAGTTAGTTTCAGAAACAGATATTGAAGGAGACCGATTAAAAATTTACAAAAATGATCAAAGCGATAATATTTGATTTTGGAGATGTTTTTATCAACCTGGATAAGGACGGCACCAATAGAAAGTTAAGAGAAATGAATGTGGAGGACCTTCCTGAAGCAATCTCGGCTAAAAACCGCGAATACGAGCAGGGATTTGTAACCTCAGATGAGATCTCAGAACATTACAGAACACATTTTCCTCAAATAGAAAAAGAAGACTTCCTCGATTCCTGGAATTCAATTTTACTGGAGTTTCCGGAATATAGATTGAAATTTATCCAGAAGCTTTCAGAAGAAAAGGATTTCAAACTCATTTTGCTCAGCAATACCAATGAGAATCATATTGAACACATAAAAAATAAAGTCCCTTTTTATGAAGAATTTAAAAGCTGTTTTGATGCATTTTACCTTTCCTATGAAATAGGAATGCGCAAGCCAAATCCAGATATTTTTGAATTTGTCCTTGATGAAAATGAACTGGAACCTGAAGAATGTCTATTTATAGATGATACTCCAGAGAATATTGAAACAGCTTCCAGATTAGGTTTTCACACCTGGAATATTGAACCAACTCACGAAGATATTATCGACCTCTTTACGACTAAAAAAGATCTGTTTTGATATACCTACTTCTGAGTGTTCTATCTTCCACCATAATTTTTGTGGTATTCAGGTTATATAAAAAATTCGGTGTCAACACCCTACAGGCTATCATTGTAAATTATTTTATAGCCTGCACCGTTGGCTTTTTTGGATATATAGAAGGTTCAGATTTTACCCATGTCCCGAACGAATCATGGTTTCCAGGAGCTTTCATGCTCGGATTTCTTTTTATAGCCGTATTCAATCTTGCTGCTATTACCACACAAAAAAGCGGATTATCTGTGGTAGCAGTAGCAACTAAAATGTCTGTAGCTATTCCCGTGCTTTGCGGAATCTTTCTTTATAACGAAAGTACTGGTATTTTAAAAATCACCGGTATTCTCTTAGCCCTTGTAGCGGTATACCTCACCTCGATCAAGACTGAAGAAGGAATTAGTATCAAAAGCAAGAACCTTATTTTTCCATTGCTGGTCTTCCTGGGAAGCGGAATCATAGATACTAGTCTTAAATTCCTGGAAACCAACTATGTTTCTGAAACTGATGTAGGCCTATTTTCTTCAACCATTTTTGCTACTGCAGGTTTAATAGGTTCTATTATTTTAATTGCGCAGGCATTTATGGGAAAGCTAAAGATCACATTCAAAAATATCCTGGGCGGGATAGCTCTGGGAATTCCAAATTACTTTTCCATTTATTTCCTTGTATTAGCCCTGAGAACTAAAGGTTTTGACAGTTCTACCATATTTACCATGAATCATGTGGCTATTGTAACTTTCTCAACCCTGGTGGGAATTATCCTATTCAAAGAAAAATTAATTCGAAAAAACTGGATTGGTTTGGGGCTTGCAATTCTTAGTATAATTCTTGTAGCAAACAGCGCGATATGAAAGATACTTACCAAAGCATTACCAAGCCATCACCAGAAGTATTATTCAAGGACCGGAACTCCAAGTTTTTCGGGTATGCCTTTCCTATAAAAACCGAAGATGAAGCTAATGCACACCTGGAGGAATTAAGAGCTAAACACCACAAGGCCAGGCATTGGTGTTACGCTTGGCAAATAGGCAAGGAAGAGCATCAATATAGAGCCAATGATGACGGAGAGCCTTCAAATTCTGCCGGAATGCCTATTTATGGGCAGATACAATCCTTTGATGTAACCAATATTCTTATTGTAGTGGTTAGATATTTTGGCGGGGTAAAGCTTGGAGTAGGCGGGCTAATTAATGCCTATAAGACCGCTGCCCAAATGGCATTGGAAGCTTCAGATATTATAAAGCGAACCATAGACGAGGTCTTTATAGTAAAGTTTGACTATCCTGAAATGAATAAAGTAATGCAGGTGATCAAACAGAACAACTTAAATGTGATCGATCAAAAACTTGAACTGGATTGCAAAATTTATATTGCTGTAAGAAAAAAGGATGCAGAAAGTATCTTTGAAAAGTTTGATAATACCTACAAAGTTGAAATTTCAAAAATGGAGGATTAATCCTTCAGTTTTTCTAAAATATTTTGTGGACATCTTACTGGTCTCCTAGTTTTAGAGTCCATAAATACCAAAACTGAGGTGGCTGAAGTCACCAAATCTCCCTGTTCATTGAACACCGAATAATTGAATGTAATTTTAACATTTGGCAATTCACGAAGGCGAGTTTCAATAGTTAGATTTTCATCAAAAGTTACCGGTTTGATATATTTTAAATTTAATTCGTATACCGGCAACATTATCCCTTCCTCTTCCATATTTTTGTATGAAATACCTAAGGCGCTTAACCATTCAAGTCGAGCAATTTCAAGGTATTGCGGATAATTTCCATGATGTACCACACCCATTTGATCGGTTTCGGCATATCGAACTTTAACAAGAGTTTTGTGTGATTTCATGTGAAAAAACTAGCCTTTCTGAGAAAGGTTTTTTATATTCAGGCTCGGAAACAAGTATGCATAAATTTTTCTTAAAATTCAACCCACAAATGGTTTTTTTTTTACATTTTTTGTTCACATATTTGTTCCACTCAAGTTGGAAACGCAAGTTGATCCAGTTTCCGGCAATGAACTTACTACTAACCTAAATTAACGTTTAACTAAGA